>JBGQJV010000281.1:0-5334 GCA_041499215.1 Gemmatimonadota bacterium | reverse complement strand
GGGGCGGAGACCGGCGCCACCGACGTAAGCGGCAGCCATACCCGAACGGTCGTCCCGACCCCGACCTGGCTCTCCAGCGTCAGGCGTCCGCCGTGCTGTTCGATGAACCGCCTGGCGGTGGCGACGCCCAGCCCGGTCCCCTCGGGACGAGTGGTGAAGAACGGCTGGCCTACCTCGCGCAGGGTCTCCGGCGGGATGCCCCGGCCGCTGTCGGCAATGGTGAACGCCACGCCGGGATGTCCTCCGTCCCCCGCCGCGGGGGAGGCGGAGAGCCGGAGTCGGCCTCCGTCGGGCATCGCGTCCAGCGCATTGCCGATCAACTCCAACAGCGCCTGTTCCAGCCGCATCGGGTCCGTGGGGATCTCGGGGAGGCCGGGATCGATCTCGACCGTCAGCGACACCCGCTGCAGCCGGACCCGCTCGGCGAAGACCGGCAGGACCGCCTGGACCACCGCCTCCACCCGCTCGAGTCCCGGCCGGAACGGCGCCGGCCGGGAAAACGTGAGCAGGTGGGTGATGCGGCGGTCAAGCCGATCCACTTCGCCGAGGATGGCCTGCAGCTGTTCCCCCGCGGCCGGGGACCCGGGATGGTGCAGGACCAGCTGGGCCGCGGCCCGCAGGCTGGCGAGCGGGTTGCGGAGACCGTGGGCCACCCCGGCTGCCATCTCGCCGATCGAGGCCAGCTTCTCCGACTGCACCAGCTGGGACTGAGCCTGCTCCAGCTGGGCCACCTTGGCCCCGAGCTCGTCATTGAGCCGGATCATTTCGGTGCGCGACTGCCGCAGGCTCTCGGTCATTCCCAGGAAGGCACGCGCCAGGTCACCGATTTCGTCTCGCGAGGTGACCCGGATCGGATGATCGAGATCACCTGACCCGACCACTGCCATGGCCCCGCGCAGCTCGTTGATGGGGCGGGCCAGGCTCTTGGCCATGGCCCAGGCGAGGGACAGCCCGAGTACCAGCGTGCCGACGACGATCGCCACCAGGATTCGCCGCTCCGAGTCGACGACTTCCTCCACCCGGCCGAAGGCGGCCTGGACGCTGGTCTCGCGGGTGCGGCGGTAGATCTGGCGATTGAGGGCGGTGAGCGCCGGCTGGATCCGGTTCCGGAGCTCCGCGGCGGCGAAGCGGTAGGCCTGTTCCCGGTGGCCGCTGTCGGTGAGCCGGATGGCGCTGTCCCCCACCGCGGTAAACTGGCGCTGGATCTGCAGCACTGACTCGCTCAGCTGGTCCTGCCCCGGACCCAGCTCGGCCTGCCAGCGGTCGAACCAGTACATCACCACCTGGCCGGAGAGATCGAATTCCTTGCGGGCATCGGGGTCCAACCCGGTGAGGTGGCGCCAGATCACCTCACTCTGGTTGAACATCGCCGTCTCCAGCTCGGCGTAGGTGCGGTTTCTCCCCAGACTGTTGCCGAGCGCCTCCAGGGCGTGGCGCTCGAGGGCATTGCTCCGAATGGCTTCGGCGCCTACCAGCAGGGCGGGGAGCACCATGCCGGAGACGCCGAGAAGGAGTTTGCGCTGGAAGGTCATGCTGGGGCCGTTGGCCGTCGGCCGTTAGCCGTTGGCCGTTGGCCGTTAGCCGTTAGCCGTTAGCGTACTCGTCGGGATGTCGGCCATCAACGCCGGAGGCCGGCGCCGCGCCGGAACAGCCAGCGGCCAATGGCCAAGAGCCAACGGCCAATGGTCCTACTGGCACTCCGGCGCCCTGGCCCGCTGTTCCCGGAACGCCGGGTCGCCATCGAAGCGCGGCACCCTGGCCAGCTCGAACGGGTAGGCGGTGGCGGGGATGTTCTGGCAGCCTGTGGTGGTGCGGATCACTATGACCGCGAGCTTGCGGCTGTAGCCCATGCTGTCGACGTGGATCACGTCACCCGGATGGCCCTGGCCCGCGGCGGCGAGAATCACGAAGTAATTACTGAAGTCGACCACGGGCCGCGCCGGCGGGCTGGGCTGGAGTCGGGTGGCCTGGGCCCAGATCTGCTTCCACTCGACGGTGTCTCTGATCACTTTGCGGATCGAGTCGGCAAACACCCGCGCATTGTCGGACAGGAGAATGGACCCCAGGTCTACCACGCGGACCGCGACCTGCAGTTCCGGGGCGGGGGCCACCAGCGGGGCCGCGGCCTTCCCCTTGTGGCAGGCAGCGAGAACGGCGAGGGCGGCGAGTGAAGTCACAGTCGAGAGTCGCATCAGGGAGACTCCGGACGGACGGAGTAACTCCGCCCGCTGGGGTGGTCTAGCTGGAGATCCTGGCCACGCAGGACAGGCCGTCGAGCCAGGTGGGGTTCAATATTGGGGCGCCAAGCGGGAAGTTCAACTCGAACGGCACCTGCACCGGCCGGTTCTCGTGTGTGAAGCTCCATGCCGCCTGGTACCTGTTACCACCCGCCGGCTTCCAACCCTTGGCCTCACTGAAGAGCTGGAACAGGGCCCACGGCCCCGACCTCTGGAGCGGCTGCGGGTTGCCCCCGATGTTGACCACGACCCTGGCCTCGCTCGCTTCGTTCAGGCTCCAGATGACGCCCTTGTCGCCGGTGATGGTCGGGGTGAATTGCAGTGACCGCCCATCCACCGTCAGGGTGACCTGGTTGAAGTCCGCGCTGAAGAGGGGGCGGAAGGTGAACGTGAGCCGCGGGCCCGGCTGGCCTTCGGTGGGGTACATCGTGCGGGAGAACTGGGTGGCCCGGCTCAGGAAGGTGAAGAAGGCCGGATTGGGCCTGATGCCACTGCCCGGCTTGGGCGCGTAGCCGTCGCCCTGTTCCTGCACGTAGTTGCCGATCGGGCCCTTCAGCTGGTTGGCGATGGCGCCCTTGGCCGGCTGGAAGACGTTGTCGAGATCCTTCGACGTGGCGTCGGGCCCGCCCATGTAGAACGGCTTCTTGCGCAGCACCGGGTTCACATCCGCGCACAGGTCCGCGCCGGACTTGTTGACTGCGGCGACCCCGACGTTGCCCAGCATGCCGTCCACCCGGGTGAGTCCGTCGGTGAGCAGCCGGATGATCTCCGGGCCAACGGCGAACTGGTCGGCGCCGAAGTCCAGCTTGAGGGTGAGGGCGGCGTTCCGGGCGGTGGCCACCTGGGTCTTGGCCTCCTGGGCAAAGCCCTCGCGCTGGCCCTCCGGCGCGCCCCCGATCTGCTCCAGCGCCGTGGCGGTAGCCAGCACCGCGGCCATGTAGGGTTTGGTCTTGTCGCCGATCAGCCTGGTGGTGTCGGCCGGTGAGACCACCGTCGCCGGGACGAACAGCCCGCCGATGCCGGAATCGATCGCGGTGTTGAGCGACACCGCGTTGATCAGCTGCATGACCGGCGAGGTATTGCCACCCAGGACCAGCAGCTTCTTCCCGCCGTCCGCGATCGACGTGATCGGCACCAGCCGCGCGTCCGCCAGCAGTTTGCGCCACCGGTCGGCGTAGTCCCGGCGGTACCAGCCACGGATGGAATCGACAATGGCGTAGCGCTCCCGCTCGCTCAGCTTCTCGCCGCCCAGAACCCACTCCTCGCCCTGGAAATACTGGTCGGGCTTCTTGAGCGCGGAGTCCTGCATATAGCGCCAGCCCTGCCGGGTGAACGCCGCCGGCACCACGCGGGACGCACTGAGGACCTGACTGGCGTTGGGATAGGCCCGGTCGAAGTCGAACGACTTGGCACCCCACTTGGCCGCCCCGGTCTGCATGATCAGGTAGATCTGTTCCCCGTTCTTAAACTGGGCCAGGAACTTTCGCGCCTTCTGCACGGCCGAACTGTCGGTGATGTCCGGTAACGGGTTCGGGCCCCGGGCCAGCTCTTCCGCGAAGAAGGTGAACTGGGCCCGCGCCAGCCGGGTCCGCTCGTCGGCGAGCGGAGGCTTTCCCTGGCTCCAGGCCCCCTCCAGCACCGGCGCCAGGAAATCCGCCGTGCTCTTTTCGGGATAGGACCTGGTAATCAGGTGGGCCTTCAGTAGCCCGTAGCTCCAGGTGTAGTCGCTGCTGTCGTTCCGGAGCGGCGGGAAGCTGCGGATGTTCTCCAGCACCCGCTCCGCGGTGCGGCTATAGAGCAGGCTGTCGAACCGGGCGAAGTAGATCCGGTTCACCTCGCGGTACAATCCGTTGCCGCTGTAGAGTCCCCAGCGGAGGCCCACCGGGGCGCCGCTTCGGTGCCAGCTCCCCAGCGATTCGGTGACCACCCGGAGGGTGTCCAGCCGGCGCAGGGTCTCGGAGGTCGCCAGGTCGCCCGGGGGAAGCGCATCCCCAGAGACGTTGCGGACCGCGGCCTCTACCCGATGCTGCAGCCGGCGGTTGCCGGCGAAGGAGATCAGCAGCATCAGGGTGTAGAACACCGCCAGCCCCGCGGCGGTCGCGAGGAACACCCGGCGGAGCAGATTGACCTTGGTACCGCCCGCGGTCGCCGCCAGCGCCACCCGGTCCTTGTAGAT
The DNA here is from genome assembly GCA_041499215.1 of Gemmatimonadota bacterium. Lineage (GTDB taxonomy): Bacteria > Gemmatimonadota > Gemmatimonadetes > Gemmatimonadales > GWC2-71-9 > JADJOM01. The sequence continues at coordinate 921 of JBGQJV010000281.1, read as the reverse complement.
CACGTCCTTGAACAGCCGGCCCAGAAACATCCACTGCGGGATCTTGCGGGAAACCGGGCCGACCGGCCCGGCCGCTGCCTGCTGCCGGCCGTACATCGATGGCACGAACACCTGGGTGGCATCCATCACCATGGGATCGGCCTGACGCTGTTGCTGCTGGACCGCCTGTCCCGCTTCCTCCACGATCACCGCCCGGACGCCGGAGAAGTAGAAGCCCCGGAGCACCGGGCTCACTTCCAGCTGGCTCGGCTTGCACAGGTCGACCAGGAACTGGGTGGCCTGCGGCAGCAGCTTGCGGAACTCACGGGCGAATTCGTACGCCCCGTACAGCACCGCCGGCTGGGTCTCCCGCGGGAGGAACTGCAGCCGATGGGCGGCGAGCGAACCGGCCAGTCGCTGCATGGCGGAGCTGATGCGACTGGCGGTGCGGTCGGCGTAGGTGCCCGCCGGCCCGGTGTCCCACGGCAATGTGGCGCCGAGGACTTCCTTGGCTTCCTCGCTGGAGAAGTTGCGCACGAAGTCGCTGAAGTACGGGATCTTGTCGGCCTTGGTGAAGACCACGTACACCGGCAGCCGGATCCCCAGCCGCTGCGACACCTCCAGCAGCCGGGCGCGGAGCTCCCGCGCGTGGGTCATCACCTGCTCGCCGCCGCCGGGCCGAAGCAGATCCTCCGCGCTGAGGCAGACGATGGCGATCCGCGGGGCCTGCCGTCCCGAGGCCAGGACCGCCCCCGTCCGGCTCGGCTGGATGTAGCGCACCAGCCGGCTGAAGCGGCCGGCATCGGCGACGACCCGCCCGCCCGCTTCGAGCAGCACGGCCTTGTTGCTGTACCAGAGGTTCACCCCGCGGGTCGCGACGATCGCATCGCCGCGCAGCACCTCGCCGGCCAGGAGGTCGGGGTCGAGTCCGGAGCGGATGAT
>JBGQJV010000280.1:0-5370 GCA_041499215.1 Gemmatimonadota bacterium | reverse complement strand
TACTGCGCTGGACATGGCCCGGCGGGCGCAGCGTGCGGCAGAACCGGCAGCCTCGGCTCCGCGGGCGGAGCACTCCTGGGTCTGGCTGGTGCTGGCCGGATTCATCGGGGGTGGTCTGTCGGCGCTGCTCGGCATCGGGGGTGGACTCATCGCCGTCCCGGTGCTGCTGTATGTCGGGCGCCTGCCGGTCAAGGCGGTGGCGCCGACCGCGCTCGCGGGGGTGTGTCTCACCACGCTGGCTGGCGGCCTGGGTTACCTCACTGCCGGTCCCGGCCCGCAGGTCTCGGACATGATGGCCGGGTTCGTGGATCTCAGGATGGCACTGCCGCTCTCGCTCGGCGCGCTGGTGACCGTTCCGCTGGGCGTGCGGGTGCAACGCCGCTCGAGCGGGCCGACCCTGTACCGGCTGTTTTCGGCGATCTTCGCGCTCATCGGCCTGTCGCTGATCCTCGCATGGCTGCGGAGCGCGGCATGATCGCGATCGTCGGAGGCGGGCGTATGGGGCGGGGCCTCGCCGGGGCGCTGGCCGCGGCGGGCGAGCAGGTGGTGCTGTGGTCCCGGCGCGAGGCCGCAGGCGCGGTGGAGGAGGCGGTGAGCGGTGCTGGGAGTGTCATTCTCGCGGTGCCCGATGACGTGATCCCCGCGCTCGCCGGCGAGCTGGCCGGGGCGGGGGTGGTGCGGGCGGAGCAGGTTGTCCTGCATCTGTCGGGGCTGCACGGCCGGGAGGCGTTGTCCCCGCTCGAAGCCACCGGCGCGGCGCTGGGCTCCCTGCATCCCCTCCAGACGGTCTCCGACCCGGGCACTGCGGCCCAGCGCTGGCGCGGGGCCTACGCGGCGGTGGAGGGGGACGACCGGGCGGTGCCGGAAGCGGAGCGGCTGGCGCGTCTCCTCGGACTCCATCCGTTCAGGTTGGAGGCAGGGCAGAAACCGGCCTACCATGCCGGCGCGGTGATGATCGGGAACTACGTGGTCGCGCTGGCAGGTGCGGCGGCCCGTCTCGGGGCCTCTGCCGGAGTACCGGCTGACCTGTCGTCGAAGCTGTACCTGCCGCTCATGGTCGGGGCGCTGGAGAACCTGGAGCGCCAGACCCCGGCCGCCGCCCTGACCGGTCCGGTGCGACGGGGGGATCTCAGCACCATCCGGGCGCATCTCGTGGCGCTCGGCAAGGACGATCGGGTGTTGTATGCGGTGCTGGGACTCGAGGCGCTCAGGTTGGCGCGGGAGGCGGGCCTGGATCCGGTGCGGGCGGATGAGGTTGGACGCGCACTTCGCGACGCACTCGATCCCGCGTCAGGATAGAAAGCGAACAGCAACGCAGAGACGCGGAGGACGCAGCGGCCGCGGAGGGAAGACGACCTCTGGCATCAGGCGACAGGGTCGCTTCCGCCTGGGACCTCCGCGAGTTATTGCGGGCTTACTGGTCCACGATGCGGACGCCGTTGGGGACGTCGAAGGTGAACGTGCTCGGTGAGACTCGCCGGTTGGTCTCGACCGAGGAGAGGATCAGGGTGCGGCGGTTCCCGCCTTTTTCGCGCACTTCCAGCTTGCGGGGCAGGTAGTCGAACTGATCCAGCCAGACCACGGCGTCGCTGAACGGCAGGTTCTTGTCCAGCGGGGTCAGCGCCACCACGTCGACCCCGCGGCCGCCGAGTGCGTCCGACTTCACGTACCGGCTGCGATAGCGCTCGGTGGGCTTGGTCAGAAACCAGGCCAGCAGATTGGGCCCGTAGGTCGGATCCGAGGGGATCTTGAGTCGGATCACCTGGCCCGGCGTGGTGCTCGGGGTATAGACCCAGATGTGCTCTCCATCCATCACGATCGCCTCGCCCGAAGGGTCGGTGAACCGCATTGCCAGTTTCGCCTCGCCCGCCTGGGTGAGGTTGCCCTGACTCTCGAAGGTCCCGATCATCGAGTCGGCGATGATCTGGCGGAAGGTGGCCCGGAAGGAGCTGATGCCCTGGTACGCCTTGGCGGAGCGTTCGATGAGGGCCTTGGGGTCGGGGTCCTGCAGGGTGGACGGGCGGACGGGCGGACGGGCGGACCGGAATGCTCCGAGCGCGGCGATCGCGGCCATGGCGCCGAGCACTCCTGACCACCGAATCCACCGTCCGCCGGTCCGCCCGTCCGCCGGTCCGCTCACGCTCGCGCTCCTGTCGGCGCCGCAATGCGCCGCCCGATAGCCTCGGCAATCAGCCGGGTCTCCCGCATCATCCTCGCGAACTGCTCCGGATAGAGACTCTGCGCCCCGTCGGACAAGGCCCGGTCCGGGTTTGGGTGAACCTCCACCAGCAGGCCATCGGCGCCGGCGGCGACCGCGGCGCGCGCCATCGGGATGACCATGTCCCGATGCCCCGTGCCATGGCTGGGGTCGGCGATGATCGGCAGGTGGGACAGACCCTTCACGACGGGCACCGCGGAGAGGTCGAACAGGTTCCTGGTGGCGGAATCGAAGCCGCGCACCCCACGCTCGCACAGGACGACGTTGGGATTCCCCTCCGCCAGGATGTACTCCGCCGAGAGCAGCAGCTCCTGGATGGTGGCCGAGAGTCCGCGCTTGAGCAGGACGGGCCGGGGGAGCCGGCCCACCCGCTTGAGCAGCGAGTAGTTCTGCATGTTGCGGGCGCCGATCTGGATGATGTCCGCGACCTCCGCCACCCGCTCCGCCCCTTCCGGATCCATGGCCTCGGTGACGATCAGGAGGCCGGTCTCTTCCCGGGCTCGGGCCAGCAGCCGCAGCCCTTCGAGCCCGAGTCCCTGGAAGGAATACGGAGACGAGCGCGGCTTGAAGGCGCCGGCCCGGAGCACCGTGGCGCCCGCCTCCCGCACGGCCTCTGCGGCGGCGAGAATCTGGCGCTCGCTCTCGACCGAGCAGGGCCCGGCCATCACCACCACGTCCTCACCCCCGATCGCCAGTCCTCCCGGCAACCGGACGACCGTCGGCTCGTTTCTCCACTCGCGAGACACCTGCTTGTAGGGCTTGGTGACGTGAATGACTTCCTGTACCCCCGGCAGCGCCGAGATGCGGGAGCCGTCCACCCGGCCATCGTTCCCGACCAGGCCGACCGTGGTGCGCTGCCGCCCGGGCATGGGACGGGCCTGGTAGCCCATCTCCTGGATGGCATCGCACACCCGGCGGATCTGGTCGTCGGTGGCGTCGTGAGACATGACGATCAACATCGGCTCACTCCTGGTGGTGCGCTGGCCGTTGGCCGTTGGCCGCTAGCCGTTAGCCGTTAGCTAATGGCTAATGGCTCATACCCGCTCCAGCTCTCCCAGCCTGACTCCCACGATCGTGGACACCCCCGGTTCCTGCATGGTCACCCCATAGACCGCCTCCGCTGCCTGCATGGTCCGCGGATTGTGGGTGATGACGATGAACTGGGTCGACTTCTTGAATTCCTCGAGCAGGCGGATGAACCGGCCCACATTCGCGTCGTCCAGCGGCGCGTCGACCTCGTCCATGAGACAGAAGGGGCTGGGCTTGGTCAGGTAGATGCTGAACAGCAGTGACACCGCCACCAGGTAGCGCTCGCCGGTGGAGAGCAGGTGGATCCGCTGCACCCGTTTGCCGCGCGGCGCCGCGTGGATGTCGATCTCGCTCTCGAGCGGGTCGTCCGGATTGGCCAGGCGGAGGTCGCACTCACCGCCGCCGAACAGGGTCTGGAAGACGTGCAGGAAGTTGCCGCGCACGGCGGTGAACGTCTCCATGAACATGGTGCGGGCCGTGCCGTCGATCTCGCGGATGGCCTGGGTCAGCGAGTGCCGGGCGGCCACCAGGTCGTCCCGCTGGGCGGTGAGGAATTCCAGCCGCTTGCTCTCCTCGGCGTGCTCTTCGACCGCGAGCGCGTTGACCGGGCCGATGCCCTCCAGCGCCTCGATGATCCGGCGGGACTCGCTCTCGAGGGTCTCGAGATCCAGGTCCAGCATGGGCGCTTCCGCCAGCAGGGTATCGAGCGGCTTCCGCCACTCGCTCTCCACCCGTTCGATGATCGCGCGGCGGCGGCCGGCCGCTTCGATGGTCTCGAGCTCCAGCCGATGGTATTCCTCGGTGAGCTGCTCGACCCGGGCGCGGGATTCGTGCAGCGCTCGCTCCGCTTCGGCGAGGACGGCCTCGGCCAGCTGAGCAGCCTCGTCGGCGCCGGTGGCGGCGGCCTCCAGCTCCTGCACCGCGACTCTGCGCTCGGAGCGGGCCTCGATCCACTGGGCCTGCTGCCCAGCGAGCGCCGAGGTGTCAGTCTCGATCTGACTCAGCTCCCCCGCCAGGGTCACCGCTGCCTGGTCGGCTTCGGAGCCGATCCGGTTGGCCCGCTCCAGCGCCGAACGGGCCCCGTCGAGCCGGGCCTGCAGCTGGGCTTCCTGCACCTGCCAGTGCACCCGCGCATCGCGGGCACCTTCCTGCTGGGCCTCGAGGTCGGCGAGGAGAGCCCGGCCCTGGCCGAGGTTCTCGTCCAGCCGCGCCCGCGCGAGGTCGCCCTCGGTGAGGCTGGCATCGATCTCCTGCAGCCGCCGCTCGGACCGCTCGATCCGCTCCTCTAATGAGGTGAGGTGCCCGCGGGCCTCAGCCAGTTCCCGCTGCACCTGATTGGCCAACCGCACGGCGTCCTCGCGGGCGACGGCGGTAGTCCGCTCGGACTCACGCGCGAGATCGGCGGCGTGGGTCGCCGCCTCGAGGGCAGTCTCCGACTCGGCCAGGCGCGCCACGGTGGCACCGAGTGCCAGGTCGGCGCGGTGCAGGACGGTCTGGCCCTCGCTCACGTCGTTGGCCAGGCTCTCCAGCTCGGCGCGGCGGCGGAGCGGGCCCGAGGGGCTCGGGGCACCGGCGAGGAGGATGGCGCCATTCGGGCGGCGCAGGGCGCGGCCGCTTGGCTCCAGCACCTCGGAGCCGGCGAGCAGGACGCGGACCCAGCCCTCCGCCGGACCCTGGGCGTAGAGCTTGGCGCCGAGAGGGCCATCTCCGGCTGCACCGGTGGGGCCGCCGTCCACCGGCAGCAGGGCGATGGCTCCGGGCTGCTCCTCGGCGTGCCAGGCCTGGATCGCGGGGATCACCGACAAGTCACGCACCAGCACCGCGTGAACCCACTCGCCCAGCAGCCGCTCCGCCAGCTCGGCATCTTCCCGACCGGTGCGGATGAAGTCGCTCAGCGGGCCGAGGATCGCGCCGCCGAAGCGATCCCGGGCGGAGAGCAGCGCCGCCGCGCCAGGCGCCAGCCCGACCCGGTCCCGCTCCAGCTCCTCCAGCGCCTGACGCCGGGCGGTCAGCTGGGCGAGGGCTTCCTCCGCGGTGCGGCGGTCGGCCCGCTCCAATGCTTCTTTGCGCCGCAACTCCGCCACCAGGTGGCGGGCACGCTCGGCCTCTCCGGCGAGACGGCG
>JBGQJV010000279.1:0-5418 GCA_041499215.1 Gemmatimonadota bacterium | reverse complement strand
CCCACCCCTTCGCCCACCGTCTGGGCGGCCGCGGTGAAGCTCACCGTCGGCACCTGTGCCGCGATGGTCAGGGTGTGGACCGTGGTCGCCCCGCGGGTCGCATTGGTGGGCGTCCCGAGGGTGACGATCACCGTCTCATCCGGCTCCGCCACGCCGTCGGCCACCACCGTCACAGTGATGGTCCCGGACGTGCTCCCCGCCGCAATCGTGATCGGGCTCGCGCTGATGGTGTAGTCGGCCGGGTTGGCTGCGGTGCCGCCCACCGTAAACGGCACGGTCACCGCCTGGGTCGAACTGCTGGAGAGCTGGGCCGTGATCGTCGCCGTGCCCACCCCTTCGTTCACCGTCTGGGCGGCGGCGGTGAAGCTCACCGTCGGCACTTGGCCGGTGACCGTCAGGGTGAGGGGTGTGGAACGGGCACCGGGGGTGCCGGTCCCGTCCACGGTGAGGTTGTAGACTCCGGGGGCCACCGCCGCGCCCACGCTCACCGTGAGGGTGGAGGCGGTCCCGGTGTTTGGGCCTGCTGGGTTGAACGCCCCGGTGACGCCTGCCGGCGCGCCGCCCAGGCTCAGTGTCACGCCGCCGGTGAAATTGGTCCGGGTTAAGGTGACCGCGGTGTTGCCGTTACCGCCCTGGACAATTGTCAGGGCCGCAGGGTTGAGCGACAGCGCGTAGTCTGGCGGTGGGCTCACGGTGAGAGCGAGCGGCGTCGAGCGGTTGCCGGGCGTGCCGGTCCCGTCCACAGTGAGGTTGTAGACCCCGGGAGCCACCGCCGCGCCGACGGTCAACGTAAGGGTCGAGTTGTCCCCGGTGGGGGCCGCCGGGTTGAACGAGCCGGTGACGCCGGCGGGGAGATTGCCCACGCTCAGCGTCACCGCGTCGGTGAAGCTGGTGCGGGTGATGGTGACCGTGGTGTTGCCGTTTGCGCCCTGGATGATCGTGAGCGCTGCCTGGCTGAGCGACAGGGCGTAGTCTGCTTGCACCTCAGTGCCACCGCCTCCGTCGCAGCCAGCCGCTACGGCCAGGCCAGCGACCAGCACCAGGCCACACTTCATCCAGTACCTCGAACGACCAGGGGCGAGCTTGAGGGAATACCGTGAAAGCGCCGGTGACATGGGAGGCCTCGACCGAATTGGGGGTGATTCGGCGGAACAAAGCTCCAGGCATCAGCAGGTGAAACGGCCGAACTGGGCGGTTCTTCTCATGCTGGAGGTCACAGATAAACGCCGAGCCAGCCCTTCGGCGGCTCGGCGGTCTTGAGTCCTTCGTAGCGTCTTGGGTCAGGCGCGGCGGCGGAGGCGAGGACCCGTGGCTTTGCGTCGCCGGCTTTCGCCGGGTCTGCCTTTGTCGGGGGGGACGGGCTTCACGGGGATGAGCTACTGTCTGAAATTCGGTATGTCAAGCAGCTGGCTGGAAGTGGACTCCCCACGAATCCGGATCAGACTCATCGGAATTGCGCTGAACGCGACTTCACGCGCTCGTGCGAGCCTCCTGCTGTCCTCCATGGCAGGCCTCATGGGGAGGGCTCCCGCGCGCGGCCACCAGGGCGGGGTGGGCGCCCGTGACCAGTTACCAGGTCAGCCAGTAGGACACCTTCACGAGGAAGGTGTCCTGGGAAGGCAGGGAGAAGAGCCCGCGCAGGTCGTCGCCATAGCCGCCGCGGCCCTGGCGGTCGTCGAATCCGTCCCGGCCCTGGCTCCACACCAGGAAGAGGGTGCTTCCCGGCCGGTACTCCCAGCGGAACACCGTGTTGGAACGGAACGCCTTGATATTGAACCCGCCGGGGTTGTTGGCCACCGATGTATCGGCATAGGGCTGGAACCGGGCGTCATAGCTGCCGGCTCTCGGGGTGGCGAGCTCCCGCACGTCGCTGTACGTACCCTTGGCAATGAAGGGCTGGGCGTACAGCTGGAGCGACATGGTCGGTGTGAAGGTGTAGTCCAGCCGCCAGGTGAGGGCGACGGTCTTCTGTTCCAGGTGGGCGAAGGTGAAATGCTGGATGCCGGTCAGGCTGTCGGTGTAGTTCTGGAACCACTGGGAGTCATTGCGGTTGTGGGTCCAATCGACGGCGAGCGAGGTGGTGAACCGGCTGGCTACCTTGAGGTCCAGCTCCGGACTCAGGTTGATCCGGCGGGACCGGCCGCCGTCAGCCCGCGAATAGTTCACCCACATGAACGGCACCAGCCGCTTGCGTGAATCCCCTTCGAGCCCCATCCACGGCGCGATGTACGGCTCCTGTCTGAGCGCCGGCCCGCCCCGCGCGCAACGGTCGCAGAAGGTGGTCCCCAGCTGCCCCACCGTGCCACCGGCATGCAGCCACCATCTGCCGTTCAGTTGCACGTGCATGTTGGTGTTGGCGGCCCGCTCGGTCGCCAGCCCGCCCGCGCTCCAGAACTGCCACCAGTTGAAATTCCAGTTGAGCCGCTGGTACAGCTTGGTGGGACGGTTGAACCGGAGGCCCATCCAGTTGTTCCAGCTCTGCTGATCCGCCTGCAGCAGGAACCCCAGGTCGTTGATCTCGAACCCGGGCGAGCGGCGGGAGTAGCTGGTTTCGAACTTGAGTCGATCGCCTCCCACCTTTCCGAACCGGATCTCCTCCGCGTCTCCCGGCAGCGAGGTCCGGGTGGAGTCCACTCGGAGGTTACCGTCGGGGCGCTGGTAGAAGTGCACCGGGTCGGTCTGGGTGGCGAGGATGGCGGAGCGGCTGCCGGCCACCCGGCTCAGGTCCATCGCCCCGCCGAGCTCGTAGTTGTTCTTGAGGAGGCGCTGCCGGAAGTTGAGGGCGCCGACATAGGCGTTATGGTGCAGGTAGGGTTCGCTCCAGCTGTCGAGCCACCGGTTCATACCGGTGAACATCAACCCCACACTGCCGTTGCCGCCATCGTAGTCCTGGGTGAGCCGGACCACCGAGTAGTTGGCGGTGGGTTCGATGGTGGCCTTGCCCGGCCCGGTCTCATGATCCGTGACGGCACTCAGCACGCCGAGGCCCAGGCCGCCCGGGAGCCGTCCGGTGACCTTGGCCGCCCCGATGATGGTGGTGGACTTGGCCGAGGCGTCGTTGCCATACTGGTCGCTGAGCTGCGGCGTACGGCCGATCCGGCGGGAGTAGAACAGGCCCTCACCGCTGCAGTTCACCGCGTTGCAGTTGACGTCGAAATTGAACAGCCCGCGCCCCTCCACGAAGAATGGCCGCCGCTCCTGGAACTGGGTCTCGAATGCGGAGAGGTTGAGCACCGCGGGGTCGGCCTCAACCTGGCCGAAATCGGGATTGATGGTGCCGTTGAGCGTCAGGTTGGAAGCGATGCTGTACTTGAGATCCGCGCCCAGGTTCAGCCCCTGGTGCCGGTTGAAGCCGTTGCCGTCCGGAATGGGCTCGCTCTTGGTGACGAGGTAGGGCGTCAGCTCGGCCCGGCGGGGAGTGCCCAGGTCGGTGAGGTCGGTCAGCTCGCCGAACTGGGAGACGAACCCGGTCTTCGACTGGCGATATAGCGGCCAGGACATCTGGCTGGTATAGCGCTGGATCGATCGCCAGATCAGAAAGCCGAAGGTGCGGGTACTGCCGGCGGGGTAGCGCAGCTGGGAGAGCGGGATGCGATACTCGGCCGTCCACCCCAGGGAGTCGATCTGGGTGGCCACGTCCCACACGCCGTCCCAGGCGCTGTCTTCGTTGCCGTCATCGTAAATCGCGTAGTCCGCCTTCACTCCGACCGGGTTGACCACGAACTCGTAGCCGGTTCGCCGGTCATGGTAGGAGTCGACCATCACGATGATCTGATCGGAGGCGGTCTGGACATCCCTGCGGGAGAGCAGTCGGACGATGCTGTCCGGCGCGGCGTCGTACGCTCGCACGAACACATAGAGGTTCCGGGCGTCGTACGCGACCTTGGCGACCGTCTTCTGCTTGGGCTCGGCGTCTTCCGACGGTCGCACCTCCCGGAACCCGGTGATGGCCGGCGCCAGGGCCCAGACCGGATCGTTATCCAAGCCGTCCAGGACGGGAGGCTGCTCGGCCCGGACCGCCGAGAGGACGGAGACGGACGCGGGGATGCCTTCTGGAATTGGGACTGGCAAGGCGCTGCCGACCTGTGAGGCCTGCAGCGCGAAGAGAATGCCCACGAATGAGGACACTCCGTGGCCGCCTAGGGGCTGGGTTGCCTACTTAGACGGGTGTAGTTGTCGTAGGGTTGCAGGCCGAGTCATCCGGCATCCTCCCGGATGGCCGCCCCGACCATTCCGAGGGAGTCTCCTAGTTTACCCGGACTGCCTCCAGCGCGATGGTGATCTCGACTTCGTTGCCGATGAGCGTGTTTGCGCCGATGGTCTGATTCCACTCCATTCCGTAGTCCCGGCGGTCCAAGACCGTGCTGGCTTCGAAGGCGATCCGCTCGTGGTGCTGGCCATCGTCGGCGATCCCGCGGTACATGCCTTTGAGGGTCACGGGGTGGGAGTGGCCCTTGATGCTCAGCAGGCCGGGGATCTCCACCGTGGAATCCCCTACCGCGAGGCCGCTGCCCTTGAAGGTCAACTCCGGGAAGCTGTCGGTGGCGAAGAACCGCGGGGAGCGCAGATCTGTGTCCCGGTAGGCGTTCCCGGTGTTGAGACTCGAGGTCTGCACGGTCACGTTCACCTGGCCGTTCTTCCACTGCCGGTCACGGGTGACGATGACGGCGTACCAGTTGGTGAACGTCCCCCTCACCCGGCCGAGCAGGTGGTGCACCCGGAAGTCAATCTGGGAGTGGGGCAGGTCCACCACCCAACGGGTCGCCGAGTCGGCCGCCTGGGCGGGGGGCTGCTGTGCCGCTGCCGAGCCACAGCCGATCAGGACCATCGCCAGGCAGATGCCGTTACGCGCGTGTCTCGGGTCGAGCATTCTCTTCCCTCCGCAACGTGGGCAGGTCGGGGGTGTCTTTCCCGAAGAATACCGGCCGGGTGACTGCGGCGCACAAAGGAAGCCGGAAGAGACCTTCATTTTCGTCGGAGGAGGCGAGGGGGCGAGGGGCCCGGGAACGACCTCCTGGCCCCTCGGGGTTCTCCGACTGCCCCCCCGTCTCAGCGTTTCCCGGGGCTGCCGCGTATAAATGAGGGCCGCACCAGCCCTCTCAAATCGCACCCACTCCAGCCAGGCACCTTGATGCGAATCCTTTCTTATAGTGGCATCCTGCTGCTTCTTCCTGCCTCACTCCTGGCCCAAGGCCCGGACGCATCCTCCGCCCCCACTCCGGTAGTACCGGCTCCCGCGCCGACTCTGCCTCGGACCCACGCCCCCAAGCCCACTCGCCCGGACATCACGGCCGAGGACCTGATGACCCGGCTGTACATCTTCGCCGACGACTCGATGCAGGGGCGGGATGCCGGCTCGGCTGGGAACGTCCGGGGCACCGATTACATCGCCCGGGAGGTCAAGCGACTCGGCCTGGT
>JBGQJV010000278.1:0-5423 GCA_041499215.1 Gemmatimonadota bacterium | reverse complement strand
CTGAGGTCAGGGCGAGGCCGGGATGTCGACCTACGGCCCTCCGCGGCCCGGTGTTGAGCTGTGACCCGTGAGGATCTGCCACCGGTCACCACGGTGAACCAGCGCCATTGTGAGCGTACCGCCGAAGATGAACCGCTTTCCGGCCGAATCGACCATCGCGGTCTCGAACCCGGTCACCACCGACGCCGCCCCGGGGGCCAGCGCGGCAACATCCATGTCCCGGTAGGTGGTCTCGATGCGCATGCCGGGCGGCATGCCGGTGAGCTTGGTTCGGATCGGTCCGACCGACCGCACGATCACGACCCCCTCCTCCACCCAGCGGAACCCCGGATCGTCGGCGTAATACAGGAGCATCGAGTCCCATTGGGCCGCGGCGGAATGGCGGCGGAGCTCGTCCAGCGCTCCTCGGACGCTGTCGCCTATGGCGGCCACATGGGCCGGAGTCAGGGGTACGGGACCGCGGGCGCACCCCGTGACGCACAGAAGCACGAGGACAGCCAGAGCGGGTCGGAAACGCATGGGAGAAACTCCTCGGCTCGGGATCACTCTTCGTCTGCGGTGATGGCGGGGTCGTACTGCATCGCGCCGGCCACGTTCCCTTCAGGGTCGCGAAAGAAGCACAGCTGCCCCACGGTTGGGATGATCGTCTTGGGCAGGATGATGGTCCCGCCGTTGGCGATGACCAGGGCGGCGGCGGCATCGATGTCCGGCACCGAAATGGTGCACTCGTAACCGGTCATCCGCTGGCCGGGGATGAGCTCGCGGCGCTGCTGCAGCGAGCCCCGGATCCCTGGTTCTCCTCCCGCGGCAGTATGGATCATGAAAAAGCCCGGCGGCCCCCAGGCCTCGAACCGCCAGCCGAAGACCTTCTGGTAGAACCGACGGGCGCGATCGATGTCGTCGGCGTTGATGGCGAAGTGTGCCACGATGGCGGCGGGGCGCTCCCTTGGCGGCATGCCCGGCTCCTCGATGGGGTGGCTGCAACATAGGGATCGCCGGATTCGGGCGCTATCGCTATTTTGCCATGATATGTCGAGATCTCGCCAACGCTCCGGCCCCCAGGTTCGCAGCTTCTCGCTGGTCTGCACCGCGGACTACACCTGGCGTGGCCGGGGCAGCGACTGGGCTCAGCTGATCACCGCCACGCGGGGCATGCTCACAGTACAGACCGATGCCGGCTGGTGGGTAGCCCCACCGGGGCAGGCCGTCTGGCTCCCGCCCGGGGTCAAGAACAGCGCGGAAATGGCGGGCCGCGTAGTGCTGTGGGGGCTCTATCTCCAGGCGCCTCTCGCGGAGGCCCTGCCGGACTCCTCCCACGTGGTCATCCTCTCTCCTCTCCTCCGGGAGCTGTGGCGCCGGACCATCCAGCTCAAGACTCTCGACCGGCGGATCGCTGAACAGCGCAGACTGCTTGCGGTGCTGCTCGATGAGCTTGGAACCCTGCAGTCGGCCGAACTGCATCTCCCCCTGCCGCGGGACCAGCGGGCCGTCCGGGCCGCCGTGCTGGTGCGGCAGGGAACCAATGCCCGGCCCTCGCGGAGCAGCATCCTCCGCGAATCAGGAGCCAGCAGCCGCACGCTCGAACGCCTGTTCCGCGGTGAGACCGGTCTCTCCTTTGGGGCCTGGCGGCAGCGGGCGCGACTCCTCCGCGCCCTGCAGCTGCTGGCGGACGGCGCCAGTGTAACGCGGGCGGGCATCACGGTGGGGTACGGGAGCACCAGCGCCTTCGTGGCCGCCTTCCGCCGGGTGTTTGGCCGCACCCCTGGGAAGTACTTCCGCCCAGAGGGGGCCGGGGCGCTGGAAGGCTCCTGACCAGGCGCGTCACACGGGTCGCTACCCGAACCGTTCGGGGTGAGACATCTTTTGGTCGTGGGGCCCTCCCCTCACGGGGTCCTCTGCGCCTCTGTGTTGCTGTCGTGTCCTGGATACCGATTCGGCCGTTATGTCGAGGCTTGCCCATGTGCAGGAACATCCGAACGCTGTACCACTTCGAGCCGCCGGTCACGGAGGAAGAGATCCGCGCGGCCTCGCTCCAATTCGTCCGCAAGGTCAGCGGCTTCGTCAAACCGTCCGCCGCCAATCAGGCGGCCTTTGACCAGGCGGTAGCCGAGGTGTCGGCGACGGTCGGCCGGCTGATGGTTTCGCTGGTGACTACGGCGCCGCCGAAGAACCGCGATGTGGAAGCGGCCAAGGCGCGGGCCAAGTCCCAGGCGCGCTTCCCCCGTGGGAAGGAAGCCGCCGGTTGAGCGCGAGCCCGGTCGCCCCCCTCAGTACCCCCTGACCGCACCGGAGCGGGTGGCCTCGCGGGAAGCTCGGTTGAGCTCCATCTTAGGGAACCCGTGTCCACCACGTCCACATCGCTCGCCGCCGCCCTGTCCGACCGCTGCCGCCTCGAGCGGGAGCCGGGCCAGGGCGGCATGGCGACCGGGGACCTCGTCGCGTTGCTCGAGCGGAGGGCGGACGTCCGGGTCGCCGAGGTCGCGCGAAAGTGACCGCACTCCGTCCCTGACGCCGACTTCGTGGCGTGGCCCGTCCCGCCCGGTGGGGGGCTCGGAGATCCGTAACGCGTGGAGGAAGCCATGACGATCGCCGAGCTTCGGACCACCAGCATCCCGATGATGCCGGGGAGCAAGCCCCGCGATGACGAGCTGGATCTCTTCGGATTGACCCATCCGGGCCTGGTGCGGAAGGACAACCAGGATCACTTCCTGTTGTGCACCATCCACCCGCAAGTGGTGATTCACGGGACCAGTCTCCCGGCCGCTGACCAGCTTCCCCTCCGGGGCCAGCGACTGGCGACCTTGCTGCTGGTGGCGGATGGCGTGGGTGGCTGGGACGCCGGCCGCGAAGCCAGCCAGCTCGCAGCCGAGAGCATCACCGGGTACGTCGCGTCTACCCTGCGCTGCTATCACACCGCGGGATCGGCGGGGGACCAGGAGTTTCACCAGGCGTTGACCACCGCCGTGCTGGAGGCGCATGCAACCGTTCGCAACGAGGCGCAGGCCAGGCCGGACGTGCGTCGCATGGCCACCACCCTGACCGTCGCCATGGCGGTCTGGCCCTGGGCCTACGTGGTCCAGGTGGGTGACAGCCGCTGCTATTGTTACGTCAACAACACCCTGCGGCAGGTCACCCAAGACCAGACGATGGCCCAGGACCTGGTGGATCGGGGCGCGCTCCCGCCGGAGCGACTGGCGGACTCGCCCTTCCGGAACGTGCTCATCAGCGCAATCGGGGGCGATACCGCCACGCCCGTGGTCACCCGCCTAGACATCCGTCAGCGGGGCACTGTGCTGCTCTTGTGCAGCGACGGCGTGACCAAGCACGTCTCCGACGCCGACCTGGCCGAGCAGATCGGCGGCATGGAATCCTCGGAGCAGCTCTGCCGGAAAGTCCTCGAGCTCGCCCTCGAACGGGGTGGCAGCGACAACATCACCGTGATCGCCGGCCGCGCCCGGGAGCAAGAGGCCGGCGCGGGGTGATCCAGGCGGGCTGGCGACCCCCACGGACGACTCGCATCTTGGTTCCGTGAATCTCCCTCCTCCGGAGCTGGTGACCGCTCTCGCCGACCGCTACCGCCTTGACCGGGAGCTGGGTCACGGCGGCATGGCGACCGTCTATCTGGCTGAAGACCTCAAGCATCACCGCCAGGTAGCCATCAAGGTCCTCAGACCGGAGCCGAGTGCAGTACTCGGTCCGGAGCGGTTCGAACGGGAGATTGCCACTCTCGCGCGACTCGCCCACCCGCACATCCTGCCCCTGCATGATTTAGGGCTGATCGAGGTCCGTGGCCAGCGGCTGCCCTACTTCGTGATGCCGTTCATCGCGGGCGACTCCCTCCGGCAGCGCCTCCAGCGTGAGCACCAGCTACCCGTGGACACCGCTCTTGGCATCGCGCGGGGGCTGGCCTTGGCCATCGATGGTGCCCATCAGAGCGGGATCCTGCATCGGGATCTCAAGCCGGAGAACATCCTGATGGCGGGGGACGAGCCGCTCATCGCTGACTTCGGCATCGCCAGAGCCATCGACGCGGCCGGAGGCGAGCGGCTGACGGAGACCGGGCTGGTCATCGGCACCGCGGCCTACATGAGCCCGGAACAGGCGGCGGGCTCTCGGGACCTCGATGAGCGGAGCGACGGCTACAGCCTGGCCTGTGTGGTGTACGAGATGCTCGCCGGGGAGCCACCGTTCACCGGCCCAACGCCCCAGGCGGTTATCGCCCGCCGGTTCACCGGCCGGGTGCCATCCATCTCACAGATCCGAGAGCGGATTCCGCCCGAGGTGGACCAGGTCTTTGCCCGAGCGCTCGCCCGCACACCCGCCGATCGATTCGCCACCGCGGCCGCGTTCGTTCAGGCGCTCGGCACTGCGGCGGCGTCCGGGACCGTCCCGTCCGGCGATCGCACCGCGCTGATGACCACGGAACGGGCGCCAGCATTGCGAGCGCGACGGATCCGGGCGGTGGTTCTTGTCGCCGCCGGGGCCGTGATCGGCCTTGGCATCTGGCTCCGGGGAGGCAGGACGCCTGTCTCGCTGGATGCCAATCTGGTCGCGGTCGCTCCCTTCGATGTGTTCGAGCCCTCGCTCCAGGTCTATCACGAAGGCTTTGTCGATCTGCTCTCGCGCGGCATCGACGGCGCCGGTCCGCTGCGGACGGTCGCACCCACGCTGGCGATCCGCCGCTGGACCGGGCGATCGGACCGGGCCTCGGCCATCGACCTGGGCCGGCGGACCGGGGCGGCACTAGTCGTCATCGGCCAGGTCACTCCGACCGGCCCGGCCGATACCCGGGTGCTGGACACGCTCACTACTACCGGCCTTGCCGTCGCCCTCCTCCACCTGCAGCGGTGGCCGGATTCCGCCGAGACGGGACTGCGCCTGGCCCGACGGTTGCCCTTCATCAGCAGGAGTGGTTCCCCCGGATCCCCCGAGATTCTCAAGCGCTGGCTCGTTACCCAGTTGGCGGTACGCGGACATGTGCGCGAAGCCGCGACGCTCAACAGCACCAAGATGCCGGAAGACAGTCCGCAGGCGCTCACGGAACTCGCCCTGCTCGGCGCCCTGCCCGCCGCGGGCGCCGCCGCGACATTCGCCCACATGCTTTCGAGCCGGGACCAGTAGGTGGTGTTCGCACTGCCGTTCTGGTACGCCCAGCGAGATACCCTGTCACTTCGCGCCTTGAGGAAGGCCCTCCAGGGAGCTTTGACGGGAGAGCTGAAGCGATGGGGCGGCCGCCGGCAGTCGGCCTACACAGCCGCGGCTGGCGAGGCCTGGCTCACCCTGTCCCGGGGAGACACGGCGAGCGCCGTCGAGCGATTCCTCGCGCTTCCGGACTCGCTCTGTGGGAATTGCGGCCTTCTTGATCGGCTGAAACGCGCCCAACTCCTTACCGCTGAGGGGAGAGAGGTGGAAGCGAGGTCCCT
>JBGQJV010000277.1:0-5482 GCA_041499215.1 Gemmatimonadota bacterium | reverse complement strand
GGAGTCCCGGTTCACCCAGGTCCACATGACCGTCCAGTTGAGCGGCACCACCAGCTGGATGTCGCCGTGCTGATGGCCGTTGAGGGTGGCGACTCCATCCGGTCCTCCCGGCAGCGCCTCCAGGGAGAGGGTGACAGTCCGCCCCGCGCTGTCGACGCTCACCCACGCCGGGAGCTGCGCCCGGAGTGCGCTCGGGACCAGCACGGCCAGGCTGGCAACCAGGGGAACCAGCGCAAGAGGTCGGTTCACTCAGTTCCTGCCCGGGTTGGGCGTTGGCGTTTTTGGCTGCTTTGCGATAATGTACGCCCGTCCCACGCCCGAGCGCTTCTTGGGAACGCATTGGCGCGACCCAGGGGCGAGGAAGTCCTTCAGGGCCATTCCCGGCGACGGGCCCGCGGCTATCCGCCGCATCCCGGGCCCGGTATTCCCATTCCCGGTTCGTTGCTGCCGCGTCTTCAGGAGGCGACATGCCACACCGTGTTCCCACCAGGTTCCGCCCGCCGAACCGCTCCGCCGAGGCCCGCTGATGGCGGGATTTCTCGACAAGGAGCGCATCGTCGCGAAGCCCGGGTTCAACCGCTGGCTGGTGCCGCCGGCAGCGCTCGCCATCCATCTGTCGATCGGCATGGCCTACGGGTTCAGCGTCTTCTGGCTCCCGCTCAGCCGGGCGGTGGGTATCACCGCATCGGTGGACTGTCCCGCCGACATGGGATTCTTCCAGCGGCTGGTTGCGACCAGCTGCGACTGGAAACTCAGCACGCTGGGGTGGATGTACACCTTGTTCTTCGTCTTTCTCGGGTCGTCGGCGGCGATCTTCGGTGGCTGGCTGGAACGCGTCGGGCCGCGCCGGGCCGGCGTTGCGGCCGCCTTCTGCTGGGGTGGCGGTTTCTTCATTTCGGCCCTGGGCATCAAGCTGCACCAGATCTGGCTGCTGTGGCTCGGATCGGGTGTCATCGGCGGCTGCGGCCTTGGGCTGGGGTACATCTCCCCGGTGTCCACCCTCATCAAGTGGTTTCCGGACCGCCGGGGCATGGCTACCGGGATGGCGATCATGGGATTTGGTGGCGGGGCGCTGATCGGCTCGCCTCTGGCGGATCTGCTCATGAAGCACTTCGCCACCTCCACCTCAGTGGGAGTGTTCGAGACCTTCTTGACGATGGGCACCCTGTACTTCATCGCCATGCTGCTCGGCGCGTTCGGCTACCGGGTCCCCCGCACCGACTGGCGGCCGGCGGGCTGGACGCCGAAGACCCAGACGAACGCCATGGTGACTACCCGCAACGTCCATGTCCGGGAAGCCTGGAAGACGCCCCAGTTCCTGCTCCTGTGGCTGGTCCTCTGCCTCAACGTGAGCGCGGGGATCGGGGTCATCGGTATGGCCTCGCCCATGATCCAGGAGGTGTTCGGCGGAAAGCTGATCCACGTCCCGGGCACACTCGTCGAGCTCACTCCGGAGCAGAAGACGCAGCTCGCCACCATCGGGGCGGCGTTTGCCGCACTGCTCAGCTTCTTCAACATCATGGGACGGTTCTTCTGGGCCTCCCTGTCGGACTATATCGGGCGCAAGCGCACCTACATGATCTTCTTCGCCCTGGGCACGCTGCTCTACGCCTCGGCCCCGAACGCGGGGCGCACCGGCAGCGTGGCGCTGTTCGCAGGCATCTTCTGCATCATCCTGACCATGTACGGCGGAGGCTTCTCCACCGTTCCTGCGTATCTTGCCGACATGTTCGGCACCCAGTACGTCGGAGCGATCCACGGGCGGCTCTTGACCGCCTGGTCCACCGCCGGAATCCTGGGACCGGTGCTGGTCAACTACATCCGGGAATACCAGATCAGTCGCGGCGTACCCAACGCCCAGGCCTACAACACCACGATGTATATCCTGGCGGGGCTCCTGGTGGTGGGCTTCTTCTGCAACCTGGCGGTCCGTCCGGTGGCCGAGCGGTATTACATGAGCGAGTCGGAACTGGCGGCCGTGCGGGGGGTGAAATAGGGCGGTCAGGCGGACGGGCGGACGGGCGGACGGGCCGTCAGCGAATCCGGTATCCCGCGCAGCAGTCCAGGGCGCGTTCACCGTTCACCATCTTACGACCATTGAAGGCTGGAGCCATGACGACAGAGCCCACCGAGCCCCCACCGAGCCTGATCAGCTGGGTCCAGGTTGCGCTGGGCTGGCTGTTGGTGGGCGTGCCGCTCCTCTGGGGCATTTTCATCACCTTCAAGAAGGCGGCCCTCCTGTTCCGGTGAACGCTCTTGACTGGAACATCCGCCGGGGGATATTGGTACCAGATTCAGCCACCCAGATTCACGAGGACTCCAACCTGCCACCTCTCCGCCTGGCCGGCGCGGCAGGCGCGGTGCAGCCGAATCGACCGCCTTCGGGCGGGCAATGAGCGTCCCTCTCTCTCATCCTACCTCTCTCATCAGGAGACCGTCCTCATGTGTCGCAGTGTGCGCGTGGGGCTGACGCTGCTGCTTTTCGGAGCTGCCGCCAGCACCCTGTCGGCCCAGGCGAACTGGACCACCTACGGCGGCAATGACTGGAACCAGCGGTATTCGACGCTCACCCAGATCAATGCAGTCAATGTCCGCAGTCTGGTTCCGCGGATGGTCTTCCAGACCGGCATCAGCCGCCTTGGCTCGTTCGAGAATACCCCAGTCGTGGTCGACAACATGATGTACGTCACCACGCCGTATAACACCGCCATGGCGTACGACCTCGCTACCGGCAAGCAGGTGTGGCGCTACGAGCACAAGCTCGGCACCACGATCACCTGCTGCGGGCCGAACAACCGCGGTGTTGCGGTCCATGGTCCTCACGTCTACATGGGCACCCTGGACGCCCGCCTCATCGCCTTCGACCGCATGACCGGCGAGGTGGCGTGGGACATCGAGGTGGCGGACCCGGCTTTCGGCTACAGTATCACCCACGCCCCGCTGGTGATCGGCGACAACGTGATCGTCGGTGTGTCGGGCGGCGAGTACGGCATCCGCGGCCACGTCACCGCCTACAACGCCGTGACCGGGGAGCAGGTGTGGCGCTGGTATTCCATTCCGGCCCCCAAGGGCGACCCGACCTTTGACGAGGTGGCGCCCAATGGCTGGTGGGGCACCTGGCCGACCCATACGGCCGACGGGGCCGACCTGCATCGCAACGTCGCGGGAGAGAAGGCCGACAGCGGCAAGTACGCCGATGCCTGGACCCGCGGGGGCGGCGGCGTGTGGATGACGCCCGCCTACGACAAGGCCCTCAACATGATCTATGTCGCGGTCGGCAACCCCTCGCCGGACCTCGACGGCGGCATCCGCCCGGGCGACAACCTGTACACCGACTGCATCGTCGCCATCGACGCATCCACCGGCAAGACCAAGTGGTACTACCAGACGGTGCCCCACGACGTGTGGGACCTGGACGCCGTCTCCCCGCCGGTGGTGACCACCATCGCGGGCAAGAAGGTGGTGGTGCACGCCGGCAAGACCGCCTGGGTGTACGTGCTGGACGCGGCCACCGGCAAGCTGGTCCGCCGGACCGACAACTTCACTCCGCAGGAGAACATGTTCGGCCTGCCGTCCGCCCAGGGCACCCGGATGCTCCCCGGCGCCAATGGCGGGTCGGAGTGGTCGCCGATCGCGGTTGATCCGCGGCTCAACTTCGCCTTCGTGGCCGGCCTGCACCAGCCGATGAACTACATCACCCACACCGCAGGGTACGAGAAGGGCCGGCTGTGGCTGGGCTCCGCTTTCGTGGCCATTCCGGGCGAAGAGCAGTGGGGCACTTACACGGCCATCAACCTCGCCACCGGCAAGGTCGCGTGGCAGCAGAAGGTCCCGCAGCCGATGATGGGTGGCGGCCTGGCGACGGCCGGCGGCCTCACCTTCACCGGTGAGGGCAACGGCAATTTCAACGCCTTCGATTCCCGCACCGGGAAGCTCTTGTGGCAGTTCAACGGCGGCGCCGGGTGCAACAGCGCCCCCATGAGTTTCAGCTACAAGGGAGAGCAGTTCATCGCGGTGGCTTGTGGCGGGAACTTCCAGCTCAACTACCCGCTGGGCAACTCGGTCTACGTGTTCGGCCTGCCCAAGCCGTTCGTCGCCGCAGCACGGTAGTCCGCGGCAAGGCAGTGGCACTAGCTTTACGGGCGGGAGCGTCCCCACGGACGCTCTCGCCCTTGTCACTCCGGTTGGAGGGTATCGATGTCAGCGAAGCAGTCCGCCCGGATCCTCGCACTGACCATCGCGGTGTCACTGCCTGCAGCCGCGGCAGCGCAGGGTTCGGGGGCCCCCGCCCCCGATTCGACCTGGCTCACCTGGAACGCCACCACCCGGACGGCGACCTTCAAGCTGATCGCGGGCATCCCCGGGCGCGCCAAGAGCCCGTTCAACTTCAACGGCTACACCGATGGCGAGCTTACACTGACCGTGCCGGAGAACAGCACGGTGGTGGTGAACTTCGTGAACGAGGACGGCACCCCCCACAGCGCCGAGGTCATCGCCGACCAGCCTCCGATCCCCAACATGGCCCTCGACCAGCCTGGGATCCCCCGGGCCTACACCCGGTCGGTGAGCGAGGGGATCGCCCAGTTCGGCACCGACGCGATGCGCTTCAAGGCCGCCCCTTCGGGGAGTTATCTGATCTTCTGCGGCGTGCCTGGACACGGGCTGTCCGGGATGTGGATCCGCTTCGCGGTCAGTCCCGACGCCAAGGCCCCCGGTCTGACCGAAACACCTCCCAGGTAGTCCTTTCCGTACTGGCCGGCGGGCCGGGAGGCTCCCGACTCGCCCCGCCCGCTGATCGTTTCGCGGTTCTCCAGCACCCCTCGTGCCCGAGGGGCATAAATATCCGAGCGTTCTTATGGGAATTAAAGGCTTATGGGTTGCGGCTGCAGCCGGACTCTGTATCTTGATACCGTCTCGGGAGATAGCAGAACCGGCTTGGCTCAGGCTCAACGGCCACGACTGGCAGGGGCTCTCCCCGGAGGCGAGGCAGGCCTACCTGGCGGGATTCCTGGCCGGAAGTGCCACGGCCGAGGTACTCGACGCTGGGACCGCGGACTCCGCTGGACTGCGCCAACGACTTGATAGTCTGAGCCGCTCCGGGTTCCGGTTCCCCTTCAGCCCCACCGTCTACGGGGCGCGCGTCGACGATTTCTACTGGTATGAAAATCAGCGTTCCCTACCACTCTGGTACACCCTCTGGGAGGTGAATAACCGGCTCCGCGACCCGTCGAACGGGAGGCAGTGAGCAGTACCTAGGCGTCGTCCGATACGTGTGTGCAACAGATGGTGCAGTACCAAGTCATCCTGAAGCGAGCAGTTCGATTCAGTCCTCTGATCAGGAGAAAGCACCAATGAAGCGCAGCGCTCTGTTGTTCGGGGCCCTGATGCTCGGCGCCGCCAGTGGCGCCAACGCTCAGGCACTTTCGATGCAGATGAGCAACGGCTGGACCTTCGGGTTCGCCGGCAACGTCAACATCTTCGC
>JBGQJV010000276.1:0-5492 GCA_041499215.1 Gemmatimonadota bacterium | reverse complement strand
GTGCGGATCATCGGGCAGAGCGTCGCCACTATTCCAGTGGGTGTTTATGACGCAAAGGTGCCGGTCAACCTGGTGGGCGGACTCAAGGACACCATTTTTGTCCACTTCACGCTCCGGCAGGGCACCCCACCGACCTGCATGACCTGCTCGGTAAACACGCCACCGAGTGTCGGCTTCCAGGTCCCGGGTTCGATCCCCGACGTGGAGTTCACCATCTACTCGGGGGGCCCCGCGAGCGATGCGCCGGCGCCGGTGACTGTGACGGTGGTCAACGCCGGCAACACCGGATCGCTCGGGACGCTGACCCAGAACGCCATCCAGTATCCGGCTGGTCAGCCCACCGGCTGGCTCGCGGTCACTCCGCTCAGTGGCTCCGCCGCTCCGGCGACCATGACGCTGAGCCTCGCAGTCCCCGCTCCCGCCATCGCGGTCGGCGGGCCGTACCAGGCGTCCATCCCCATCTCCAGCACGGGGGGCGGGAGCGCCAGTCTGCTGGTCAACCTCTCGGTGATTTCCACCCCCAAGATCAGTCTGGTGCCGCAGGGAGTGACCCTCATCGCGGGCACTTCGCAGGCCACCAATGGGGTCCTGATCGAGAACATTGGCGGCGGGCGGGGCACCGGGGCACCCGGCAGCCCGATCTATCCGCCGGGCCAGCCCACCGGGTGGTTGAACGCGGCGTCCTGCTGCGACGGAAACGGCGTCGATCTCGGTGGCGTAGCCACCGGCCTCAGCCCGGGCACCTACACCGCGAAGTTGCCCGTTTCGCTGAACACCAGTCCGCCGACCACCGCCCCGGGGGCGACCGATACGGTGGCCATCGTGTTCATCGTCCCGGCTCCTCCCAAACCGGCGATCCTGCGTCTGGGTGCCCAGACTGTAACTCTCGCCGGCCTGGCTGGCGACACCACCCACTCGGCGTACACCGTCCCGGCGTTCAACAGCGGCTCCGGCTCACTTGGCACCCTCTCGGTGGATCCGCCAGTATACAACCCGAGTGGCATCCCGGCCTGGCTCACCGCCTCGGTGGCGGGAAGCGGCATCGCGCTCGATGCGCGCCCCGCCGGCCTCACCCCGGAAACCGACTACCAGGCCCGGGTCACCGTACATGCCACCGGCGCCGACTCCGCCGCGCAGCTGACGGTGCTCTACCGCCTCAACCAGCCGGTTCAGGCCTTCGCCACGCCGGTGATCAGCTTCGGGACTGACACACTCCGCTTCAGCTTTGCCCAGGCCACAGGCGGGAGTGGTGGCATCGCGGATACCGTGACGGTAGAAGACGCCCGACGGAGTACCATCCCGCTGCTCGGGCTGCAGGTTGGGCTGCCGACGTATGTGACGGGCGCAAGCGGATGGATCGTGGGAGCGTTCCTGGGAAGCGCGACCGCGCCGACCGCGCTGGCGGTGGCGGTGAAGGGCCAGGGACTGGCGCCGGGGACCTACGTGGCCACCCTGCCGGTAGGCGCCACGACGCCCGACGTGGAACCCCAGACGCTGCCAGTGGTGCTGACCGTCACCCCGTGATGAACCGTCCGGCTACTGCCGGATCGGCTTCCAGCTCGAGATGACCCAGCGGCCCTCCTGTCGCGCAAAGATGTAGAGGTTGGTGATGCCGCCTGACTTCTTGCCGCCGAGGAAGAGGGCCACCACCTCACCCTGCATCGTGCCTGGAGTTGCTCCTTCCTTCGGATCCCCCCTCAGCCGCAGGTCGTAGGAGGCGGAGCCCCGGTTCCTGGCGATCTCCAGCAGGTCTTCCAAACCGCGCTTCGCGATTGCGGGGTAAGCCCGGCGGATCTTGACCGAGTCGCCCGTATTGATGGCCGCGGCATAGTCATCCAGCACCTGCTGCAGGTCGGCTTTGGTCGCGGTCACCGGTGTAGGAGTGCGGTCCTTCACGGTCAGGCTCACCGACAGCATCTCCCGCAGCCGGCCGGCGCTTACCGTCAACCGAGCCGCGTACTGGCCCGGGCCGAGTCCGCTGGCTTCTGCCGTGGGCCGGATCGTCAGGACCTCGCCCGCGAGCCGGGCCGAGAGCCACCCGGGTCCTGCCGGTGCGTATTCCGGCTCGGCGACTGCGGCTTCCCCGCCCCCGGAGTGGGTGACCGAAACCGTCTGGGCCGGCGGCGGAGTGGCTCCTGAGGCCATCTCGAAGCCGGCCTGCGCAGTGGACAGCTGCAGCAGCGCCCGCTCTCTCACTCGCACCGCCACCCGCGCACTGGCACCACCGCTGGCGGTGACCCGCACCTCAGCCGTGCCGGGGGAAAGCGCGGTCACGCTGGCCTCCGATTGGCCGCGTGCGGTCACCTGTATCCGGCTCGCATCCGACACGCTCCACCGGACGTCGCCCGGCTTCGAGCCCTGAACCGTCAGGCGGCCGGATTCTCCCACATCGAGCTCGAGCGAGGCAGGCTGCACGCTCAGGGTCGCGGGCTCGGCCGCGCGCACGGTCAGGCTGACCCTCGCGGTCTCGCCACCGCGGGTGGCGATGATCTCCACGCTTCCCGGTTGCAGCGCCCGGACCACGCCTTCGTTCGACACTCCCGCAACCGTGGAGCGCGTGGAGCGGAATTCCACCGGCTCCCCTCCGGCGGCGGGGGGCCGCACCGCGAGCCGGACCGAGTCTCCCACCGCCAGCTCTCGGCGCTGGGCGAAAAGGCTGAGCCCGGTGGTCTCAGTGGCGCGCACCACGACGATAGCCTCCTGGTGCAGCTCGCCGATCCGCGCGGTGATCGTGGCTGTGCCGGGCGCCAGCGCCCGGATCAGTGCCGTCGCACCCTGACCATCGACCTTGACCACCGTCGGCGCGTCGGAGCTCCACTCCAGCGCCACGTTCCCGAGCGGGCCTCCGGCGCTGTCCCTGACCTCCGCCGAGACCCGGGTCGAATCGGCCACCGCGAGCGTGTCGGCCGGTGGCGACAGCACCACCTGTCGCGGAACAGGGGCCACCGTCGCTCCAGACCTGGCGTCTTCACCGCCGCCGGAGGTGACTCCCCGATTCCGATGCAGCCACCCGAACGGATCGATCACGAACAGGAGCACCACGAGCCCGATCGCCACTCCGATCCCGAGACCCAGGAGCAGAAGCCGGCTGACGGGCTCCGACTCGGTCGCCGCCGCGGGCCCTCCGGAGGTCGTGGGCCTGGGCCGAGCTCCAGCCACTTCCACGGCCACCGACGCGCTGGCTGCGTCGCACCGGGCCTCGATGGTGGTGGAGCCGGCAGCCACCCCCGAGAGCACTCCCGTCGCCGACACGGTCACAATCTCGGGGTTGCTCGACTGCCAGGTCACCGGAGCCCCTGGCACCGGCTGGCCGTCCGCGGCCGTCAGCGCCACGGCCAGCTGCATCGACCGACCCGGCGTGAGCCTGACGGTACTGGGGTTCACCTCGACCCGAGCCACCACCGGTCCGCGGACCCGAATCTGCGAGGTGGCAACCTTGCCCTGACAGGAGACCGAGATGCAGGCGGTTCCGGGAGACTGACCGATGACGGTTCCGTCGGGCTGCACCGAGGCGACCGCCGGCCTGTCCGATTGCCAGGAGAGAGGTAGCGAGGTCAGCTCGGTACCGGAGGGGTCGGTGAGGCGCACACCCAACCGCACCGCCTTGCCAACCGGGAGCTGCTCCTGAAACTGCCCGACCTGGATATCCGCCACCCGCGGCCCGGTCGGCTGCGACACCTGGCGGGGCAGCGGACTCGCGGGCGTGCTGGCGCGGAGTTCCTGGGCTCGGGACTGCGACCGGGCGGCTAGGGCGATGAGCTCCTGGCGCACCGGGTCGTCATCGTGCAACGGCACGCCGCCCGCCGCCAGCGCGGCTTCACTCGCGGTGGGAAAGCGGTCACCCGGAGCCTTGGCCAGCATGCGGGTGACCGCCGCCGCCATCGCCGGCGGGCAGTCGGGGCGCCGGTCCTGGATCGGCGGGGGCGGCTCCAGCACATGCGCGCCCATCACGGAGTAGTGCGGCCCCGAGAACGGTGGCGAGCCGGTCAGCAGCTCGTACGCCACGATGCCAAGGGAGTACTGGTCGGAGGCGCCGGTGATGCCGGTGGCGTTGCACTGCTCGGGACTCATGTATGCCGGAGTCCCGATCGTCCCGCCGGTCATGGTGAACTGGGGCGACTCGGCCACCTTCGCGATGCCGAAGTCGGTAACGATGGCGTTGCCCTCGTCGTCCAGCATGATGTTCGCCGGCTTGATGTCCCGGTGCACCACTCCGCGACGATGGGCGTAGGCCAGGGCACTTCCGACCTGAAACAGCACCGCCGCGACCAGCGGGACCGGCAGCGGTCCCTGGTCCTTGACGATCTCGGAAAGGGACCGGCCGGCGATGAACTGCATCACGAAGAAATGGAGGTGATCGACCTCCCGGACGGCGTGGATGTTGACGATGTGGGGATGGCGAAGCGCCGCTACCGTCCGCGCCTCCTGCCGGAAGCGCTCCACCAGACCGGAATCGACCAGGAAGCTCGGCGCCATCACCTTGATGGCGACCTTGCGATTGAGCGCGATCTCGTGGGCCAGGAACACCGCGGCCATGCCGCCGCTGCCGAGCTTGCCGGCAATCTCGTACTCCCCGAGCGTTGCCTGACGCAGCCGGCGGAGCACTTCGTCCCACATGTCGCCCTGCGATGGCTCGGACGCCCCGGCCCGCACGGAGCCCGCCTGCGAGGCTCCGCAGATCGCACAGAAGTGATCTTCGGAGAGAACCGGACGGGAACAGGCCACGCACTGGCCGACGGGCTCCTTGCCCTGCCCCATGAACAGGGCGCGGGTCAGTGTGCCCGGCGCGTCCTCCATCGGAACCGTGCGCGCGCCCTCTACCTCGGCGCCGCACGCGGCGCAGAACAGGTCTTCAGGGAAGACCCGTTCTCTGCAGTGCTGGCATTGCAGGGTGTCGGATGCCATGGCCGCCGCCGCGAACCCCGTCAGGGGGATAGTGTCCGGATGAACTAATGATGGTTGCCCACTCGCCGGCGGGTAAGTGGCCGCCTCACGTCCAAGCAAAAAGGCGGACCCATCGGGTCCGCCTTCCAGCTACCGCCACACACAGGCTACTGCTTGTCAGCCTGCCACTGCCCCGCGAACACGTAGTCGACGCCGTTGCGGGTGTAGCGGCAGGTGGCGGTGCCGGTGATCCGGTTACTCTGCCCCTCGACGAAGCTCCCCTGGTACTGGCAGATGTCCCGCTGGAAGCTCACGTCTCTTCCGACCAGCGTCCCCGATACCGCGAACGGAGTCGGGTCAGCCAGCGGGCCGGTGTACTTCACGCTGGCCGCGGAGCAGAAGCCGCTCTGTTGGCCTGTGCCGCTGAAGCTGTCTCCCGACTGCACCAGGGAGAAGGTCCCGAGGTGGATGTGGGAGTCGCCGGTGGCGGTGTCACGCAGGTCGCCGCTCTGGCGCCAGTTGCCGTTCAGGCTGAGCCGGTCCGGCCCGGTGTTGTCATTGCTGGAACAGGCGACAACGGCCAGCAGCGCGGGTAGCACCAGGCGACG
>JBGQJV010000275.1:0-5640 GCA_041499215.1 Gemmatimonadota bacterium | reverse complement strand
GGCGGGCAGGCAGGCGCTCTTGGACCTTGTCGCCAGTGCGCTGGACCGTCCGCCCGAGGACCTTACCTTCGAATCCGACCCGTTCGGCAAGCCTCATGTAGCGGATGGGGGAGGGCTGCACGTCAACCTCAGCCACAGCGGGCGTCTGGGTCTGATCGGCATCAGCCTGGACCGGCCGGTCGGCGTGGACATCGAAATCGTCGACCAGGTCGTGGATGCGGACACGCTGGCAGAGTTGCATTTCACGGATAGGGAGCGCGAAGAGTGGGTGCGCGCTGCCGATCCGGTGCGAGATCGAGCCTTCCTGACCTGCTGGACGCGCAAGGAAGCCTGCGTGAAAGCCCTCGGAGTTGGTCTGTCGTTGCCACCCGCATCCATCGATGTGGGATGCGGTGCCGACGTTCGCGTGGTGGGTATCCCGATCGGTTCGCGGCTCTGCGAGGTTCTGGTCTGCACGCTGCAGCCGCCGGGCGAGGCGGTCGGGGCCGTGGCGGTGGCCTCGCCGGAGGCCGTTCGGACCGCCCGGCAATTCTTCCGCGGAGCGGCTCCGCCCGCTTCGCTGGGGCCGGTGGAATCAGACAGGTGGTGAAAGCCCGTCTACCAGTGGTCGGCTGACGTGCCTCAGGGAGCGGGCGGGAGACTCTGGGGGCAGGCCAGCGCGATGGGAATCGAAGCCATCTCGCGCGTCTGGGGAGCGCGGACCGAGTGTAGTTGACGATCAGGCATGAGGTGGAGCCCGCGGTATGAAGTAGCGTCCCGGCCGCAGGGTAACGGCGAGCCAGAAATCCCGTCCTGGTGCCAGGTCCCCGAGTCCCCCGATCGGCTCGACCGGTGGCGAGCCGACTTCCCCAGCCTTGAGCCAGGCGAGATAGTCCTGGACCTTTGTAGTGTCCGAGAGGCGGAAAATGTCTGCCTCGTGGGCCTCCGAGCCGTCATTTCGGATGTGGAGGATCTGAGGTCCGGACCGAACGGGGGTCGCAAGCTGGAAGGTGTAATCCCGGAGGAGGACCTCCCCGGTCGCCGCTGGAGGCTCTGCCGCCGGCCCTGTCGCCGATGTCACCTCGAGGTCATGGGCCATCCCCAGACGCAGGTGGTCCCCCTTCCAGCACACCACCGCGTACCGCCCCGGGGTTAGCGCGAGCCAGACTGTTGTCGAGTCGCCCGGGAGGGTGAGGCCGGGCCCGCCGAGATCCGTCGCGAAGGCGGGGAAGTCCACCTTGGCCCGGACACTGTCGATGTCGGTCGTCGCATTCCCGCGGGGATCGGAGAAGCGAACGATCACGGCCTCATGGACGTCGCGGCCGCGGTTCTGGAGGCTTACTCGGATCAGCCCGGCCGGCACCGATGCCGGCATCTGGTATCCATACTCCTGGGCGAGCAGGGTCAGACGGGCCGGGACGGTGGCAGCCGGGTGACATGCGGTCACGATGCCAAGGGCGAGCGCAGCGACACGTGGCAGCCAGCGAGTCATGGATGGTCGGATCAGATGGGGCTGGAACACTTCCGGCATGCGCAGGTGCCGGGCTATCCCCTCAGACGTGAAGCATACCCTGCGAATACAGGCGGGCGGGACCCGCAATCATCACTCGCCGGCCGACGACCTCACAATCCATGGTACCGCCCCGCGGGCTGAGCTGTCTCGCGGTCAACCGCTGCTTCCCCAGCCGCTCGGCCCAATACGGTGCGAGCGTACAGCTGATGGAGCCGGTCACGGGATCCTCGTCAATGCCGACTGACGGGGCGAAGAAGCGACAGACATAGTCCTCGCCTCCGTCCCCAGGAGCCGTGACGATTACTCCCCCTATACCGGTGTTCAATCTGCCCAGCGAGCGGATGTCGGGGGCGAGAGTTCGTACGGTCTCGGCGTGATCCACGACCACAAGGTAGTCGCGCGCCTTCATGACCTGCGCCGCGTCGATGCCGAGCGCAGGGAGCAACTCGGCAGGCGGCTCGCAGGGTTCCGGCGGCCAGAGCGGGAAATCCATCACATATCGATCCGCGTCGCGGGCCACGGTCAGGACACCGCTCTGCGTGTGGAACCGAACGGGCCAGGTGGTGTGCCCTCGCAGCGAAAGCACGAACGCTGATGCCAATGTCGCGTGCCCGCAGAGGTCGTCCTCGACCCTGGGGGTGAACCAGCGCAGGTCGAAGTCCCCATCGGCACGCGAGGCGACGAACGCAGTTTGCGACAGGGCGTTCTCCGCTGCGATCTGTTGCATGACCTGGTCGGTGAGGGGGCCGGGAAGGATGCACACCCCGGCTGGATTGCCGGCAAACAGGGTGTGGCTGAACGAATCCACGTGATAGTAGGGGATCTGCATCGGGGGATCAGGAGTCAGGCGGCCGGGTGGACGACCCCGCATGAGCCCCCGGGCGCCATGGCGCCTTGCAATCCAGTCGGCCCAGTCAGGGCGTGCCGACCAAGAGCGACGGGGGAACCTTCACGCGGTAGTGGGTGGCAGTTCAGGATGCATCACGACCGCGGCGATGTCCGGAGCAGGCGCAGTGCCCAGAGACACAGCAAGGCTGCGGCAGAACGCCTGCCCGTGAGAGCGCGCTTGTGGCGGTGGGGCTGCCCTGACGCCCAGCATAAGGTGCAGGGCGCGAAAGCGCCCTGCAAGACTCCCCTTTCACCCGCCGCCACCCCGGAGGTGGCGGCGGACATCGATAACAGGGATGGCGGCGTCGACCTGTCGGCGTGGGTCAGGTCAGGGCGCGCGAGTGCCTTCGGTCCGCAGTTGGAGCACCGAATCGGGACCGCTCGTCGCGTAGCGTGCCACACTGGTGCCGACCAGCTTGTCGCCCTGGAGGTGCATCACACTGTGGAGGCTCACCTGTACCCCCTTGCGCAGGACGCTCTCATACGGTCCCGCCTCGGTGACGATGCTGTCGCCCGCCACGGCGATTACGCGAATTGGCACAGGGGCCCGCTGTGGGAAGTTGAACGCCCAGCCCGAGGGGTCTCCCGAAGCGACCAGATCGAACGTCGTCAGTACGCTGTCGCTGCCTGCCGGCATGGTGCGCATAGCCCACTTGCCGGCGACACTCGCCAGTGAGATGGTGGCAGAGGTGGCGCCCGCGGCCAACTGGCCGGAGGCGGAGTCCCTGGCGGCTGCCTGTTGCTCGGGCTTGGCGCAGCCCGCGAGCACAACGACGCAGCAGCCGATGGTGAAGGAGCGCATTGCGTTTCTCCTGTCTTGCGTATAAGGGAACGGCGTGGTGGGGCGCCGGGAACGTACCTGCCGGGGTACGGGGTGGCAACCTGCTGGCCTGGCGAGCCGCGACCTCACGCAGCCCTTCGTGAATCATCGAGCGGGCACCTCCTGGTGGCATGCCTGGCGCAGGGCGATCGCCGAATCTCCGGTCGGCTCAAGTATGGCTGGCCCGCCGGACTCGAAGAGCCGCGCAGGCAAGCGGCGAAGGCCGGTTCATTGAGCGAATACGCTAGGTAGCACCGCCGGGCGGGCGCTGAAGAGCCGCCAGGACCTCGCGGGCTGTCGCTCGGATGCGGTCGTCGAGCCGGGAATCGTCGGGACTATCGTCGACCGACAGGGACGCCAAGGCGCGGAGCAGCTCGGGCATTCCGAGCTTCCGGCAGAGAAAACCGATCTGCGCGGCCCCTTTGCGTGGTGCCACGGTGCCCGCCGCGATGGCCTCGACTCCGGCTCGAGCCAGCAGCCAGCAGGCCTCCGCATCCGTGATCGAGGGGGCGCCGACCTCCACGAGAAAACGGCACACCAGGGGCTCGACCTCGGAGCGGGAGGGGTCAATGAGGCCCGCCAGGACCGCGAGGGAGGTCCCGTCGACGCCAGCCTGGCGCATGGCGGTCGCGGCAGCAGGTACCTGCTCAGGCGGGATGAAGCCCAGCTGCCACTTGGCTTGAAACCGGGCGATTTGATCTCGCATCTCGGCATCCACGGTTGCGATCAGCGACCCGGCATAAGCTGCGGGCCGAGGTGAGCCGCGGCAAGGCTCCCAAGGTAGCAGATCGGTGGCCGGGCGTGGCTCCATGCAGGACTGCCCCTAGGGAGCGGGGGGGAGAATCTGGTCGAGTGCGAACCAGGCTACCCGCCGAGTCGCGGGCCAGGCGCCGTCGTAGTTCGTAAGCAGGATCACGGCTCCGCCGGTGGCTGGAGCAAGTATCAGCAGACTTCGGAAGCCGTCGTCCGCGCCCCCGTGGAGCACCAGAATCTGGCCATGGTACGGCTGCAGGAACCAGCTGAGCCCAACCCCGGCGTCGGTCGAATCGCCCGGCACCAGCCCGCCTGGCCGTACCGCGTACGCATGCCACAGGAGATCATAGGTGGCTGACTGCAGAACGCGCCGGCCTGCCCACTGGCCGTGACCCAGGTTGGCCAGTGCCCAGTGGCTGAGGTCCTCGACACTGGATCGCAGAGTAGAGCTTGGCGCGTGGGCCCTATTGTAGGGGAACGCCTGCACGGCTACGATGGCGCCGGTCGAATCGCGAGTATACGGGTGGGTCAGCAGTGCTGGGTCGGTGTTCTGGGGGAGGAGCGTACTCCGGGTCATGTCGAGCGGACGGAGGATGTGGTCTCGAATGTACGCTTCGAAGCTCTCCCCCGACACTTTGGCGATGAGATCACCCAGCACCTCGTACGCCATGTTGCTGTAGCGGTAGGCTTGCCCGGGGGCGTGGAGCAGTGTCACTGCTCGCAGGCCGCGTACGTACCGCTCCAGCGCGCCCCCGTCGTAGTCGGGGTGGTCCCACCCGTAGTCCGTGACGTCTGGCATTCCGGAGGTGTGCGTAAGCAGCTGGCGGACCGTTATCCCGTCGGCCCGCTCATCGGCCAGTCGGAAATACGGCAAGTATGCCGCCACCCGTGCGTCGAGGTCGACCTTGCCAGCCTCAACAAGCTGCAAGACCGCCGTCGCGACAAACGGCTTGGTGAGAGACGCAATGTGGAAGAGAGACTGCGGTGTGACGGTGCGCCCCTCACCCAGGACGGGAACGCCAAAGCCCTTGGCGTAGATCAGCTGCCCGCTCTGGATTACGCCGAGGGCCAGGCCCGGGATGTGTTGCTCCCGCAGGGTGGCCTGAACCAGGGAATCGAGGCTGGGCTCCAGCCCGGCACCGTTGCCGGTCTGAGCCCGAAGGGGATGCTGAAGACTCGCCAGGAACAGAGTCGCACTTGCAACGTGTCGTAACCGACGTACCCACATGTCCCGCCTCCCATCACCCGGTCCCAGCCTGCCCGCTTCAGGCCGTCGTCACGTGGCGGCTGGCGGGCCGTCCGTGGGCAAGCGCGGTACCCACCGCCCCACCCGCGCCCGATACGCTGTGTAATCGGCACCGAACAGGCGCTCAAGTGTCGGCTCCTCATACCATACGACCAGGAGGTGGGTGGCGAGGAGAAACAGAGCTGCGTAGGCAAGCAACGGGGTTGAACGATAGAAGATCGCGGCCCCAGAGAGCGCCAGTGCTGCCCCGAGGTACATCGGATTTCGGACATACCGATGGGGACCTCGGGCCACCAGGAGACGGGGCGGATCGAACGGCGCCGGCGTTCCACGACCGACCAGCACGAACGTCACGATGCACTAAAGGGCAAGCGCTCCGCCGGCTACGCCCAGCAGAATGCCCCCGTACTCCACCATGCCAAGTTGGGTCGGTCGAGCGAT
>JBGQJV010000274.1:0-5645 GCA_041499215.1 Gemmatimonadota bacterium | reverse complement strand
GTAACCCCGTCCACAAGTTGAACATGGGTGCAGGCAAGGCACCAAGGTCAGCGCCCTGAAGCGGGGTCTCGGCAACAATAGCCGTCGCTGCGACACGCCGTTTCCGTCGAAACCAGTCTCCGCCCGGCACCTTCACCAGAGAGGCCAGTATGGCACCCACGTCGACCTTCTATTTCGATGCCAACGCAACCGCGAAGAAGGACTTCTTTCGAGGGATCCCCATGTTCGCGGTACATGCCGGGAGCGGCTACGAGAACGGCTGGGAGAGCGGAGAGGTCACCGGCAAGGGGGGATTCGACTTCATCGCCGCCAAGATGAACCCGCAGGTCCTGGTGCGCATCGCCATGCCGAGAACCTACGCGGGACGGTACTTCACCAAGGACCGGGAGTACTCCAAGGTTGCGATCTATGCGTTCAAGCCGGTGTACGGATCAGCGTCGCTGAACGGTGGGTACATGGTTGGGGCCAGCATCGCGCTGGTCCTGAAGGAAGTGAAGGTCATCGATGTGGTTCCCATTCTGCAGTGGAAGGGCCTCCCTGGCATGCCCCAGGTGCAGAAGAACTACCTGGAGAAGCTGATCGGGAGGGAAACGTACGCGCCAGTCGCGGTGACCTGCTTCGTGATGCAGGGCGACGTGGTCGCGTGAGGGAACCGGGCGGCGCTACTGAGGTGCCTTGAAGCGAGCCAGCGCCCTGTGGGGGGTCAACCCGAGACCCGCAGGGCGCTCGGTGTTGCGAACGTAACCCTCGACCGAGGGCGAGGCACGCGACCTGTCCTCTGGGTCTCAGGCGTGGGGGACCTTCGTGCGGTCCCTAACCCGCGCCGGTGCACCGGATCGATCCAGGGCTTACCCGGTGGTCCGCACCGGCCATGACGAAGCTGACTCCCCAGCCCCAGCGGTCGTCGCCATCCACGTGGCGAAAGACTACCGCACTGCGCCAGGCCCGGGCTCCCGTGGCGGGATCCGGTTCCGCGGCGACGCTGGTTTCAACCCAGTTCTTCCCCGCCCCCTCGCGCAATTCCGCCAGCCATCCGCTGACGTAGTCGCCCAGATCGACATCCTCGGGGCTGGTACCCGCGGTGACGCAGCTGGAGTCGATCGAGAGCGGTGTGTCCCTGAGTGAGAGCAGGGCGCGGATGATCTCCCGCGGCGCCGGCTCTACCGCGGGGTCGTACTGGCGAGGCTGGGCCGTCGGTCCTGCATCCGTCGGTGGTGGCGTCCCGGTTCGGCGACCGGGACCGCAGGCCGCCACGCCCAACACGATCGCGATTGCCACCGCCCCCGACCCGAAACTCCGGCTCATGCGGGAAACGACCCGTAGAACAGCGCGATGTCCGATCCTGGGTAGTGATGGATGAATTGCTCCGGAGTCTGAGTCACTACCTGGTGCTGCGAGTTGGAGTAGTGCCAGATCGTGCCGGAGAGAAAGATGCCGACATGCTTCCGGGGGACGTTGTCCATCTGGTGCTTCTTGATATGTACGTTGCTCGCGGCGGTCACGAAGACCAGGCAGGAGAGGAGACTGCCGGGCCGGTCGACCCACCGTCCCACGGTGGGGCAGTGGGCAAACAGCTCCTGCACCCGGATGCTCGCCCCAGGCTGAGTGCCGACCTTCATCGTGCGACACGTGGCGCCAAATCCATAGCCGGCGACGTGGCTGACGAAATGGGCGCAGTGGTTGTCGTTGGGTGCGGCGTAGCCATTGCCGCAGATCTGGCTGATGTCCTCGCCTACCAGGGCATCGAGGTCGGCCCGCGTCAGCGGCATGGCACTCTCCTTCGGAATCGGGCGGGAATCTGCGCTGGGCCGGCATTCGCCTCACAGGGTAGTTCGGCCACCGGACCCCGGCGATTCCAAGCACAGATTTATGCCCCCTTCCGGGAGCGGGCAAGCGGCCGGTCTCAGGGCCGGCTCAGGACTGGTCACGGAGCCAGGTCGTCACCCACTCAGAATCGGCCGTCGAGGGGAACACGGGGTAGAACACCCTGGCCACCCGCCCCTCCGCGAGCACCAGAGAGAAGCGGTGCAGCAGGGTCCAGGCGCCATACTTGAAGGTGGGGAGTCGCAGCGCCCGGGTCAGCTCCAGACGCTCATCGCTCAGCACGGAGTAGGGAAGATGCAGCCGCTCGGCCATCTCCCGCTGGTACTCGGTGGACTGGGTGCTGAGACCGTAGACCTCCGCGCCGAGCGCCTTGAGCTCCTGGTAGTGATCGCGGTAGGCGCAGTTTTGTGGGGTGCAGCCCCGAGCCCCTGGAATCTGATCCCAGCCTGGAGGAGACTCGACGTCGGGTTGCCCGGTGCGCGGGTAGACGTAGACCACAGTCCATCGAGACGTGGGGCGATCGAGTCGGACGGTCCCGCCGCGGGTGGAGGGCAGGGCGACTGCCGGGACCAGCAGGCCGGGGAGATGGTCGCAGGCGCTGTCGTCCACGGGCACCGGGAGGCCGGGCGGAAGCGAATAGAGGTCGTCGGAGCGCACGGGAGTCACCGCTATGGCTATGAATTACCAGCCGGGGCTAAAGGTGCAGCAGCCTTCGGAGGAACCAAAGGCTGAACCACAGAGCCAGCACGCCCAGGCCGGCGAGCGTCGCGAACAGTGCCAGGAACAGCGTGACGCTTTGCTGGCGGGTCTGATGTGGCCGTTCGAGCCAGCGTTCAAGTAATGCGAGGTTTCTCAGGTTGCCCCGCCAGGCGAAGTCAAACAGGTCGCCTGCCACCGGCAGCGAGCCGATGACCAGATCCAGCGCGAGGTTGAGCAGCATCCGCGCCAAGACCACCCACGGCGCGCCGAGTCGAGTAGCCACGTAGAGCCCATAGCTACCGAGCAGGCCGCCGGCGGCATCGCCCACGCCCGGAATCAGTCCGAGGATCGCATCCCACCCGAAGCGGAATGGCGTGCCGGGAATCCGGAACCGCGCGTCGAGGCTGCGGGCGAGCTTCTGGTAGCGCTGGAGATGATGGTCCGCGGACATGGCGGTGGGCAATGGGCTGGGGTCTGAGTGTCATCCCGAGCGAAGCGAGGGATCCCTGGCGACCTCGAGGGATCCCTCGCCGTGCTCGGGCTGGCCGCATTGGTCCGGTGGGCTGGTCCGTCACGCATCAACTGCGCACCACGGAGCCACGGAGGCACCGGAGACTTCACGGAGAAAGACCACTGAGGTCGTGCTGTCGCACGTGAGAACTTCGTTCGTCCTGAAGTCCATCACCTCTCCGTGCAACCTCCCCGGCCCTTCGTGGTGAGCGGCCCGGCGGGCACCAGGCTCGGGGCATCCCTCACGGCTTGAACCGAGCCACTCCCTCCGCCGGCATCCACGGATGCTTCGGCTCGAAGTGCCGCCACAAGAGGGCGGAGACCTTGCGGATGAGCACCCAGCCCTCGTTCGGCGGATCCCAGCTGGTGTCGGCCTGGGCCTTGGTGATGACCGCGAAGACGTAGTCGCCCGAGGGAGCGTTCACCAGCACCACCTCCGAGCGCGAGTGGTCTACCGCCCCGACCTTGGAAGCGGCCTGCACCCAGGGAGGGAGCACCGAGAGTGCCTCTCCAGTCCAGTAGCTCCGGGTGAGATGACGGTACATCTCCTGGCTCGCGGCGGGGCTTACCGCCTTGCCCTCGCGGATCACGCTGAGGAGCCGGGTCATTTCCCGCGGTGTCGTCTGGCCCCACCCGTACAGGGACCGGTTCTCCTCTCGGCCGGGCGTGCGGCTGTTCACGCGGGTGGAGTCGAACCCATGATCCGCCAGCCACTGGTTGATGACGGTGCCGGTTCCGGCCAGCGCCTGCAGCCAGAGCGAGGCGGTATTGTCACTGGTGGTGATGCTGAGCAAGGTGAGCTTGTTGAGCGGGAGCCGGGTCGAGTCCCGGAAGCTTCCCAGGATGTCGTCGCCCTCGTACAGCAGCGAGTCGGTGTAGATCAATTCCTGCCGGAAGTCCAGCCGGCCGTGCTCGATCGCGTCGAACACGCCGATCAGGATCGGCACCTTGATCATGCTGGCGGTGGGAAAGACCGAGTCCGCGTTTACCCCCGCGCTCCGGCCACTGGGGAGGTGCCGGACGTAGATCCCGACGGTGCCGTGGAAGCCCTGGACGACGCTGTCGAGTTGGCGCTGCAGCCGACCGTCGGCGTGCTCGCGGGCCTGGGCGGACAGGCGGACGGGCGGACCGGCGGAAAACAGGGCGGCAAGTCCCAGCAGCAACAACGGTGAGTGTCGCGACGACCGTCCGCCGGTCCGCCGGTCCGACCGTCCACTCACTCCGGCGGCCTCGGATCGACCCCGGTGATGGCCCGGATCGCCTTCCGCGCCATGGCGGCGACGTCCTCGTTACGGTCATCCAGCGCTTCGGTCAGCGCGGGCACGGCATCCTTGGCATCCGGACCGATCTCCCGGAGGGCGACACACACAGCGTAGCGGACGGCGGGGGCATTGGTCGTGTCCGCGAGGGCCTGAACCAGGGCGGGAACCGCGGCCTTGGCGGCGGGGCCCATGCCGCTGATGGCATACGCGGCGGCGTTGCGGGTTTGTGGCGCGGGTGCCTTCAGGTCGGCGATCCAGGATGACAGGGGACGGCCATCGAAGGCGGGCTCTTTCGCCTTCTGGGCCTCCGCGCTCGTGGCGAGGAGCGAGAGGACGGCGATGGCTCCGGTGAGTGAACGGTGTATCATGTTTCTCCCTGGGACGGACGTAGACGCGAAATCGGAAAGTACACCACCGATTCGCCGGTGGACAGGATTCCGGGTTGCGGCCGTGACCGCCCGAAACCGCACCCTCTCATGGTTCGTACACCAGCCACACCCTTTCACTCCATCACCGGGAATCCCAGGTGACCCTGCTCGCGCTGCTGGTCCTCCTGCAGGCTCCTGCCGCCACGACCGCCCCGGTCTCGGTTTCCCCGGCCACGGTTCCAGCCGCCGGCGAGGGGAGACTCCACGATGGGCGTCAGGGACAGCTGGCGGTCCAGGTGCCGCGGCTGGAGGCGGAGGTGACCATCGACGGTGTACTGGACGAACCGGCGTGGGCGGAGGCGGCGGTACTCAGCGGGTTCTCCCACTTCCAGCCGATCGAAGGGGTCCCAGCGATCGATTCCACCGAGGTACTGGTGTGGTATTCTCCCACCGCAATCCACTTCGGCATCCGCGCCCGTGAGCCTCACGGCGAGGTGCACGCCACCCTCGCCGACCGGGACCGGATCTTCTCGGACGACGTGATCCAGCTCCTCCTCGGCACCTTCAACGACAGCCGCCAGGCGTTCATGTTCGCGGTGAACCCGCTCGGGGTGCAGGGCGATGGGGTCATGGTGGAGCGGGGCAACATCGCCGGTGGTGGGTACACCGGCGGCACCGCCCAGGCACGCGAGGGCTCGGATCTCTCGCCCGACTTCGTCTTCTCCTCGAAGGGCCGGCTGGTGGAGGGCGGCTATGAGGTCGAGATCCGGATTCCGTTCAAGAGCCTGCGGTATCAGGCGAAAGCGGTGCAGACCTGGCAACTGCATGTGCTCCGGCAGGTGCAGCACTCCGGCTTCGAGGATTCCTGGGTGCCCGCGCAGCGGGTGAGTGCCTCCTTTCTGGCGCAGGCCGGGACTCTGGAGGGGCTCAAGGGGCTGGAGCGGGGCCTCACCCTGGACCTCACCCCGGAGGTCACCGGCCG
>JBGQJV010000273.1:0-5690 GCA_041499215.1 Gemmatimonadota bacterium | reverse complement strand
GGCGGACAAGGCGGGCGGGGCGGAAAGGGCGGGAGGGCGAGAAGGCGGGAGAGCGGCTCCGGTTGATGGGACCTCCAAACTCGGAACGCGGAACTCGGAACGCGGAACTCAAACCCGACCGGCCCGGCCGGCATCTCAGCTGCATACCTCAACCGGAGGAAGCTATGCTGGGGATGCACAGGCTGGCGCTGGCCGCGTCGGTGGGACTGGGATTCCACTCCGCCGTCGGAGGATGGGCGGTCATTACCGTCGAGAATCCGCCGGATTACCTGGAGGCCGGCGCATCGTACCGGCTCGAGTATATGGTCCGCCAGCATGGGCAGACCCCGCTCAACGGGCTCCAGGGCTCGGTGCTGGTCCAGCCGGCCGGCTCGGTGAACGCCAACCGCGTGTCGGTCCAGGCTACGCCAGGGTCCCGCAAGGGCAGCTACACCGCGACAGTGCGGGTACCCGACGCGGACCAGGTGACTCTGGCCGTGAGTAGCGGGTTCAGCGGTGGCGGCTGGGGGGATCTGACGCTGATCTCGATTCCGGTTGTGCGGCAGGGCAAGGCCAGGCCTTTGCTAACGCTGGAGGAGAGGGGCCACCGGCTGTTCGTCGCAAAGGGGTGTGGCATGTGTCACGTGAACGGAGACGTCCCCGAGTTCGCGCAGATGAACCGGGTGCTGGAAGGCGTCGCCCCGGTGCTCACCGGGCGCCGACTCGAGGCCGCCTACGTTCGCCAGCGGCTCACCAATCCGTCGAGCCTCCCCAAGATCGGCGACGGACCGGTACGGATGCCCGAGCTTGGCCTCGCCCCGTCGGAAGTGGAGGCCCTGGTCGCGCTCCTGAGCGGGCCGGCGCAGAGCGCGGGACAATAGCAGGCGGGAAGACGGGAGGGCGGGATAGCACTCCCGCCTTCCCGCCTTCCCGCCATTCCGCCTGCCCGCCACTAGTGCGGTATCTGCTCGAGTAAGTCGCAGGCCATCCGTATCCCGCTGACTGGCCGCAACCGGTCGCGCTGTTCCGCCGTCGCACGAGCCACCGCTGGATCGTCGAGCAGGTCCTCCAGCGCCGCAGTCACCCGCTCGGGAGTGAAGCGCTTCGGGGTCAGCCACCGGGCAGTGCCGAGCCGGGTGGCGCGGAGGGCGTTGTCGGGCTGGTCAAACGCCATCGGCATGATGAGTTGAGGGACACCCGCCGCAAACCCCTGGGCCATGGTGCCAATACCGCCGTGGTGCACCAGTGCCGCCGAGCGGGGCAGCACGACGGAAAACGGCGCGTAGGCCCGGTGCAGGATCGAGTCGGGCAGCCCGGACGGCAGCTGCTCGGGATACCCGGTGAGGAAGAGCCCCCGCCGTTTCAGTCGCTGCAATGCAACCGCGGCTGCCCCGAAGAACTGGGTCGCATGGCGATTGGCGCTGCCGGGAAAGACGACTACCGGTGGGCTGCCTGCTTCCAGGAAGGCCGACAGCTCGGCGTCGAGCGGTGCGATACCCGGGTCATCCCACAGCGGAAAGGAGGCGTAGTGAAACTGGCCGGGCCAATCCGGCTGGCGGGCGCCGAACCATTCCGGGAAGAGGCCGATCACCAGCCGGGCCGAGTTGACCCACTCTTTGAATACCCGGTGGACCGGCGGCAGGCCGAGGGTGCCACGCCACTGGTTGAGGGCCGGAGTGATCTGCGGGTCGATTGCGGTCCAGTCGATGAGCGCCCAAAGCGCGCGCTTGACCGAGAGCGGGAGAGCGGAGATGTCCACTCCCGGCGGCAGGGCTGGAACCTTGTAGGCCGAGCGCAGGCTGGAGGGCGCCAGGTGAATCGACGCGGCCGGCGCGCCGGTCTGCTCCTCGAAGGTGCGAGTTGCGAAACCGAGGGGGTGCCCCACGAGCATCGTTCGCCCAGCCTGGTAGTGCGCTTCGAGCCCCCGTCGAGTCGGCTCGAGCATCGGGATAACCAGCTCAAGGACCGTCTTGAAGCCGCGGGACGGATGCCACAGGTCGGGGTTCAGGGTGGCCGCCTGGTACTGCTCGATGGATGCGGTCGCGGCGAACTCGATCCCGCTCTGCTCCACCACCTGCCGGTGCGGCTCGGCGGAGAAGAGGATCACCTCATGACCGCGACCGAGGAGCTCGCGACCGATGCCTATGAAAGGGTGGACGTCCCCGCTGGAGCCGACCGGCGTGAGGAGAAAGCGCATGTTGGGTGGCGAAGGTAACGCCGGGTCGAGCGAAAGCCCAGCGACCTTGGTCCGTCGCGATCCTTATTCTGAGCGCAGCGAGGGCGGGCCGTGGCCGCCGCACCGCGGTGCGGCGGCCACAGACCCGCCCTCGCTCCGTTCAGGATGACAGCCGGCCCGATCCCCTCATTCAGAGTCGGACCGCCGTCCCGGCATCAGCTGGCGGACTTGGCCAGTTCCCCGACCATCCCGGCCAGCAGATGCACCTTGGCCTGGTCGGACGCGGTGGTCGCATCCTTGTGCAATTCCGTCGACAGCGTGGTCAGCGCGCTCTGCCGCGCCACCCCCGAGACCTTCTCGGCCGCGGCGAGGCTCTTCCGCACTGCCGCGATGCGCGCCGAGGCGAGCCCGTTGGTCCGCTCCAGCTGATCCAGGTACGCCCGCGCCACCACGAAGCTCGCCGGCCAGGCCAGCTTCGGCTGGTCCTGAACGTTCAGGTAGTCGAAGTGAACCAGGTTCGCGGCATCGATCTCGTTCTGCGTGAGCAACGGATTGGGCGTCAGCTCAAGGATGTCGAGACCCCGGGCGATCTCGGAGCTCACGAGGCTGCCGTTGTACCAGTAGACCGACCACGATCCGGCGCCGACCATCTTGGTCGAGTCCATCGGCCCCCGATCGAAGAAGGCGATCTCCTTCGGATGGGACGCATCGGTCCAGTCGAACACCGAGATGCCGCCCTGGTACCAGGCCTGGACCATCACGTCACGCCCGGGAATCGGGATCAGCGACCCGTTATGGGCCACACAGTTCTCGAACGGCGTCTGCGCCGCCGGGAGCTTGTAGTAGCTCTTGAAGGTCATGGTGTTGTTGCTGAGGGTGAAGATCGCGTCGGCGCCCCACTGCGGCTTGTCAGTGGCGCGGCAGCGCGGCTGCCCGCCCCCGCCCCACTCATCGGTGAACAGGATCTTGGTGCCGTCGTTGTTGAACGTGGCCGAGTGCCAGAAGGAGAAGTTGGAGTCTGATACGGCACCGATCCGCTGCGGGTTGGCGGCGTCCTTGATATCGAGCAGCAGGCCGTAGCCGCCGCACGCGCCGCCTGCCAGCCCGATCGCGGGATAGACGGTGATGTCGTGGCACTGGGTGGGACCGGTCTTGGGACCGCCGCTGCCGGTCATCCTCGCGATCATGTCCGGAATGCCCGCCCGCAGCGCGGCGCTGTCGGCGCCGGTCGGCGCGCCGGTCGCCCCGCGGGCCTTGACGATGCTGTCGAGCATCGGGTCCACGAAGTTCGACGGCAGCACGAACTCCATTGCACCGAATTTCGCGGTGAATGCGCCCTTGGCGCGGGCATCGGCGGCGGTCTTGGCCGCCCGGGCGGAATCCTCGGGGGTCTCACCGTGACTCGGCGGGGCCGCCAGGTCGTTGAAGATCCGGGGCGAGCTCACGATCGCGGCCTGTTCGGGATGGGCCAGGGGCACCTTGATGACCTCGATCCGAAACAGCGCGGAATTCGGGTCCTGGTCCGGCGTGGCCCTGGAGCATCCCGGCAGCTCGGTGGGCGACCGGACCGGGGCGGAGCCGGAGATGTAGACGTAGACGTTCTCCGAATCCTTCGGGTCGGTTACCACGGTGTGGGTGTGCGACCCTCGGCAGGTCTGCACGTTGGCCAGATACTTCGGGTTGGCGATATCGCTGATATCGAAGATGCGGATGCCGCGCAGCCGGTCCTTGCTGACGCTGTCGGGCACGCCTCCCGTCCCGCAGTCGACCCGGCCGCCGAAGCCCTCGCCAGAGACGAACAGCAGGTTCTTGTAGACCGACACGTCGCTCTGCGAGGCCGGACAGAGATAGGCCGTCTTGAGCTTGGGGGCACTTGGGGTCGAGATGTCCCACACCTGGAACCCGTTGTAGTTCCCCTGGATGGCGTAGGGGCCGGAAAAAGAGAGGTCCGAGTTGGTGACACCCGCGAACTTCTCCGACGGCTGGGTGTTCGAGACCATCCGCAGATTCCACAGCGCCGTGCCCGCGTCCGCCACACCGGCCTTGAGACCGACCCGGGGATCCCGCTTGGGCGCCGCCATCGCGGCGGAACTGGACGAGGAGGACGACGAGGACGACGAGGCACAGCCTCCGACGGCCAGCAGCCCGAACATGAGCGACAGCGCCTGGAGGGCCGCGGCGGTCCGTCGCGGCCGGTGAGTCGTGACTAGGGATGCCATTGGGTATTCCAGTAAGGAGACGAAGTGGTGCGTACGGGGAAGCGTGAGCGGGGACTTCACGGGTGGCTCGCCTGGGGCGGGACCGCCGCAAGCATGCCGGTCATGCGTTCGATCTCGATGGACTGGTCCGCGTTCATGTCGGAGACGAACTTGAAGACGTTATCGTCCCGGGCGCCGCCCGTCGTCCCGAGCAGGTCCTTGATCATGGTGAGCGCGCCCTGGTGATGCCGGATCATGAACGTCAGGAACAGCCGGTCGAAGTCGGGGCCGGCCGCCTGGTTCAACTGCACCAGCTGGTCGGCGGTCAGCATGCCGGGCATCAGCATGTGTTCCATGCCGGGCATCATGTCGTGCGACGCATCCGCCGCCGGTACCGGCTCGTGCCACTCACCGAGCCAGCGCTGCATCAGCGCGATTTCGTCCCGCTGGCCCACCAGGATCCGCTCGCACAGCGCCTGCAGGCCGGGACTCGCCCCGTGGGTGGGTGCCCACCCGGCCATCAGCACCGCCTGGGCGTGGTGGCCGATCATGCCGGTCATGAATTTCGCGTCGGCGGCGGTGTGCGAGGGAACATCGTGGGCGGTGGTGCTGGCGGCGGGGGAAACGGGGGCAGGTTGCGCTGTGCCGGCGGGCTCGACGCCGGTTCGGGCGGTGCTGCCCCGGCCAGCGCACCCGGTGATGACGGCGACGAGCAGCCCTGCTCTTGTCAGTCGCCCTCTCGTCCTTGTCATGCGGTCAGATCTCCTGGTGGGCCATGCAGGTGCGGCCGCGTCTACAATCG
The DNA here is from genome assembly GCA_041499215.1 of Gemmatimonadota bacterium. Lineage (GTDB taxonomy): Bacteria > Gemmatimonadota > Gemmatimonadetes > Gemmatimonadales > GWC2-71-9 > JADJOM01. Next base: position 535 of record JBGQJV010000273.1, on the reverse strand, counting down.
TAGGACCTGGGACGCGGCGGGAATGATAGTACGGCGGGTACAGCAAAATGGAAAGTCTCCTGGGCGCTGAAGGAAGGGTACCGAGGACCCGTCTATCCCGGGTCCCGAAGCCGTGGCACCCGGGTTTCGGGTCTGGGCTGGCCGAGAACTTTGACAGGGGCGGCAGGCGGAACGTTGCAGACCGTACGGTGGCGACGGCGGCAAGTTACGGCGGGACACCGGGGGCCAGTATCTTGCCCCCGACCGATCACCGCCATCGCCCTCCCGGAGCCCCCTGATGGAATGGACGCGCCACCGACACGCCGTCTCGCTACTGCTCGGAGTTCTCGTCACAGGCACCGGTTGCGGGAGGCCCGCTCCCGCCCCCGCTCCCACTCCGGCCACCAGAATGGCCCCGGTCGCCGCGGCTCTTGCCGCCGACCCGATTCCGCCGCACGACACGTTCACGCTCGATTCGAAAGCGGTCGGCGAGACCCGCCGAATCAACGTTCATACCCCGCCGGGCTACGCCGGTTCGATGGACCGATTCCCGGTG
>JBGQJV010000272.1:0-5696 GCA_041499215.1 Gemmatimonadota bacterium | reverse complement strand
TACAGCTCATGGTCGAGGAGGTGGTGGAGATCCGTGCGGCCCTGCCAGCTCGACTCGAGCTGTTGGACTACTCACCGCACCTGCCCGCGCTGGCGGGAAGGCGGAAGGGCGCGAAGGCGGAAGGCTAGGCAAGGCAATACATGATTGGTTCTCCCCTCGGAAAATGAAACAGCCGGATCAGCTGCGCCCGATGCGCGGCCGACCTCACGTCGGGAGAACAAGGCGAGACTGGTTGAGGCTTGTTTGGTGTGGCGCCGCGGGGATCTGCAGGGAGGGGCGGATCGCGCGAGGGCGGGGTGGCCGCCGCTAGGCCTTGACCAGCGGACGTTCGTGATCGCCGCTGCGGCGCCGGGTAGGACTCGGCGTCGCGGGTACCGGGCCGAAGCCGTACTGCTGCCGGACGGTGGCGACTACCCAGCCTGAGCCGAGTGAGGTCACCTCGGTCCAGACCCGTCCGGTCAGGCGTTTCACCAGCCGGTAGCACACCGCGGGGTCGCGGCTGGTCTCCAGCGCGATCTCGCACAGGGTGGCGCCCTCCTGCTCGGACCGCAGCACCCAGCCGAGCACCATCGCCCAGCCCGCCACATGCTCCAGCGGAGGCAGCCCCGCCCGCATCAGCATCCTGGCGAGCTGATGCCGGTTGTCGAACTGCAGCTCAGCCGCGAACTCGTCGGCCGACGGCACGTCTCCCTGACAGGCCGCGACCGCCAGGACGATGCGTTGACTGTCCGGCGTGCGCGCTGGGAAGGCCGTCGCGAGCAGGCTGCCGAGCTTTGCCATGGGAGGGTGGTGAGGGGCAAAACCTATTTACCGGTTCTCCGGCGCTCGGGCAAGCAGGAAGAAGCTGCCGGGCCCTATCCATCATATTCGCGCCAGGGGCCATACCCGCGCGAAAAGTCACATGACCGCGCCAGAAGTCATACGCCTGCGCGAGAAGTCATAGCTAGCGGTACTCGGCAGCATTAGTGTGTGGCGTTCCCCTTTCCACTTCAGCAGGCGCATTCGATCCGGGAAGCGCGACCCGTTCCCGAATCGTCTCTTATTTGGACGGGGATGACCACGATTTGACCCGCGGTTGACGGTCGCATGGCACTTTGGCGCAAGACCAGAACCGACACCGCCGCACCAACAGGCTGACGGGGCAGGTGACATCATGGCTCGGAGGCAGGGGAGTCTCTGGTACTGGGCCTGGCTGGTCCAGATGACCGTCGCGAAGGGACGCCGGCGATCGACGTCCCAGGTCTGGCGCAATCTTGTGCTGATTCAGGCGAGGAGCGAGCGCGAGGCGCTGACCAAGGCCGAGGCCATCGGTCGCAGCTCGGCGGGCGATGCGGGAGGGACGCTCCTCCTGGACGGCCAGCCGGCGAAGTCGGTCTTCGTCGGGATCGCCGATGCCGGTCTGGTAGACTATGAGCTGGGGGACGGCGTCGAGGTCATGTTCGAGCTGGGACAACAGACCGTCCGCAATGCCCGCCGGCTGACACGTCCCCGCCCGGCGCTGCTCGCCCGCCTGGCGCACGAGGCCCGCCAGCTCAAGGCCTCCCGGTCGAACCACCTCCCGGGTCTCGCCGGCGGTCGTCTGACCTGACCCGTCCCCTCACCGTCACACCAGGGTGAGGTTGTGAGTTCCCAGTGCGGAGTTCCCAGTTCCAGGTGCTCGCTTCCTTGGAACTTGGAACTCGGAACTTTGTTCTCTACGGCGCTGGCCGGGCGTTCCCCCCGTCGGCGATGAACCGGATGGCGCCCCCAGGCTCGCGCCGCCAGAGTGTCAGGTACTTGCCGTAGGACGGCGACTCGCCCTTCGTGGTGATCACCGACTCCCCCACCGTGAATCCGAGATCTCCCGAGGCGGCTCCCCCACCGGCCACCGGCCGCCAGCTCCACGCCGACTCGTCTCCTGCCAGCCACCGGCGGATCGCCTCCGGCCCGCGGGCCAGCTCCCCAGTGCCGGGGAAGGTCACCGCATCCTTTGCGGCGAAGGCGGCAAAGGCCGGAGCGGCACCCTGTTTGCCGGCCAGCACGGCGAACTGGGCGTCGGCCCGGGCAAACTCCGCCACCGGCCCTGAGCCGGGGAGTGCGGGAAGGGGTGGGGCGGTGAATCCCGGCGGGGCCGCATAGACGGCCGCGGGAAGGAGGCCGACCTCTACGTGAGCAACCATCTTCCACCCATCACTCACCCGACGCCAGGCGGAGAGGTACTTGCCGAACCGAAGCGGTCCCGCGGGTGGGCCGGCGCTGCTGGCGATCCCGGTGACCCCGTACGACACCCCGAAGCTTCCGTCCGACGAGACTTCCGCAAACAGCGGCACCCAGCGAAGGGTGATGCCCTTGAGTGCCGGCTGCGCGGCAAGCAGCTGCCGGGCAGCGTCCAGTCCCGCCACGACCGGCGCCCCGGGGTACACCACCACCAGCTCCGGGCCGGCCGATCGGGCGAGTGCTTCGGAAAGGCCGAGCGCCACCGCGGTGTCGGCGGCCGCGCGATCGGCCGCGATCAGCTGGTCGTGCCGGGCGAGGCGCTCGTCGGCGGAGACCTGGGCATGGAGCGGGGCCGTGAACAGCACCAGGGTGCTGCACAGCAGAGCCCGCCCCGTCCGGACGACGGCCATCGTTCACTCCTGGTCTGATGAAGGTTTCACGGCAGGACAGGGGACGGCTTGCAGGGTCGCGCCCCGCACACGCCCGGGCCGGACGGGTTTCCCCGCCGCCGGGATTCAGGCTTCAAGTCGGGCGAGCTATCCGGGCCGCCGGTCGTTAAGGATCTCGAACATCATGTCGATCTCGGCGGTGGTGTTGTAGAGATACAGAGAAGCGCGGGCGGCCTTGTCCGTGCCCAGCCGGCGAAGCAGCGGGAGCGCGGCCAGGTCGCCCGCCCGGATCGCGATCCCACGGCTGTCGAGCCTGGTCATCAGCTCCATGGGATCCTGGCCCGGATCGTGAAAGCTGAACAGGGAAATCCGGTCGGTGGCGGTGGCCGGGCCCAGCAGTCTGAGCCGGGGCAGCTCCGCCAACCGTTTCAGCATGGAGCGGGTCAACTCCTGTTCGTGGCGCCAGACTGCCTCGAGACCAATCGTCTGCAGAAACCCGACGGCCGCCGCCAGGCCGATTGCTCCGGCCGCATTCGGGGTGCCGGCCCCGAACCGGAGACCGCCCGGGCTCCACTCCACGGCGTCGAATTCCACCGCATGGGCCGCATTGCTGCCGACCTGGTATGGTGGCATCGCGTCCAGCAGCTCGCGCTTGGCCCACAAAACCCCAGTACCCATCGGACCCATGATCTTATGGCCGGAGAACGCCAGGAAGTCACACCCCAGATCCTGTACGTCCACGGGCAGATGCGGCACCGATTGAGCCGCGTCGATCATCACCCGTGCGCCGGCCGCGCGGGCTCGGCGGCACAGCTCCCGTGCCGGGGCAATCGCGCCGGTCACATTGGACACATGGGTGAAGCAGACCAGTCGGGTGCGGCTCGACAGCATCTGGTCCAGTCCGGCGGGATCGAGCCGACCTTCGTCGTCCACGTCGAGGTAGCGGACCGTCGCGCCGGCGCGCCGGGCCGCCAGCTGCCAGGGCAGCATGCTGGAGGCGTGCTCTGACACCGTGAGCACGATCTCGTCGCCCGCCTGAAGATTGGCCCGGCCCCAGGCCGTGGCCACCAGGTTGATGGCCTCGGTCGTGCCTTTGGTCCACACGATCTCCAGTGGGTCCGCCGCATTGATGAACCTGGCTACCGTGGCACGGGCCGCCTGAAATCGGGCGTCGGCCCGCCGCGCGAGGACATGGAGGGTGCCGGCCGGGTTCGCGTTGTGGGTGGAATAGAACGCGGTCAGCGCATCGATCACCGCCCGCGGACGCTGGGCGGTAGCCGCCGTGTCGAAGTAGACCAGCTCTCGGCCGTTGACCTGCTGATGCAGCGCCGGGAACTGCCGGCGCCAGTCGGTGGGATCCGCCCGAGCGGAGTCCGCGCGGGTGGCCCGGTGGGGCACCGGCCACCCCGCGTCACCGACGGCGAGCATCAGGGCGAGCTGGGGCGCGGCGGCGCCCAGGAACTGGCGGCGGCTGTGCGGCACGGGAACCTCCGGAGGAAGCGAGTCTTGCGAATATTGTAACCGTGGTTACTATTGTCAACGTGACGGCCACGCGCTGGATCCTGCTCTCCTCCCGGGTTCCCCGTGAACCCTCCCGGCTCAGGCTCACCATCTGGCGCCGGCTCCGCCGGCTGGGCGCGGTGCTGTTGCACGACGCGGTCTGGGTCCTTCCCGCCGAGGAGCGGACCCGTGAAGCCTTCGAGTGGCTGGCGGACGAAATTGTGGAGCAGGGAGGAACCGCGTTGCTGTGGGACGCGGAGAGCCTGTCGCCATCACAGGATAAGGAGCTCGTCACCCGTTTCCGGAGCGAGGCGGACGAGCGTTATCGTGCGCTTGCCGCCGCGGCCGGCGAGGCGCTCCGTCAGGCGACGCGGCAGAGACTCCGGGCCCAGGCGCCACTGACCCAGCCGCTGCGCCGCCTCCGGGTGCTGGAGCGAACCCTGCGGCTGGAGCGCCGCCGGGACTGGTTTCGCGCGCCTGGGTGGACCGAGGCGGAGGCCGCGATTCGCACTTCGATCCAGCGGCTCGAATCCCTGCGGGACCGGCCGCCGAAAGGAGCGGGACATGCGCTGGATCACTAGACCACGTCCCCACATCGACCGGACCGCCAGCGCCTGGCTGATCCGCCGGTTCGTGGACCAAAACCCCGAGTTCCTCTTCGCGGCAGACGCGGAGGCGGCCGCCAGACTGGGAGGGACGCCCTTCGACATGCGCGGCGTGGAGCTGGGGCACCACCAGGGCAAGTGCTCGTTCGAGGCGTTTCTCGAGCACTACCACTTGACCGACCCGGCGCTGCGCGAGCTCGCCGCGATCATCCGGGATGCGGACCTGGATGAGGAACCGCATCGCACTCCCGAGGCGCACGGAGTGGACGCGGTGATTCGGGGACTCGGGCTGATCATCGAGGACGATCTGGAACTGCTCCGGGTAACCGACCGGATCTTCGACGGGCTCTACGCCTGGGCCAGCCGCGTGGTGCGCTGACTCGTTCGCGGGGTGTCTAGATTCCGTGATGGCCCGCCCGAGGGGCCTGCCATCAAGGAGTCTCGATGCTCGATGTCATCAACCTGGGCGAGAAGCTCGACCGGTTCCGCGATCTGTGGAGCCCCAAGATCATCGCCGACCTGAACGACTCCCACGTCAAGCTGGCCAAGGTCCAGGGTGAGTTCGTGTGGCACAACCACGCGAACGAGGACGAGCTGTTCCTGGTGCTTGCCGGCCATCTGGTCATCGAGTTCCGCGATGGAGCCGTGACGCTCTCTCCCGGCGAGATGGTAGTGATTCCCCGGGGGGTGGACCACCGGCCGGTCGCCAGGGAGGAGGTACACCTCATGCTCATCGAGCCGAAGGCCATCCTCCACACCGGTGGTGTCCCCGACGCGCGAACCGTTACCGAGTGGGAGCGCATCTGAGCGGGGCACCCTGAGCGTGGAAGATTCCGCCGAACCGGACCGGCTCACCGCGGCGCTAGAGGCAGCACCACGGGTTGCCACGGTCGGCGTTGCTGGCTGGGGCCGATTGCCTCATTTTTCGTGAGGCTCACGCCCGTCCTGGATGACCAGGCACCAAAGCGAGCCCGTCATCCCGTCCAATCCCCAATAGGGACACCAT
>JBGQJV010000271.1:0-5701 GCA_041499215.1 Gemmatimonadota bacterium | reverse complement strand
TCCTGCTGGGAGAACCGCTGGCCCTTCCGGGCGGAGAGCAACTGGCGGATGAAGGTGGTATCCACCTTCGCGGCGCCTTCGACCCGGGCGGTGCCGAACACCGCCCGGCGGCCGGCCTCGACGTTGAGCGACACCTGGGCCGTGCGACGCGCGCGGTCCACGCTGTAGTTGCGGAAGACCTCGGCTCCGGGATACCCTCGGTTCCGGAGGCGGTTGATGATCGAGTCTGCGCTCGCTTGGAAGATGAACCGGTTGAAGGGCTTCCCTTCCCTGAGCGGAAGATCGAGCAGGATATCCTTCGCGGGGACCGCGATGGAGTCGAGCCCGGTCACGTCCATCCGGGTCACCACAGTGGGCGGCCCTTCGTGGATCTTGAAGGTGAGGCGGACATCGTGGACCCCGCGCCGCACAAGGGTATCAACCGTGACATCCATGAAACCGCTCTGCCGGTAGAACAGGATCAGCCGGAGCACGTCGCGACGGAACTCGACCGGATCGAAGAAGCGCTTCTCCCCCAGCCCGAGCCAGCTGACCAGCGGGGACTGGGCGAACCAGCTCGAATTGGTCGTGCCGATCGCGATGCTCAGGGTGTAGTTATCGATGGCGTGGTTACCCTCGAACCTGAGTCCCCGCACCACCACCGTATCTTGCGCGGCGGCGGGGGCGGTGGCTCCGGCTCCAATCAGCGCAAGCCCGACCGCAACGGAACAACGCGTCACAAAATCAGACAGAGGTACCGGCCCTGAGGCTCCCGTGCGGGACATTTGACGACGAGGCGCAAGTTCTGTAGGATGGCGGAGTTACGGCGAGGAGTCAACATCAACTCTGAGGAGAGCCAGCGGATGTCTAATCAGCGGCGGACGGACGGCCCGGTTGACCGGCGCACCGGGATTGCGATCCGGCTCGGTATGGTGGCTCTCGGCGTGGCCGTCCTGAGCGCCGGTCCGCCCGCCCGCCTGTCCGCCCAACTCGCCAAGAAGGCCGTCCGCCAGCTCGATTCCTTGCTGGACGCGCCCCCGTTCGACCGCAACCTCTGGGGCGTGGCCCTGGTGGATGACCACGGGCGCCTGCTCTACGGCCAGAACGCCGACAAGCTCTTCATTCCCGCCAGCAACACCAAGCTGGTGGTAAGCAGCGTCGCCACGGCCCTGTTCGCCCCCGACTGGACCGTGCCCACGAGCGTGTACGCCGCCGGCCCGGTCGTCGATGGCGTGCTGCAGGGCGACCTGGTGCTCTACGGGCGGGGCGATCCCACCTTCGGCCGCCGCTGCTATGCCACCGACACGACCCAGGCCGGGGTATGCGACCACGATCCGTTCGCCCGACTCCGCGACCTGGCCCAGAGCCTCAAGACCGGTGGGCTGCACGCGGTCCAGGGGGACTTGGTGGGCGATGGCAGCTGGTTCGACGGCGAGCTGGTCCATCCCGACTGGGGCAACTACGACCTCAACTGGTGGTACGCCGCTCCGGTCAGCGGGCTCGGCTTCAACGACAACAGCGTCGACATTACCTGGAGACCGGGGCCCGAGGTCGACGCGCCGGCCCAGCTCAGCATGGATCCCAATCTGGGAGACGTGGCGCTCGAGAACCGCACCCGCACCGTTGCGGCTGGCGGGCCGAGTGATATTGGTGACCGGATGTATCGCGAGCCCGGGACCTTGTCGCTGTGGGCCGAGGGCACCGTCGCGCTCGATGGGAAGGGAGGCCTCGAGTCGTTCGCCCTGCCGGACCCGAACCTGTTCACCGCCCGTGCCTTCCGGCAGGCACTGGCCGAGGCGGGGATCGCGGTCCTGGGCACCACCCGCAGCACCACCGATTCGCTCAAGTACGTCGCCGCCCGGACCGGAAGACCACTGGCGGAGACCCGCGGTCGACCGCTCAAGGACTGGATCTTTCCGATCCTCAACACCAGTCAGAACTGGTATGCCGACATGCTGGTCAAGCAGCTGGGGAGACAGTTCGCCTCGGGCGGGTCATGGAGTGAAGGTCTGGCGGTGGAGCGGCGGTTTCTGGTCGACTCCATGGGCATCGATTCCACCCTGTTCGCGGTGGCGGATGGCTCCGGCCTCTCGGCGTCGAACCTGGTGTCACCGCTGGCGTTCACCCGCCTGCTGCAGTACATCCGGAAGCACCCGCATTACGCGACCTTTGGCGCGGGGCTGCCGCAGTCGGGCAATACCGGCTCGCTTCGCACTCGGTTCGTGGGCACGCCGCTCGAAGGCCGGGTATGGGCCAAGACCGGCAGCATTTCCCGGGTGAACACCCTGTCCGGCTTCTTCGATCTGCCGGACGGCCGGGAGTTCGCCTTCTCGGTCCAGGCAAACCACAACACCCAGGGCGGCCGACGCACCATTGCGCAGATCGACAGTGTCGTCGTCGCCTTGGCGAAGGCAGTCAGCCGTCGGAAGTAGTTCCGCGTTCCCCGTTCCGCGTTCCGGGTTGACCTCCGGGAATGCGAACGCGGAACTCGGAACACGGAACGCGGAACGACAAACAGGATGGAGCCCATGCAACTCCTGATCATTCGCCATGCCGACGCCGGTGATCGTGATCCCTCGCTGTGGCCGGATGACAGCCTGCGGCCGATTTCGCCCAGGGGCCGCAAGCGCCATCGGCGGGTCGCGCGCCGGCTGCGGCGGCGGGGCCTGATTCCGGCACTGCTGCTGTCGAGTCCCTGGCTCCGGGCCTTCCAGAGTGCCGAGCTGACCGCGGCGGTCTCCGGATGCCCCGCGCCGGTCGCCTGCGATGCGCTGGTGGATACTCCGGACCTGGCCCGAATCGCGGCCGCCATCGGGCAACCGGATGCCAGCGCGATCGTCGCGCTCGTGGGTCACGAACCGTGGACGGGTGAGCTGGCCTCGCTGCTGCTCGCCGGCGACGCGCATCGCCTGACGATCGACTTTCCCAAGTCCGGCGTCCTCGGGCTCGAGGTCGAGGAGGTGGCGGCGGGAAGCGCGGTACTGGAGTTCTTCCTGAGGCCGAAGGGAGAATGAGGAAGCCTTCAGCCGCCAGCCGTGAGCCGTCAAGGGTTCGGCTACCTGATTGCTGACGGCTGATGGCTGACGGCTTATCTTACGCCCCCATGTTCATACCCATGCCCCTCCGAGTCGCCATCATCGGCACCGGTCCCTCCGGATTCTACGCGGCGGAGCACCTGCTCAAGCTGCATCCCGGCGTCGAGATCGACCTGGTCGACCGGCTGCCCACCCCGTTCGGACTGGTCCGCGGCGGTGTCGCACCCGATCACCAGAAGATCAAATCCGTCACCCGGGTCTACGAGCGGATCGCGACCAATGCGGCGGTTCGGTTCTTCGGTAACGTCACCTTGGGAACGGACGTGAGCCGCGACGATCTCCTGCGCCACTACCACGGGGTGATTTACGCCGTGGGCGCGGCCACGGACAGGAACCTCGGCATCCCCGGCGAGGAGCTGGCGGGGAGCCACGCCGCGACCGACTTCGTCGGCTGGTTCAACGGGCACCCCGACTATCGCGAACGGAGCTTCGACCTGTCGCAACCGAGCGTCGCGGTCATCGGCATGGGGAACGTGGCGGTGGACGTGGTCCGGGTCCTGGCCCGCACGCCGGAGGAGCTACAGACTACCGACATCGCCGACTACGCGCTGGAGGCCCTCAGGGAGAGCCGGGTCCGGGACATCTACATGATCGGCAGACGCGGCCCGGTCCAGGGCGCCTTTTCCAACCCGGAACTCAAGGAGCTGGGGGAGATGACCGGGGCGGACATTCTGGTCCGGGCGGCCGACCTCGAGCTCGACCCGGGCAGCAGTGCCGCGCTCGCCAGCGGGGACGACAAGACGCCGGAGAAGAACCTCGCCACACTCCGGCTGTTTGCGGCCAAGCAGCGCACGGACAAGCCGAGGACCATCCATCTCCGGTTTCTGCTCTCGCCGATCGAGCTCAAGGGCGCCGGACGGGTTGAACAGATCGTGCTGGGACACAACCGCCTGGTCCAGAGCCCGAGCGGCGATCTCAAGGCGGAGGCCACGGAAGAACGGGAGACGCTGCCGGCGGGGCTGGTCTTCCGCTCGGTGGGGTACCATGGGGTGCCGCTGCCGGGAGTGGCGTTCGATCAGAAGCGCGGTGTCATCCCCAACGCGGCGGGGCGGGTGCTGACCGCCGGCGGAACCCCTTCGCAGGGCGAGTACGTGGCCGGATGGATCAAGCGCGGCCCCACCGGGGTCATCGGCACCAACAAGCCGGACGCGGTGGAGACCACCGAGGCCCTGCTGGCGGACTACGGTGCGGGGCGGCTTGCCGAGCCGGCGGAGCCGGACCGGGAGGCGTTCCTGCGCCTGCTGGCGGAGCGGAGAGTGCGGACGGTTTCGTGGCAGGACTGGCAGCGGCTGGACGCGCTGGAGCGGGCGCGGGGCGAGGCGATCGGGCGACCACGGCTCAAGTTCACCCGGATTGAGGAGATGCTGGAGGCAGTCGATGGCGGGAAAGCGGGAGGCCAGGACAGCGGGAGGTGAGGCGGGAGATTGGGGGAGCTCGAGCGTGGTGCGAACGCGAGTTCGAGAATTCGAGAATTCGAGTCAAGGGCTTCAGCCCTTGACTCCCGCGAGGCCCTCCGCCCATCTCCTTCCGCGGACTCGCCGTCGCGTCTGGACCGTTGCCCTGTCCGGCTTCGCCCTCTGCGGCTGTGCCACGCTGGGCCGGTTGATCGACGAGGCGTCGCGCGAGCGGCCGCCGCTGCCGCTGGTCGAGGCCACCGTTTCCAGCGATGCCCGGCTCGATTCCAGCGGTGCCATCGCCGGGAGCTTCGTCGGCGAAGGGACCAGCCGCCAGGTCAGTCTGCTCTCGAGTGACCCCGCCTTCGTTTCCGCCCTGGTGCGCCGCTGGCGGCCGGAGCGCGATCGCCGGATCGATCCGCTGGAGTGGCTGGAACGCCGCGGCACCTTCGCGGTGAATCCCGACCCCGGGATCGACTCGGCCCTGTTCGCCCAGGTGATCCTGGCGGGCTCACCCGACGGCCATGTCCGGGTCCGGCTCCGAACCATCCTGCTGCACGGGGCAGGCTGCCGGCAGGGGGCGCCGCAGGCCGAGCTCATCGTCGAGCCGGCGCGGTCGAGCGGAATCTCGCTACGCGGTCCGGTGGTGGGCTCCCTCCGCGGGCCGGATGTGCATTGGCCGGTGAACGACAGCTACCGACGGGACCCGCCGCCCGAGCCGGGACCCGGGCTGCTGGATTCCCTCATCGACCAGACCTCTGAGGTGTTGGACTCGCTCCTGACCGTGCGGCTGCCGGCGCGGGAGCTTCCGCTCAGCGGCCAGTCTCTCCGGCCCGCCGTCAACACGCTGGCAGATGAGGACGCGGCCGACGTCACGCCGATCCGGCTGGATGACGGCCGCATCCGCTATGCCGTCTCGTTGCGCGAGAGCCGCCGGACCGCGCGAGGAGCGGAAGGACTCGCCTCCATCGTGATGATCTGGGACGCTGCCCTGCTCTGGCGGCAGGTCGTGTTTCAACCCACCCTCCTGGAGTACGGCCGGCGGGGACCGGTGCGCGCCTTCGGCGGACGGACCCGGCCGATCTACTGGCGCCGGCTGCAGGCGGTGAGCGGGTTTGCCTTCGAGCGGGACTACCTGTGGATGGAGCAGGTCGACGTGGACGCGGGTAGGGTTCGGTGGCTGATCCTCGAGCCCCGCGGCAACATCGTGGTGGCGGCGGCGGATGTGGAGGA
>JBGQJV010000270.1:0-5713 GCA_041499215.1 Gemmatimonadota bacterium | reverse complement strand
TCTCACCGGGCTCCGCCTGAGGGTCCTTTCGAGTGGGTCAGTCCCCCACCGGCAACCCGCTCGGCACTGACACGGGGATGAGCGAACTCAAATCCTGGGCCGATGGATCGGTCAGGGACTGAAGAAAGGCAACGATGTCGGTGACCTGCGCGTCTTGGATCGTGAGGGTGTCGGCCACGATCGGATCGAGCGTCGCGAGCACCTGGGCCCACACTGCCGGATCGTTCTTCACCGACGGCTGGAGCAGCGGGGGCAGCTGACTCGGGTCGTATGTCTGCAGCGAACGGGTGACGTTGACATAGTGCTTCACCGCGCCCAGCAACGTGGCGAAGGCGCCGTTGTGAAAGTAGGGGCCGGAGAGGGCCACGTTCCGAAGCGGCGGAGTGCGGAACAGAAACCGGTCGCCCGCCAGCCCGGTCTGCTCTGCCCGGCCGACGTCGAGGTCGGGCACCGGACCCCGGCCCGGTCCGAGCTGGGGCACGGCGATGTTGTGGAACTTCTGGTCGCTGAGCAGCGGGCCGAGATGGCACTTGGCGCAGTTGGCCTTGCCGAAGAACAGCAGTGCGCCACGCTTCTGCTGGTCGGTGAGCGCGGAGTGGTCGCCGGCGAGGTAGGCATCGTAGGGCGTGTTGTAGCGGGCGAAGGCCGCTGTCTGGAAGGCGGCGATCGCGTTGGCCGCGTGCTCGAAGCCCACCGCGTTCACCGACTGCCCGAAGCCCGCCTGGAACAGGGTGTCATATCTGGGGATGGCGCGCAGCCGCTGCATGATCCCGTCCCACACCGCCGGGAAGTTGCCGTCGCCGATCTCGCCCAGCTCGTTGCCCGCCTGGCCGGGTACTCCCCGCATCTCGTCGCGCGACTCCACCGGGAACATCGCCTGCGCCGCCAGCACGCTCGCCACGCCGGCGGGGAGATTCGCGCCCGCCGGGGTGGTGAATCCACCGCCGGCCTTGACCGCCACCCGGCCGTCCCAGAACAGGGTCGCCCATTGCGCCGCGCCGCGGTTGAACAGGTCCGGGGCGTGGCGGGGGATGAAGGCCCCGGGGCCGCTGCGGGCGGGTCCCAGTCCGGTGGCGCCCTGGCCGATCGAGAGCGGGATTCCGTCGCCGGTCTTGAACAGCGGGTGGTGGCAGGTGGCGCACGACATGTTGCGGTTGCCCGACAGGATCTTGTCGAACATGAGCGCCTGGCCGAGCGCCACCTGGGCCGCCGGAGGGGCGGGGACCGACAGCGGCGTCACGTTGGCCTTGTTCAGCAGATCGGCCAGCTGGGCGTCGATATCCGGCCCGTTCTTCGACTCCGTGGTGCACCCGGCGAGCAGCAGCAGCAGGACCGCGTGGGATCGGCGTGCGGGTTTCGGCATTCGAGGCGGTCTGTAAAGGGTCATACTATCTTCGGCACATGACGCCGGACGCGCCAGCCCTGCTTGAGACGATTCGGATCAGGGCGGGAGTGATGCCACTCCTGGAACTCCATCGTCGCCGGCTGGCCACCAGTTGCCGGATCCTGGGTATTCCGCATCCCTCGGCCCTGCACCTGCCCAGCGGTGGCCCCGACCGGGTCGTCCGGCTGCAAGTGGACGCCGACGGCGCGACCGTCAATGAGCGGCCCCTCGGCTCCGTCAAGCCGATCAGCCTGATGACCAGCCGGTTGGCGCACGAGCCGTACCGCCACAAGGCCGTGCAACGCGGGCTGTTCGACCGGGCACTCGAGGAGGCCAGGCAGGCAGGAGCGGACGACGCGATCCTGCTCACCAGGCAGGGTCACGTGGCGGAGGCGGCGGTCTGGTGCGTGTTCTGGTGGGAAGGGACTACCCTCTGCGCCCCGGCGATGGGGATCGGGATCCTCCCCGGGGTCTCCCGGGCCCGGATCGTGCAACTGGCCGGTCCGGTCAGCGAGCGGAGGGCGACTCGGGGGGAGATCGAGGGCCGGCCGATGTTCGTGAGCAACGCGGCCCGAGGCATCGTTCCGGTAGCGGTCCTGGATGGCCAGACGGTCCCCGAGCACCCCGAAACCGCTCTCCTGCAAGAGGCGTTCTGGACTTGACCGACCGGGGGGTGGTCGGTAGTTTCTCCGGGCTTGTGGGGGTCGGAAAAAACAGCCGTGGTGGTTGTAGCTCAATCGGTTAGAGCGCCGGACTGTGGCTCCGGAGGTTGCGGGTTCGATCCCCGTCAGCCACCCTCGGGTTTGTAGGTCCGTAGCTCAATTGGTAGAGCACCGGTCTCCAAAACCGGGGGTTGGGGGTTCGATTCCCTCCGGGCCTGTGTCGGCGCGCACGGCTGTGCGCGCGTACGGGTGTAACGCCGCTATCGTCTAGGGGCCTAGGACACAGCCCTCTCAAGGCTGGAACACGGGTTCGAATCCCGTTAGCGGTATGTTTCTGGTGGGCCCCAACGGCCCCATCGTCTATCGGTCAGGACGCGACCCTTTCAAGGTCGAAAGACGGGTTCGATTCCCGTTGGGGCTATGATGAGGACCACTGGCGCGCGCGGCTCCGGCGCGCCGAATCGTTTCCAGCGCCGCTAGCTCAATTGGCAGAGCAAGTGACTCTTAATCACTAGGTTGTAGGTTCGATTCCTACGCGGCGCATCCAACTCCTCAGGCCCCCTTCGGGGGCCTTTTTCTTTTCACCGTGCGCCGGATGTGCGCCGGGCCACCCTCCTCGCCGGTCATAGGCGGCCGTCGGTCCACGAGTCCGGGGGCGGCCGCCGGCGTGGCGTTGTGTTGACAAGCCGGGTCCCGGCCGGTAAATGGACACTGTAACGCACCTTCCGCAGGTCTGCCCGCTGTCAGGAGCTGGTGTCTCCGCACCCACGCATGAAAGGGGAATCATGATATCGCCACGCATCGCGCTACCGGTGAGCATCGGGCTGATGGGCGCAATCGATACAATCCTGTTTGCCAGGTTCGGCCTCCCGTTCTGGGCGGGGTTGGTGGCGTTGGCGGCCGTGCTGCAAGCCGGCGGAGACATCTCAGCCCTGAAGCAGACGATGATCGGCAACGCGTTCGGCTCCATCTGTGCCTGTGTGGCCGCCCTGATCTGGCTTTCGCTTCCCATGTCGGGCGACGCCTCGCGGTTCGTCTGGGGCGGCGTGGTCATCGGGGCGGTCATGATCGGCATGTGCCTGGTGACCAACCAGAAGTTCTTTTCCGGCCCGGCGCTCAGCCTCCATGGCTACGGCATTACCTGGGCATTCATGGTGCTGACGCCGGGGGCCGAGAGCGTGGACAGCCTCACCGGCCTCCACAGCAACAACGCGCTGCTCGCCGTCGTGCTCGCGATGTGGGCCGGGGCGATTCTCGGGCTGGCGGCCGTGAAGCTGGCGGGGGGGCTTTCGAAGAGCTGACCCTCGAGCGCGGGGCGGGGCGAATCGGGCCGGCGCAGCGCCGCTGATGCCACCGGAGGTCCAAGGGGTCGTTCGCCCGCGCGATGCATATGAACCTCGGGTCGACCGGCGCTGATGCCGGTCGGCCCGGTTCACTACCTGTCTTCACAGCCGTTCCGTGCGCTGCCGCGGGGTCGCGAGCGACACCTCCGCCCAGCGGGATCGCGCTACGGCGCGTCCGTCGCGCTGACGGAGGAGAAGCCGAACTGCGAGCCGGCGCTGCCGCAGCCGGAGGCCGAGGTATCGTAGGCGAAGCCGATGCCGGGCTGGCCGGTCGTGAACGTGTTGTCCGTCACCTGCCCGACGAGGGTACCGTTCTTGTAGACCGCGATCAGGTGGCCCACTATAGTCGCGCTGATCACGTCCCCCGGCTTGATGAAGAACTTGGGATCGCCGCGTTGATCGAAGAGATAGGTGAAGTCGCTGCGCGCCCCGTTCCATCGGACGATGATCAGGTAGGTGTTGTTGGGGTCCGTGGAATTCTTGAATGTCACCTCGTACCCATGATTGTTGTGCGCGCTGATGGCGCTCCGCAGTCGCAGCTCGACTTCCTCTCCGCACATACCGTTCGCCGTGCCCGCGATCACCGCCGTCACCCGCTGGTCGGGACCCCAGATGCCCGTCAGCAGTGCCGTCGGGTCGTTGTAGGACCCCGATCTCTGGGGGCCGTATGCCATGCCCGGCTTGGTCGCGACATCCGACCAGTCGAGGCCGTTGGTGAATCCATTGGTCCAATTACCGCCCTCACGGATCGGGTTTTCCGTCAACGGGAAGCTGGTGCTGTAGGTCCGTGCGCCTGGCGGCGGCGGGGGCGGGGGCGGTGCGGTGACGCTGATGGTGACGTCCGATGTGTCCGCGTGCCCCGACCCGGTTGCGATCACGCGGTAGTCCCCCGACGCGCCTCCTGCGGTGTACAGACCGCTGCTCGTGACGGTCCCGCCGGTCGCGTTCCAGGTGACACTCGGATTCGTCTGGTCGGTCCCGTCGCTCAGCGTCGCCCTGGCGGTGAGCTGCTGGGTCGCTCCGCTGGCGAGGGTCGCAGTCGCCGGCGTTACCGTGATCGCGGTCACTGTCGGAGGCGGCGCCGGATTCGCGGAGACCGTTACGCGGCTGGTGTCGGCCTTACCGTTGGCGGAGGCGCCGATGATCGTGGCCACCCCGGCGGTCGCCGGCGCGGTGAACAGGCCCGAAGAGGCGATGGTTCCGAGGCTGGCGGTCCAGCTGAGTGCGGGCGTCACCGTGCTGCTGTCACTCAGCTTGGCGGTGGCCGTGAGCTGGAGTGTGGTTCCGGTCTGGATCGTCGTGCTATCGGGTGTCACCGTGACCCGCACGATCGACGGCGAGGCGCCGCCTCCAGTGATATTGATGGTCGCCGAGTCGCGCACGCCGTTGGGGGCAGTCGCCCGCACCGTAAATACCCCGCTGGCGGCGCCGGCGGTGTACCGGCCCCGCGAATCCACTGTTCCTCCGGTGGCGGTCCAGGTCAGGGTAGACGGGTTGTTCTGGACGTAGCCGCTTCTGAGCGTGACCCGGGCATTGAACTGCTGGACCTGATTGAAGGCGATGGTGACCGGGTCCGGAGTGATGACCGCCGACACCACCTGGTAGTAGTAGCGGAGGTCTCCGGACGGGTCGGTGCTGGAGCTGTTCTCAATCGGGGAAGCAGTACAGGCAACGGCCAATGCCAGGAGCAGTAGGCTCTTGCTCGTCATGTATGTGTTCCTGGCGCCCCTGAAGGGCACCGGTATCTGATTTCGTAAGGATCCCCTCTGCCGGGGGAGGCGGCTGCAGCTTTACGGCGTGCAGCACCACGATTACTGCCGCGAGGACCAGCGCATGCGTCAAGACGACGGTGGTATCTGTTCCCCCGGGTCCCGGGGGCCGGGCTGCCAGATCAGGACCGGTGCGGCAGGCTCGAGTGATTCCGTTTTCGAGGGGTGGGACAGCCGGGGGCCCGGCGTTGGGGGACACTGCCGGAGTCGGAGCTGCGGCGGTCCGGCGAGCTTGGCGCGCGCCGCAGCACCATGCCGCTCTCCCCGTTCAGGAGGGGGAGCTGCGTGCCTCCGGCAAGTCGGGTCTCCGACCGGACCACCATTCGTCGGACTCACGCCGCCCGATTCTCGCCGGGGAGCGACTACCGCGGCCGGGTCACTTCGGCCGCACGCACAAGAACGCGCATGTGCGCTCCAAGCGCGGTGACTCCGGTCACGAAGCGTCAGTCGAGATTCATGAAGAGGGGGTCGAATACTGTCGTCCACACCCCGTCAGGCTCCGGTCGAGCCGCGCGCGATCGCAAGTGATCGAGATTGAGGCGCGCGATCGTGCCT
>JBGQJV010000269.1:0-5741 GCA_041499215.1 Gemmatimonadota bacterium | reverse complement strand
TGTACCAGAAGTCGCCCCGCGGGTCCTCAGGCAGGCACTCCAGCCTCCCGGTTTCCGGATTCACCGGGAGCGACCCGCGCCCGGGATAGCGCATCGTCGGGTAAACCGCCGAGAGTACCAGTCGTCCGTTCCGCTGGCGTACCTCCAGCCGCACGCTGCCGGGATCATCCCGCCTGCCGATTCGCCGCGCGATCACGACCAAGTCGCGGTCTTCGGAGCCGCCGTTCCCGCCAGGGTCAGTACAACCGACGTCGTGTGCCAAAGCATGAGCCCTCCGTGTATCGGCGAATGTCGCCACGGAGGGCCGATGCGGATATCCAGACCTTGCGGTAGTAGTGGGGCTCAGGGGTACATGCCGAGCGCGGCCGCCGTCATCCCGAACGCAGCCACTGTCATCCCGAGCGCAGGGAGCGTCATGCGAGCGAAGGTGTGTCATCCCGACCGACAGCGAGGGATCTACTCGCCCTTCCTGGTGCCTGTCCCCGCGCACCAGACCGGGAAGGCAGATCCCTTGTCGCTGACGCTCCTCGGGATGACAGTACTCGGAACTGCTACACTTTTTTCAACTTCCACTTCCCCCGCCTGAACAGCACCGCGCTTACCACCGCCACACAGGAGAAGGCCGTGGTGATCGCCCAGAACACCCCCCGCGGCCCCAGGCCAACCGCCTTCGCCAGAAACCACGCCAGCGGGATCTCCAGCAGCCAGAAGCAGCCGAGGTTGATCAGGGTCGGGGTCCAGGTGTCGCCCGCGCCGTTGAACGAATTGGTCAGCACCATGCCCCAGGCGTAGAACACGAACCCGAGACTCACAATCCGGAGACAGCTCACGGCGGCCGGGCCGACTGCCGGATCGGCGGTGAACAGCCCGACGATCGGGACGGCGGCCAGCAGGAACACCAGTCCCACCAGGCCGAGGAACACCATGTTGTACATCCCGGCGAGGCGCACGGCCCGCTCCGCCCGCTCGGGCTTCCCCGCCCCGAGGTTCTGCCCCACCATCGTCGCGGCGGCGTTGGCCAGGCCCCAGGACGGGAGCAGGGCGAACAGGATGATCCGCATGCCGATGGTGTAGCCGGCCACGGCCCAGCTCCCGAAACTCGACAGAATCCGCACCAGCCCGATCCAGCTCGCGGTACCAACGAAAACCTGGAAGGTGCCGGAACCGGAGAGCCGGATCAGTGCCAGCATCACCCTGGGGTGCAGCGCCAGGTGCCGGCGCGCGACCGTCACGCGGCGCCCCGGCCGGCTCAGGCACCACAGCTGGAACAGCACCCCGATGCCGCGGCCGATGGTGGTGCCCACCGCGGCGCCGGTGACCCCGAGCTTCGGCAGCGGCCCTACGCCGAAGATGAGGCAGGGACCGAGCACGATGTTGATTCCGTTGGCGAGCCACAGGACCCGCATGGCGATGGCGGCGTCTCCTGAGCCGCGGAAGATCGCGTTGATCAGGAACAGCAGCAGGATCACCAGATTGCCGCCCAGCATGACCCGGGTGTAGTTCACGCCCGTGGCGATCACCCCGGGGGAGGCTCCCATCAGGTGCAGCAAATCGGGCGCGAAAGTCACCCCGGTGATCCCGATCAGCAGCGCGAGCCCCAGGCCCAGCGCAATCCCCTGCACCGCGGCGTTGGCCGCCTCCTCGGGGTTCCGCTCGCCGATGCGCCGGGCCACCGTGGCCATCACCCCGATGCTGAGCCCCATCGCCACGGTGTAGATCAGGGCGAGCATCGACTCGGTGAGCCCGACCGTGGCCACCGCGTCGGGCCCCAGCCGGGAAACGAAGAACACGTCCACCACGGCAAAGACCGACTCCATGATCATCTCCATGACCATGGGCACCGCCAGCAGGATGATGGCCCGGCCTAGCGGGCCGGAGGTGTAGTCGTGGTGGGCACCGCGCAGCGCGTCGCGCACATTCTGCCACCAGTGGTGCTCGGCCGGAGCCGGTACTGCGAGTTCGGATTCGGATACCGTCACTTGGTCCTCGGCTACTCGAGTTTGCTGAAGTCTGGCGGTCCCTGACCGGGAGACCTGCCGGAAAACAATCGCCCCACCCGGGCCGGAGCGCGGGTGGGGCGGTTAGCTGGGGGCCGGCGACAGTTAGTCGCGTGGGTCCAACGGTGTCCGCTCTGCCCGATGCGCTCCGGCACGCGCTACCGGCACCCTGTAACGGGTGTCGATGGCGCTGGTGGGATCGGAGGGGAACATCCGCATCGGCTGAACGTCCTAAGGCGCGTGTGCTGGCCGGCCAAGTGCCGGCGGCCCGGCAACATTACCCAGGCCGGCCGACCCCGCGCAAGCGCCCCCGGGGCAAAATCCGGCGCGGCGTGGTTCCCTGACAGCCCTGACCTCGCCCGACCGGGCTGGTTAAGTTGGCCCGACCCATTGCCTTCGAGGCCCGCCTGAGGCATTCAGCGCGTAACGTGGCCGGTCGGATCCTGAGCTACAACGCCGGCCGGGATCCGGAGCGCCTCGCCCTCAAGTTCCGGGCGATGCGGGAGCAGCCGTTCACGTTCTTCCGGGCGACTGCTCACCTGTTCTACGACTGCCACGACTTGCTCGACCGGGTTGCCGCCGCCCCCGCCATCTGGAGCACCGGGGATGTTCACCTGGAGAACTTCGGCTGCTTCAAGGGCGACAACCGGCTGGCGTACTTCGACCTCAACGATTTCGACGATGCGGCGCTGGGCCCCCTCACCTGGGACCTGGTGCGGCTGGTCGCCAGTGCGCTGCTTGGAGCAGGCAGCCGCGGTATGAGCGAGACCGAACGGGTAGAGGCCTCCCGCGACCTGCTGGAGCACTACGGTGCCACGCTCGCGAGCGGCAAGGCGCGCTGGATCGAGCGGGCGACCGCCGAGGGACCGATCCGGCGGTTGCTGCGCCAGGCCAAGCGCCGCACCCGCCGGGCCCTGCTCGCCGACCGCACCCGCCGGCACGGGAGATCGCGGCGGCTCCAGCTCGATCCGCTCCGCACCTTGCCGGCCACCCGAGCCGAGCACCACGCGGTGGAGCGCCTGCTCCGCCGGGTGGGGGAACGAGAACCCAATCCCGGCTTCTACCGGGTGCTGGACGTGGTGCGGCGAGTGGCCGGGATGGCGAGCCTCGGGGTGATGCGATACGCGGTGCTGGTCGAAGGCCGCGGCAGCCCCAACAACAACTACCTGCTCGATCTCAAGGCGGCGGTGCCCTCGGCGCTGGGAGCCGCTTCCCCCCACCGCCAGCCGCGCTGGACCAGCGAAGCCGAGCGGGTAGTCACGGTACAGTCATGGATGCAGGCGGTCTCTCCCGCGCTGCTCACCGCGACCGAGCTGGGCCGCCAGCCGCTGGTGCTGCGGGAGCTGCAGCCCACCGCCGACCGGCTCCGAGTTGCCGACTGGCGCGCGGACGGAGTGCAGCTGGCCCATCTGCTCCGGGCGGTTGCCACCGTCACGGCGTGGGGGCATCTCCGTGCCGCCGGTCGGCATGGGGCGGATGGCATCGATACCCTGATCACGTTCGGGCGCGAGAAGCAGTGGAGGGCGCGAGTGGTCCGCGCCGCCGTCGACGTGGCCCATCGCATCATGGCTGAGTGGCGGGAATACGGCGAGAGCTACGACCAGGGCGCCCTCATCCCATAGTCGCTGGCATCGACGGCAATGCGACCCAGCAGGCGGGCAGGGTCAGGGCGAACCGAGTTCCTTCTGAAGAGCCCTGGCCTCGACCGTGCGAGGATGTTCCTCACCCGCCCCGGCGACCAGCGCGGCCACCGCATCCGCCAGGCGGGTGCGGGCCTCCGCGGCACGCCCCAGGGCTGCCAGTGCCTTGGCCTCGCGCAAGCGCGCCTCGCCGACGAAGGCGCTCTCGGACCGGGCCAGCGAATCGACGGCGGCAAGCGTCTCTCCAGCCTCCGCCAGCACCAGCGCGGTGTCCGCCTGGCCGGCGAGAAGCGCGGCCTGGGACCCTTCGAACAGCACCGGCCGCATGCCATCATTGCGTTTGCCGGTGTAGAAGCCGTCAGCCTGGAGCACACCCTGGAAGGCCGCCAGCGCCAGGGCCGCCTTGCCCCGGGCCATGTGGATTGAGCCCGCGATGAAGAGGCTGTCCCTCTGGGTGGGCCGCTTGAGCTCCCGGTCCATCGCGAGCACCGAATCGAGCGCCCTATGCGCGAGCGGGAGGTCACCCACGCGGGTGGCCGATCGCCCAACACCGATCCAGCCCCGCCTCGCCACGTCCCGCATCCCTTGAGCGCCCGCCGCGGCGACCACCCGCTGGTACCAGACCATCGCGCTATCCGGCCGGCCGGCATTGAGGAGTGCCGCGGCGTGCTGGAACGCGACGACCGGATGGGTCGACCCGGGATTCGCCAGCTCCACGCGTCGGGCGGCCTCCCGAGTCGCCGCCAGGGCGGCGATGATATTACCGAGCGAGATCTGGGTGTTGAAACTGTTGCTGAGGATGGCGATGGCGGAGAAGGTCTCGCCATAGCCGATCGAATCCATGACCGCGGCAGCCCGGGCATACAGCCGGCCTGAGGCTCGCGCCCCGCCCGCGTGTTCCTCGAAGATGGCCATCTGATTAAGCACTGTGGCACCCTGGAGGGTGATCACCGCGCCGGCCGTATCGAGCTGGGCCAGCGCCTGCCGGATGGTCACCATGGCGCTATCCACCGGTCCGTCGCGGCCCACCAGCTGTGATTCCACCATGAGGCAGCTGGCGAGGGCCCGTCGGTCGAGGTTCTTCTCCCGGGCGAATCCGGCCAGCGACCGGGTGACCCGGATCCGCGCGGAGTCCGGCTGGTCGGCATCGAGCAGCTCGTTGGCGAGCGAGCAGCCCACATCCCGGATCAGCGCCTCGTCACCCGAGGCGATCGCCAGCGACTCGGCCCGGGTCAGCAAGGCCAGTGCGGTCGGGATATCGCTCAACTCGCCGTAGCGGTCGGCGAACTGGCCCAGAATCGTCGCCGTGAAACGCGGGTCGCCCTGATACCGCCGCTCCAGGATCCCCCGGCCCTTGTCGAGCAGCTGCCGCATGGTGAGCGGCTGGTCCCCGATCTGCGAGATCAGGAGACCCTGGAAACTCCGGATCGCGTCGGCCCGCTTGGCCTGGAATACCGCCTCGTCCCGCTGGCGGCGGGCTTCCAGCATCTGCCGCCAGGTGATGATCGTGGCGCCGATCAGGGCCAGGCTCACCACCACGGCGCTGGCCACCGCACCGCGATTGCGGCGCACGAACTTCGACGCCCGATAGCTCCACGAATCCGCCCGGGCGGAGACCGGCTCGTGCCGGAGGAACCGCACCAGGTCGTCGGCCAGCGCGGCCACCGTGGCATAGCGCTCGGCCGGGTCTTTCTTGAGTGCCCGGGCGAGAATGTTGTCGAGGTCGCCGAGGTAGAGCCGCCGGAGCCGCTCGGTGGAGGCGGAGCGAGCCACGGCGGCGGGATCGCCCCCCGGACCGGTCACCGCGGCGCTCAACCGGGTCGGATCGGTGTCCAGAATCGCCCGAACGAACTCGGACGGGGTCCGGCATCCCTCACTGGTTGGATGGCGCCCTGCAAGCAGCTGATACAGCAGCACGCCCAGACCGTATACGTCGGTGGCCACCGAGATCGGCTCGCCGCGTACCTGCTCCGGCGCAGCGTATTCCGGCGTGAAGGCGCCACCTCCGGTGGTGGTGAGCTCGGTCCGTTCGGCGCCCTCGCTGTCCAGCAGCTTGGCGATGCCGAAATCGAGCAGCTTCACCGTGCCGTCCGCCGTGACCAGG
>JBGQJV010000268.1:0-5804 GCA_041499215.1 Gemmatimonadota bacterium | reverse complement strand
CCGGAGCACCCAGTCGACGAAGGTCCGCTGCTCCATCGGAGTGCGCCGGGCAGAGGTGATGCCCAGCATCAGCACGGTGCTGGAGGAGGAGGTGAGCGGAGTGAGCACCGGTGCTTCCACGGAGCCCGGCAGGCGTCGGCCTACTTCGGCCAGCCGCTCGGCGAGCAGCTGGCGGGTTTCCCGGAGATCCGCCCCCTCCTCCAGCACTGCGGTGATCACCGACAACCCCTGGATCGACTGCGACCGGATCGCGGCGAGGCCGTTCACCCCGTTGATCGCGTCCTCGATGGGCTTGGTAACCAGGATCTCCACCTGCTCAGGGGAGAAGCCGGGAGCCTCGGTCTGGATGGAAACCTGTGGTGGGGCGAACTCGGGAAAGACGTCGAGCTTGGCCCGGGCGACGATCGTGAGGCCGAACAGGACCAGCGTCAGGCCGAGTCCGGCGACGATACCGGGCCGGCGGACCGCGAAACGGACGAGGGCCGAGAGCATCAAGCGCCGTTAGCGCTGGCCGATGGCCTCACTCCCCCACCTCCTCACCCACCACGATCCGGGCGCGAAACTCTTCCGACAGCAGCTGCCCGGCGCCGGTGATCACCACCCGGTCGCCGGGAGCCAGCGGCCCGGGTACCAGCCAGCCACCGGCGATCGGCCAATCGGTGGGCACCCGCACCCGCACAAATCGGCCGGGCTCTTTCTCCTGATAGGCCCACGCCAGCGCGTCCCACTGCACCACGGCCCCGGCCGGCACCACCACTCCACGCCGCATCCCCCGCGTGTCGGTCAGATGTGCGGTGACGCTGGCACCGGGGCGCATCCCCTTCCATCCCCGGCGTATCCGGTAGAGCCACGCGGGACTCCGGGTCACTGGATCGGCCTCCGGGGCCGGCCCCACAAGGGTTGCCTCCACTCGCGGTCCGCCTGAGCCCGCGGAGAAAGACAGTCCGGCCGGCGGCTCGGGGAGATCCGAGCTCCAGGCCACTTTCGCCAATGGCGCGTCATAGGCCGTGACTTCCAGCAGTTCCTGACCCGGCTGCACCAATTCTCCCGGCTGCGCCAGCACGCGGGAGACGGTTCCCTCGCGCGGGGCGGTGATGGGACGGGCATCCCCGATTACACCCACCACGGCGCCCGTCTCGATCCTGGTGCCGAACCGTGGCCAGGCCACTCCTTCAGGGACCGCGAGCCTGCCCGCGACGCCGGCCCGCACGAACGACGTTGCCTCGGGATCGGGGACGATCACCGCCGGCAGATCGGTTTCGTCTCTCCGGGTCGCCGGGCGGAGCTCGACACTCTTGAGTCCGATGCGCGCGACGGTGGCGGAGTCGAGTGTCACCCCTGTCTCTCCCGCCTGCTGGGTGACGTACGAAGGTCCCGCACCGGACTCATGCGCTTCGGTCTGTCGGACCTTCTGCCCCTGCCGCTGCAGACAGGCCGCCGCCACGCAAACCGCCAGGACCGGGATGGTCGCGCGGCGGATCCTGCGCCGGTCTCCGTGCTTCATCGCTCGCTCCTCCACGGTACATCGGGCAGGGACATGACCGGCCAGGGGCCGTCGTCCCGGGTGCCCCACGCTCCCAGCGCCCGCTCCAGCGCGAGCCCGCTCTCTCCGACTCTGAGCCGGGCCTCCCCAACCGTTCTCCTCGTCCGTACCAGGTCCAGGCCAGCCAACGCTACCTCCAGCCGCCCGGTCTCTCCGCGATCATAGGCTGCTTCCGCCAACCGGGCGCGTCGCTCCGCCTCGGCCACCACGCTGTCCGTGGCAAGGACCTCGCGGCGAGCAGCATCGCAGCCTGCCAGGGCGGCCTCCAATTCCGCCAGCACCTGTTCTTGCTCCTCCGCCAGGCGCAGCGCGGCAACGGAACGCCGGGCCTCGGTTTCCGCGATCGGCCCCCGGTTGTGATTGAGCGGGATCGATGGCAGGGCTGCCGCAAGGGTGAACTTCCCCGTGCCCTGGTCAAAGAACATTCCGGGTCCCAGCGTGAGGTTCGGGGCGGCGTCCGCCACCGCGATTCGCAGGTCTCCCTCGGCGACCTGATAAGCGGCAGCGGCCCGCCGGAGCGACCAGCGAGCGCCGAGCGCCTGTCGCTGCAGGTTGGCCCGGGTGGCTCCGGAGTCGCTGCAAGGGGGCCAGCCCGGGTCGGCAAGCTCGATTCCCTCGAGCGCGTCCGCGGGTACCCCCAGCTCCGCGGCCACCTGAACCCGGGCGAGCCGTTCCTCCCGGTCCATCGCCTGCTCGGCGGCAAACGCGGTTCGCAGCTCCCCCTCGGCGCGCGCCACGTCGAGTCGGGTGAGAGTCCCACCCTCATAGCGGGTTCGCACCAGTCGGACAATCGTGTCGAGCGCCGTTCGTTCCTCGGCCGCTCCCTCCCGCAGGCGCCTCGTGCGGCCCCAGGCGAAGGCGGCGAGGTAGGTTCGGTTCGCCTGCTGCCATTCGGACTCGGTCGCCACCGCTCGGGCCGTCAGGACGGCAGCCCGAGCCCGCGCCAGCCGAGCCCCACGCTTCCCTCCCAGCTCGATGGTGAAGAGTCCGGCGAGGGCCAAACCCCAGCGGGAAGACGATTGCGGATCCGAAAAGGCGTACTCGAGATCGCTAGCGATCCCCGGCTGGGGTCGCGCCCCGGCGGTCAGGAGCGTGGCGTCCGCCACCCGCACCTCGGCGAGCCTGCGGCGCTGCTCCGGGCGGAACCAGGTGGATGCAACTGCCAGCTGCCGCGGCGTCCAGCCGGCGCCTGGCCGTGCTACCCCGAGCGAATCGAACCAGGCGAGCAGGAGCGCATCATCCAGGCGCCGCCGGTTGAAACCCTCCAGTTGTCCGTCGGGCCGCACCGGAGCCGGGGTGTACGTGGTGCAGGCGGAGAGGAGGCAAAACCCAAGACGTAAGACGTAAGACGTGAGACGTGTGATTGCCACGCAGGTCTCCATCCCATGGCCGCTTCGCTCTGCGGGGTCACCGCAGGGGGCGTCAGGCGCTCCACTCAGCCGTCTCACGTCTTACGTCTCACGTCTCACGTCGCGTCTCACGTTCAGCCCCTTGGGTGGTATTGCCGGTGGACGGACCGGAGATACTCCCGATCGACGTGGGTGTAGATCTGAGTGGTCGAGAGATCGGCGTGGCCCAGCATCTCCTGCACCGCCCGGAGGTCGGCACCACCCTCGAGCAGGTGCGTCGCGAAGCTGTGCCGCAGGGTGTGGGTGGTGACCCGCTTCCGGATGCCGGCCTGTTTCGCGCGGCGCTTCACGATTCCCCAGGCCCCGACCCGCGAGAGCGGTTCGCCCCGGCCGTTGAGCAGCACCCGGTCCTTCGACTTGCCACGATCCAGGTCGGGGCGCACCTGGTGCAGATACACTGACACCGCGCCGATCACCTTACGTCCGATCGGGACCAGCCGTTCCTTCGAGCCCTTTCCCAGGACCCGCACCAGCCCCTCACCCAGCAGCAGGTTCCCCACCGTGAGCCCGCACAACTCCGACACCCGGAGGCCAGCGCCGTAGGCGAGCTCGAGCAGCGCGCGGTCGCGCCAGGCCAGCGGTTCGTCCGCCTGTGGGGCGCCGAGCAGTGCCTCGACATCCTGGACCGAGAGCGTGTCCGGCAGTCGTCTGCCCCGCCGGGGCATCTCCAGCCGGTCGCTGGGGTCGGCCTCGACCCGGCCTTCCGCGAGCAGAAACCCGTAGTACGTGCGAACGGCGGAGACCTGTCGGCGGATGGTCGCGGCCGAGAGGCCCAGGTCCTTGAGCGCGTAGACGAACTCGCGCAGCAGCTTGCGGGTCACCGCTTCGGGAACGCGCGCGCCGCGGAGTCCGACAAAGGCGACGAAGCGCCGCAGGTCGCGCAGGTAGCTTTCTACCGTATTGCGACTGTGTCCGGCCTCCAGTGCGAGGTAGTCCTGGAACAGCTCCAGCAGAAAGGCCCGTTCGAGGGCCTCCTTCGCGGCGGCCGTGCCGGTCATCTCAATCCCGCGGCGGGATCCGCCGACGGGCCTCCTCGATATCCACGGCGGTGAGCCCGAGCAGCGCCGCGGCCCGGAGCATCAGGCGCTCCTCATGCCGGCTCAGGGTACCGTCACTGGCGGCGATCCGATAGAGCTGGGTGACCAGCTCGAGCCGGCGCTCGCGCCCGTACCGGCCGGAAACCAGAGTAGCCAGCTCCGCGGTGTGGGCCGGAGCCGGGAGCGGCACCGCGGGCGGGGAGACCGGTCGTCGGTCTCCCTCCCCCTCGAGCTGCCAGTGCTCTCGCAGGTAGGCGGTGATCAGCTCCCGCTCCTTGCCGGTGATCTCGTGGTCGGCCCGGGCCAGCTCGAACAGCAGCGCGGCAGCCCCCGCTGCCGCCGGATCCCCGCTCTCGGGCATGGGCGGGTCCGGCTGCTCCGAGCCGAGGGCCCGGTGTACCGCCCGCAGCAGCCGATCGCGTCGGGGTGGATGGGCTCTCCTCCGCCGCAGCACCAGCACCAGGATCGCGATTCCCGCCAGCACCGCCAGGATGCCGAGCGTCTGGTTCACCTGGGCCACGAAATGGCTGATTGCCTCCCACTCCGCTCCCAGCCGCACACCGGCCCAGGTGAGGAGGGCATACCAGAGCATGGTGGCGACGGTGATCGGCAGGAGCGCCGTCAGGGCCGGAAGGTTCACCAGCCCGGCGAAGGGTGCGACGACACTGCGGAAGCCCGGCAGCAGCCGCCCGAGGAAGATCCCGGCCATCCCGAAACGCAGGTACTCGCGTTCGAGTGCAACGATCGCGTCGGCGGGGAGCAGTCGCGACCCCAGACGGCTGGCGATGAATTGCCGGCCGTAACGGCGGGCCAGCAGGTAGACTACGACCGCGCCGCCCAGGTTTGCGGCACATGCGACCAGCCACACCCACACCGGCGAGACCCGCCCATGCTGAGCCAGAAAGCCACCCAGTGCCACGGCCACATCCGAGGGCGTGGGCGGGAAGACGTTCTCCACCAGGGTGGTAAGGCCGATGACCGCATAGACCGTGGCCGGCGAGAGCTCCAGCAGCCACGCGACGAATCGCGCCATCAGCCGGCCTCGACCGTCGCCACGGCGATCACCGCGATTCCCTCGCCCCTGCCGATGAACCCCATTCCCTCGTTGGTCTTGGCCTTGAGACCGATGGCCCCGGCGGGTATCCCGGTTGCCCCGCTCAAGGCCGCTCCCATGGCGGCGAAGAATGGCCCCAGCTTCGGCCGCTCGGCGATGACCGTAATGTCCGCTTGCAGCGGGGCAAAACCGTGCTCGCGGAGCAATCCGACCGCCTGTCGCAGCAGCTGCACGGAGTCGGCTCCCCTCCACTTCGGATCGGAGTCGGGAAACAGTTTCCCGATGTCGCCCAGCGCCGCGGCACCGAGCAGGGCGTCAGTCAGCGCGTGGGCGATGGCATCGCCGTCGGAGTGGCCGGCCAGTCCCAGGTCGAACGGTATCCGCTGGCCGGCGAGGATAAGCGGGCGGCCCGGGGCCAGGCGATGGGAGTCGTATCCGATGCCGATGCGGATCATGGACGGAAGGTAGCGAGGGGGCGGGAACGGCAAGCGGTGAGCGGGGGCCACCAGGGCTCACCCGCTCACCGCCGGGGAGGGCACTGCGAAGCCTCAGGCGGCAACCGTCGCCGGCTCGTCGATCACCGAATAGTCCTGCCGCCGCCGCCGCGGCACGAACCCGGCATCGCGGATGATCCGCTCGATCTCCGGGACCGTCGTGCGATAGGTCGTGCCGGCCGCGGAGACCACATTCTCCTCCATCATGAGGCTGCCGTAGTCATTGGCCCCGAAGCGCAGCGCCACCTGGCCGACCTTGTGCCCCAT
>JBGQJV010000267.1:0-5828 GCA_041499215.1 Gemmatimonadota bacterium | reverse complement strand
GGCGCGGGGAATCTCCACACCCGGAACGCCCTCGTCACCCTGGCGTCGACCCGGGTTGCCAACGGCAAGATTGATGGCGCGCTGGCTGCCCTCGAGGCAGCGGCGGCCGCGGGCTACCCGTTGCGGGAGGACGATCCGCGGTTCACCCGACTGCGCAGACTGCGGCGCTTTCAAGCCATCGCCGTGCGGCCATCTGCCACCTCGGATTGACGGGAACCGGTGTCCCCGCCACCACCCCGCTCAGGCGGGCGGGTCGGTCTCCTCGCCACCCGGGAGCGAAGGCAGATCCCGGTCGATCTCCTTGCGGAGCCATGCCCGCGCCAGGAGCCAGTCACGCTGCACCGTCTTGAGTGACACCCCGAGGGTCATGCTCGTCTCCTCCAGCGAGAGGCCACCAAAAAAGCGCCGCTCGACGACCTGCGCCGCGCGCGGATTGGCGGCCGCGAGGCGATCAAGCGCTTCATCGAGGGCAATGAGCTCGTCGGCCACGGACTCGGTCATCAACGCCTGAACCTCGTCCAGCGTCAGGGGAACCTGTCCCAATCCGCGCTTCTGGCGCTTCCGTGCGCGGGCGTGGTCGATCAGGATTCGCCGCATCGTCTGCGACGCGATCGCGAAAAAATGACGGCGGTCCTCCGGCAGCAGCTTCTCCCGCTCCGCCAGCCGCATGTAGGCCTCGTGCACCAGCGCGGTCGGCCCCAGGGTGTGCCCGGGGGCCTCCTGCGCCAGCCGGGCCTTCGCGACGATCTTCAGCTGGTCGTAGAGCAGAGGGAAGAGCCGATCCAACGCATCGCGCTCTCCCGCCCGAAGCCGGCTCAGCCAGTGAGTAATCGGACCAGTGGTCAGGTGCGCCCCTCGGCTCGGATTCTCCCTACAGGTACATCGGCGGCGAGCATGGGGCAAGCTCCGTGCGGCACACTCGGCGGACGCCGAAGCCGTTTGGCTGACGGCTGTCGGCTGATGGCTGACGGCTCACGGCTGACGGCTGACGGCTGACGGCTGTCGGCTGATGGCTCACGGCTGACGGCTGTCGGCTGTCGGCCAACGGCTGTCGGCTGACGGCTGACGGCCAACGGCTGTCGGCTGTCGGCTGATGGCTGATGGCTGATGGCTCACGGCTGACGGTTGACGGCCAACGGCCTCACAAATATCGGCCCATCCACTTCACCGTCTCATCCATCGCCTGGGCCAGGTCCAGGGTCATCCCCGCATAGGGATGCACCGCGCCGAAGGTGTGCCCGGTGTCCGGGAAGATCATCACCCGGGGCGGTGTGGTCGCGGCAGCGGCGAGGGCCTGTGCCTCGGCCACGGGCACCGCGGCATCCGACCCGCCGTGAAGCAAGAGCCACGGCACCGCGATCCGTCGGGCGGCCGCTGAAAGATCGAGCCCATCGCCGTTCCGCTCGAGGTCGTCCAGCAGATCGGTGTAGAGTGGGAGGATCTGGCCGGTTCGGCTGTTGACCACGTCCAGCCGGCCGCGGGCGCGCCACTCTGCTACCTGGTCGCGCCACCGGTGGGTATCGGAGATCGCCGCCCAGGTCACCAGTGCCTGGATGCGGGGATCGCCGGCGGCGGCCAGAATCGCGATCGCGCCGCCGCGAGAGTGCCCTACCAGGCCGAGTCGCTGCGTCGGAGCCACCCTCAGGGAGCCGTCCGCCAGGACATCCATGACCCGTCCCAGGTCCTCCAGTTCTGCCGTATAGCTGTTCCGGCCGAACCGCTCCGGGAAGCTGAACTCGCCCTGCTGATCGACTCCACTCCCGCTCATGTTGAACGAGACGGCGGTGAATCCGGCGCGGGCCACCCGCTCCGCCAGTGGGGGGAACATGCCCCAGTCCTTGAACCCCTTGAATCCGTGCAGGATGAGCACGGCGGGCCTGGGCGTGAGCCGATCGCTGGTGCGCACATCGATCAGAACGGGGCCAAGGGCGCCGGAGATTGAGTGCTGAGACAAAGAAGGGGTTGCCATCGGCTCAGCGTTCCGCGTTCCGCGTTCCGAGTTCCGCGTTGTGCCCGCGTGTCCTTGCTCCAGACCGCGGGGCGTGCGCGTAAGCCAGCCTTTCAGAACGCGGAACGCGGAACGCGGAACGCGGAACGGAGTTGGTCACAAGACTGCCCCTTCCAGTAACTCGAGCTCTCCGGCCCCGGCGTCCAGCCTGGCCCGCACCCCGATCGGCACCGTCCACTGATCGTCCATGTGGCCGATCGGGAAACCGTAGGCCATCGGAATGCCGAGCGGCTCGAAGTAGGTCGACAGCACCTCGTCAAACCCGAGCGCACCGTCGCCGGTGCCGCGCTTCATTTCGGTGAACTGGCCCAGCGCCGCGCCGGCCAGTCGATCGAGCGCGCCGATCATCCTCAGGTGCGCCAGCATCCGGTCAATCCGGTAGAGGTCCTCGCCGACATCCTCGAGGAAGAGGATGGCGCCGTCGAGCTCGGGAAAATGCCTGGTGCCAATGAGCGCGGTGACCAGACTCAGGTTGCCGCCCACCAGGGGACCTTCGGCCACCCCGGGGCGGACCGCCACGATGCGCGGGGAGCGTGGTACCAGGACACCAGCCGGCGGTGGCAGCCGGCCCAACCGGCCGGCAGGGGCGCTGCGTCCCAGCACCCGCTCGAAGTGCTCCCGCCCGAAAGGAGTGAGCGGGGCCCGCGCCATCGGCGCGTGGAAGGTCACGATCCCGGTTTCCCCGAGGATCGCCAGCAGCAGCGCGGTCACGTCGGAGTACCCGATCACCGCGCGGGGCCGCTCTGCCATGCCGGTGAGGTCTACCCGGTCGAGGATCCGGGTGATCCCGTATCCGCCCCGCAGGCACCAGACGGCGTCCACCGCCGGGTCATTCAGGGCGGCGTTGAGATCGGCGAGCCGCTCATCGTCGCTGCCGGCCAGGTAGCCATGCCGCCGGTGCGCATTGGGCGCCAGCACCGGCAGGAAGCCGAGCGCCCGGCACAACTCGGTGCCGCGGGCAAGATCGTCGCGCTCCAGCAGCGGCCCAGCGGGCGCCACCAGTGCCACGCGACAGCCGGGCACCAACCGCGGCGGCCGGATCACGGCTTTTGACATCAGCCCCTCCGTGGTAAATTGGGTCCCGGTGCCTCCCTGGAGTCCAAAACTTGCGCGCATCGCATCCGACTTTGCTTTCCGTTGGCCGCAGCATGGCCGACCACCGCGATGCCATGATACAGGAATGGGCCGACTGGCTGACCGAACGGGTCTCCTCTGCCGCCGGCATCCCCCGACAGACGATCGAACGCGAACTGCGGCTCCTGCTCGATGTCCTCATCGAGTCAGTGGGCCCGATGCGGCGCTCGGTCACCGAGGTCTGGTACCACGCCTGCGAGCACTACGGCCGGGTCGGCACCGCGCGCGGTCTCGCGGCCGGGGAGGTGGTCGAGGAGATTCAGTATCTCCGGGCCATCCTCATCCGCCGGCTCGGCCCGGTCCTGGCGGGCCTGAGACCGCGCCAGGCGATGGCCATCATTCTCCGCCTGAACGCCATCCTGGACAAGGGCATCGCCGTCGGGGTGGTCGGGTACACCGACGCGCTGGTGGCCACCCTGTTCGCCCAGAACGGCGTTCCCGCCCCCGACACTGCGCTCGACACCCAGGACATTATCAAGCAACTCGGGCAGATCGAGGGCGAGCTGGCGGTGGTGGTGAGGGCACAGGTGAGGGGAGTAGGTGAGGGGTAGCGGGTGAGCGGTGAGGTGTGAGGTGTTCGGGTGCCAGGGGTCAGGTGTCGGCTGTCGGGTGTCGGACACAGCATGAGCCATCCCTCGGCCGCGGCAGGATCTTCCGGAGCTTCTTCCCAGACACCCAACACCTGACACCTGACACCTGACACCTGGCACCAACACCTGACACCTGACTCGCCCCGTGCTGGCCCTCGCCCTGCCCTGGCTGCTCCCGTTCCTGGCACTCCGCCGCCTCGCCGGCAAGTCCCCCAATCTGAGCGACCTCCCGCCGGCAGCCGGCCCGCTGGTGAGCGTGATCATTCCGGCACGAGACGAAGCGCGGACCATCGAGACCGTGGTGCGCTCGGTCCTCTCCACCCGCTATCAGCGCATGGAGCTGCTGGTGGTGGACGATCGCTCCACCGACGCGACCCGCGAGCTGGTGGAGCAGCTGGCCCGGCGGGACGTCCGCCTCCGGCTGATCCACGGCGAGGAACTACCTCCCGGGTGGTTCGGCAAGCAGTGGGCCTGTGCGCAGGGCTATCGCGCTGCCCGGGGCGAGGTGCTGCTGTTCACCGACGCGGACACCCGCCACGAGCCCGAACTGCTGGGGCGCGCCATCGCCGCACTCGACGCGACCGGCGCCGACCTGCTTACGGTCGCACCCAGGCAGGCGACTGTCACCCTGTGGGAACGGCTGGTGATGCCCCAGGTCCTGGTGCTGCTCGGCCTCCGGTTCCATCCCGCCCGGGTGAATCAGGCGCGGCGCCCGCGTGATGTCATCGCCGTCGGCCAGTTCATGATGATGCCGCGTGCCAGCTACGAGGCCGTTGGCACCCACGCGGCCGTCAAGAGCGAAGTGGCCGAGGACCTTGCCCTGGCGCAGCTGGTCTGGAGCAAGGGGAAGCGGCTCCACTTCGCCTTCGCCGAGCGGCTGATCGAGACCCGGATGTACCGGGACCTCGGGCACCTGATCGAGGGGTGGTCCAAGAACGTCTATCTCGGCGGACGGCGATCCTTCCCGGACGAACCGCTGCTCAGGGCCCTGGCCCCGACCGCGCTCTCGGCGGCGATGCTGTTCTGGATAGCTCCCCCGGCGATCCTCGCGCTCGCCCTCGCCCTCCCCTGGCCCGCCCTTGTTCCGCCAGCCCTCGCGGCCACGATCGCATCGGCCGCGTTCTGGGGAGTGGTTTCAATGGGGATGCAGATTCCGCCGTGGTACGGGCCGTTGTACCCGCTGGGCGCATTGATGACGCTCTACATCGTGCTGCGTTCGGCCATCAGGGGCGCGCGCAAGGTCGAATGGAAGGGCAGGACATACGATGCTTCCGTGACCGGGCGCGAGTAGGGGTCCCGGAAACCACAGAAGCTCGAATCGTCTTCTTTCTACCGCCGGAGCAATCGAACAGCGGTCGCCGCCTGCCACAGCGCTATCAACCCGATAGAGACCACCATCAGCGGGTGGCCGGGTTGGGCGAGCAGGTTGCCCAGGAGCCCGGCGCCGCACGCCAGCCAGGCGAGCCCTACCAGCCAGCGCGGCTCACCCGCCGTCCTTCGAGTGGTGAGCGCCACGATCCCTGCCGCCACCGACACCAGGAATCCGGCGAGCTTCCCCGACATCACCGCGGCAAGGTGCAGCGCCTGGTACACCTGCAGCACATCGACGCCCTGGGAGTGGAGCCGCGCAAACTCCGTCCCGGCCCCTGCCATGAAGCCGATGTTGACTCCGTTGAGCGCCTCACCGATCCCCAGTACCACGAACGCGATGCCCAGGCCCGAGCGTTCGGCCGGCTCCGCGGCAGACCAGCGGGCCCAGGTGCCTGCGATGACCAGCCCGGTGGCGTAGAGCAGCCCCAGATGAATCAGCCGCCAGCTGCCCATGGCTGCAATCATCGTGAGGTCACCCTCCCCGGTGAGCGGGAGGACCGGATGCATGGCCGAGCAGACGAGGAGCAGCACACTGCCGGCGAGAAGCAGGAGAGAGAGTAGGCGGGTCATGGTGACCTGGGCAATGAACCGTGGGCGAGGAGCAGTGAGCAGTAAAGGGTGAACGGTGAACAGTGAGAAGTGAAAAGTGAGAAGTGAAAAGTGAGAAGGTAGCGGTGAAACTTACTGACGGCTGACGGCTGACGGCTGACGGCTGACGGCTGACG
>JBGQJV010000266.1:0-5987 GCA_041499215.1 Gemmatimonadota bacterium | reverse complement strand
GCAGCACTCCGGCTTCGAGGATTCCTGGGTGCCCGCGCAGCGGGTGAGTGCCTCCTTTCTGGCGCAGGCCGGGACTCTGGAGGGGCTCAAGGGGCTGGAGCGGGGCCTCACCCTGGACCTCACCCCGGAGGTCACCGGCCGGCTGGAAGGGGCCCGGACGAGCGCGGACCATTGGGACTACGACGGGTCCGGTCCCGAGGTCGGCGGCACGGTCCGCTGGGGTATCAGCAACAACCTCACGCTCAACGGCACCGCCAACCCGGACTTCTCCCAGGTAGAGTCAGACGTCTCGCAGATCCAGTTCGATCCGCGCGACGCGCTGTTCTTCCCCGAGAAGCGGCCCTTCTTCCTGGACGGCCTGGAGCAGTTCCAGTCGCCCTACAATCTGGTGTACACCCGCAGGATCGTGCAGCCGGTGGGCGCGGTTAAGCTGACGGGCAAGGCCTTCGGCACCGATCTGGGGCTCATCTCCGCGGTCGACGACCGGGTGGCTTCCGCCACCCAGGACGAACACCCGGTGATCAACGTGCTCCGGGTCCAGAAGGACATCGGCGCCCGATCCCGGCTCGGGGTGGTCTACACCGACCGGATCGACGGCGACAACTGGAACCGGGTCGGGGCGGTGGACGGCCGGATGGTCTTCGGCAAGAGCAGCCTCGGCTTCCAGCTGGGCACCAGCCGGACCCACGAGTTCGGCACCAGCCTCTCGGGTCCGATCTGGATGGCGCGGTACAACTACAGCGGCCGGTGGTTCGGGGCGCGCTACACCTTCAGCGGGATCGACCCGGATTTCCGCACCCGGAGCGGGTTCATCAACCGAGCCGGGGACGCCAATCTCAGTCTCACCAATCTGTTCACCGTGAAGGGCCGGCCCGGCGCGCTGGTAGAGGCGTTCACACCCGACATCTCGCTCTACGGCACCTGGACCTACGACCGCCTGATGAACGGCTACGGGGTACGCGATCCGAAGATCCACTTCAACCTGAACGCTACCCTGCGGGGCGGCTGGCAGGCGGGCGTCTCGCTCCTGCTCGAGAAGTTCGGTTACGATCCGCGGATCTACACCGACTACGCCCTCGAGGTGCCGGGCCCGGGCGGGGTGGGGCTCGACACGGTGGCGTTCACCGGCGGCAACCAGCGGATTCCCAACCGCGACTACGTCGTCAACCTGGCCACGCCGGAGTGGCAGCGATTCTCGGCCAACGGATTCCTCCTGATCGGGCAGGACGAGAACTTCCTCGAGTGGGCCTCCAGCGAGATCACCGTCCTCGACGCCGGGCTCCTATTCCGGCCCACCGACCAGCTGCGCATCGAGGGCCGCTACCGGCAGAACCAGTACAAGCGCCGCAGCGACCGCACCCTGGTGGGGCGGCAGCGGATTCCCCGGCTCAAGGTGGAGTACCAGCTGGCGCGGCCGCTGTTCGTGCGACTGGTCGGAGAGTACAACACCTATGAGCAGGACGATCTGCGGGACGAACAGCGGACCGGCGCGCCGATCCTGATCTTCAACCATGCGAGCGGCCAGTACGAGCGCGCCACCGCATTCAGCAACAACGTATTCCGGGGAGATGTCCTGCTCTCCTTCACCCCGGTGCCAGGCACCGTCTTCTTCGCTGGCTACGGCAGCACGCTGGCGGAGCCTGAGTCCTTCAAGTTGAGCGACTTCCGGCGGCAGACCGACGGGTTCTTCCTCAAGGCGAGCTATCTCTTCCGGCTGGGTGGTTGACCCACGGTGCCCTGGGCAACGCCCGGGTCCGCCTGTCCCGCCCTTTCCGCCGCTTCTGCCTTTCCCGGTCGGCCAGCATATCCCGGCCGGCGGCCGGCCCACCCCGCGCCTCTTCCTCCTCGCCCCTCGCGGCCCGACATTGGAGCCATGCGCTCCACCGCGTCGCGCTGGCTGCTCGGCTTCCTGGCCTGGACGATCCTGGCGCTGCTCTCGGCCAGCCAGTTTGCCTTGGCGCTCGGCGCCGAGGGGCGCGCGTTCGAGTGGAGCTGGCTGCTGCCCAACCGCCTGGTCGACTGGTACAGCTGCGCCATCTTCACGCCGCTGTTCTTCTGGCTGGCGCGGCGCTATCCCATCGATCAGCGACGCTGGGTCCGGCACGTGCCGGTGCACCTCGTGGCCGCGGCCGCCGCCTCGGCGGCCAAGATCGCGATTCAGCGCTGGGTCACGATCGCAGTGATCGGCCAGCCGTTCCCTCCACTGGCCCAGGCACTGATGCACGGGTTCATCATCGAGAACATGGCCATCTGGTGCGTCATCGCCGCGGTGCACGCTATCGAATTCCACCAGCGGGTGCGCGAGCGCGAGGTGCTCACCGCCCGGCTGCAGGCGCGGCTTTCCGAGGCGCAGCTTGATGCGCTGTCCTCCCGCCTGCATCCGCATTTCCTGTTCAACACCCTGCAGGGCATCTCCACCCTGGTGTACCGCGACCCCGCGGCGGCCGATGCGATGCTGGGTCACCTGAGCACGCTGCTGCGCCGGGCCCTGGTGCGGGGTAAGGGCCACGAGGTGACCTTGGCGGAAGAGCTGGCGCTGCTGGAGGAGTACCTGGCAATCGTGCAGGCCCGCTTCGGGGACCGCGTGCTGGTGGAGCGAGAGGTCGATCCCGCGGCGCTCGCCGGGCTGGTGCCGCAGCTGGTGCTGCAGCCGCTGGTGGAGAACGCCGTGGAGCACGGGGTGGCGCGGCGCGCCG
This sequence comes from Gemmatimonadota bacterium, assembly GCA_041499215.1. GTDB lineage: Bacteria > Gemmatimonadota > Gemmatimonadetes > Gemmatimonadales > GWC2-71-9 > JADJOM01. Next base: position 3,291 of record JBGQJV010000266.1, on the reverse strand, counting down.
GCGCCGGCCGCATCGCCATCCGGGCCTCCCGCCAGGGAGACCGGCTCTGCATCGCGGTGGCCGATGACGGCCCCGGTCTGGAGCGACCGGCGCAGGAGGGGGTGGGGCTGGGGAACACGCGGCTCCGGCTGGGCGAGCTGTATGGCGTGGGCGGGCGGCTGACGCTCGACCCGGGGGTGGCCGGAGGATTGGTTGCGACGATCACCCTGCCGTTTCACGAGACACCGGTCTCCCCCCCTGCCGTGGAGCCGGCCGCGTGATCCGGGTGGTGGTGGCGGACGACGAGCCGCTCGCCCGGGAGCGGATCCGGACCCTGCTCGCGGCCCACCCCGACGTGGAGCTGGTCGCGGAGTGCGGCGACGGGGAGGACACCATCCGCGAACTCGCCGCACGGCGGCCCGACCTGGTGTTCCTCGACGTGCAGATGCCGGAGCTGGATGGGTTCGGCGTGCTCGCGGCGTTTCCGGCCGACGAGCGCCCCTACGTGGTGTTCGTCACCGCCTTCGACGAGCACGCGGTGAGGGCGTTCGAGGTCAATGCGGTGGATTACCTGCTCAAGCCGGTCGAACCGAGGCGCTTCGAGGCCGCCCTCGCCCGGGTGCGCGAGCGGATCGCTCGGCCGCCCGCTGACCGGGACGCCGCCCTGGACGCGGTGCTCAATGAGCTGCGTCGGGCCCGGGGCCACGCCAGCCGGCTGGTGGTGCGGGACGGCAGCCGGGTGAGTTTCGTCCGCGCCGAGGAGATCGACTGGATCGACGCGGCGGGGAATTACGCCCGGCTGCACGTAGGCGGAAGCGTTCATCTGCTGCGGGAGCCGCTCAAGACACTGGAGGCGCGGCTCGATCCGGACCGGTTTCTGCGGGTGCACCGCTCCGCGATCGTCAACCTGGAGCGGATCGCCTCGGTCGAGCCGTACTTCCACGGAGAGTACGTCCTCACCCTGCGGGACGGCACCCGGCTCACCTCCAGTCGCACCCACAGCGCACGACTCCGGACTCTACTCCGATAGAGGGCGGGAAGGCGGGAGGGGCGGAAATGCCCCCCGATGCAAAAACTCATTCCCGCCCTTCCCGCTCTTTCCGCCTTTTCCGCTGCCAGATCGCCCCGTCTCAAGGCCAGCTCGTCACTGTTCGCTTGCCGCGGGGTCAGGCTGGGTGAATCCATGACCGGGTCATCATCTTCCCCCTGATCTGGAGATTCACCCATGCGCGTTGGACTGGTTTCAACCCTGCTGTTTGTGGCTGCCGTGGCCCCGGTTCGGGCCCAGAGCGCCGCCGACTCCGCCGGCATCCGCGCTGCCGCCCTGGACTACGCCGAGGGATGGTTCGAGGGGAACGGTGATCGGATGGCGCGGGCGGTGAGCCCGGAGCTGGTGAAGCGGATCGTGGTGCGGGACACCGTCTCCGGCCAGGACATGATCCAGGGGATGGGGAGCTCGGTACTGGTCAACAGCACCCGCCGGGGGTTCGGCAAGTCGACCCCGCCGGACAAGCAGGAGAAGGAGGTCCGGATCTACGATGTCTTCCGCGGCGCCGCGGTCGCCCGGGTCACCATGACCGACTGGATCGACTACCTGCAGTTAGCGCGGATCGAAGGACGCTGGGTGATCGTCAACGTGTTGTGGGAACGGAAGTCGGGGCCGATGCACTAAGGCGGGCGGCGGGAAAGGCGGAAAGGGCGGACGAGCCCGTTGGCCACAGGGGATGGCTCCGACGCGGGTGGGCCGCTGGGCGCCGCTCAGCGGCGGTCCAGCACCTGGCGGATCTTCCGCAGCAGTCCCGTTGGAGTGTAGGGCTTCGGCAGGAAATCGACCTCGGCCTCCAGGATGCCGTGCCGCACCACGGCGTCGTCGGTGTATCCGCTGGAGAAGAGCACCTTGGTCCGGGGGAAGCGGGTCCGCACAGCGTCGGCCAGGGCCCGGCCGTCCATCTTGGGCATGACCACATCGGTGAGCAGGAGGTGGACCGGCCCGGCGTGCACCTCGAGCTGGGTCAGGGCATCCACCCCGTTTCGGGCCAGGATGACGGTGTATCCATTGCGCCGAAGGGCGAGTGAGGCTACGCGCCGCACGCTGTCCTCGTCCTCCACCAGCAGGATCGTCTCGGTCCCGCGCGGCGGCCCCGCGGGGCGGGCCTCGGCGGCCGCCGGAGCCGGCGCGGCCTGGGCGATTGGGAGGTAGATCTTGAACGTCGTTCCGATGCCCGCCTCGCTGTAGACCGTGATGTGTCCGCCACTCTGGGACACGATCCCGTGCACCACGGAGAGCCCCAGTCCGGTGCCCCGGCCGATTCCCTTGGTGGTGAAAAACGGCTCGAAAATCCGCGCCCGCACCTCGGGCGTCATGCCACCCCCGGTATCGGTCATGGCCAGCCGGATGTGGCGGCCCGGCTGGAGGGATGGATGCAGCCGGGCGAAGTGGGCGTCCAGCTCTTCCGTCCGGGTCTCGATGGTCAGGGCGCCACCGCGGGGCATGGCGTCGCGGGCATTCACGGCCAGGTTCATCAGCACCTGCACCAGATGGCCGGCGTCCACCCTCACGGGGTCCAGCCCTTCCTCCAGCACGGTCGTCAGGGTGATGTCCTCTCCCAGGATGCGTCGCAGCATCTTCTCGGTATCGGCGATCACCGTGTTCAGATCGAGGACCCGGGGGTCGAGCACCTGTTTGCGGCTGAAGGCCAGCAGCTGGCGGGTGAGCGAGGCCGACCGCTCGGCCGCCTGGACGATCTCCCGCAGCAGCTCCTCGGCTTCCTCCGCCGGCTTCTGCGCCAGGATCAGCTGGGCGCAGCTGGAGATGACGGTGAGCCAGTTGTTGAAGTCGTGGGCCACTCCGCCCGCCAGCTGACCGATCGACTCCATTTTCTGGGTTTGCAGCAGCTGCGCCTCCAGCTGCCGCCGTTCGGTGATATCCTCCGCCACCCCCGCCAGTCGGATGGTCCGGCCCTCGGCATCTGTCACGGGGAAGGCCTGGTCGCGGATCCAGCGGACGGTGCCGTCCGGCCGCACGATCCGGTACTGCTCGTCATAGGTGCCTGAGACCTGCCGGGTGAGCGCTTGGCGCACCCGCTCACGGTCTTCAGGATGGACCGCGTCCGCCCAGTCTTGCGGTGCCTGGTACAGGCTCAGGCAGCTGCGCCCCCAGATGGTCTCGTACGTCGGACTGATGTACTCCATGCGGCTCTTATCGAGGTCCGTGAGCCAGAAAACCTCGCGGATGTTCTCGGCCATCTGGCGGAACCGCTCTTCGCTGGTGCGGAGCGCGGTCTCCGCCTTCTGTCGTTCGGTGATGTCCCG
>JBGQJV010000265.1:0-5995 GCA_041499215.1 Gemmatimonadota bacterium | reverse complement strand
CCCAGCGCCGCGGCCAGCGCGACCAGCAGGATCACCGCCCCGATCCCGATCGCCGCTTCAGTGCGCGGCCGCATACCGTTCCGCCGCGGTCCGCTCCCGCCAGGCCGCGAAGTCAGCGGGGCCGCACGGCTCCCGGGCAAAGGCGTAGCCGTAGAGCAGCCGGACCAGGTCCCGGAAGGCCGCGCGCGCGGGCTCCGCCAGCTGGGCCTCGTAGGTGTACTCGTTGGGAGTCTTGCTGGGGTGGAATCGCAGCAGCCGGCGCTGATCGAGTTCCAGCACCAGCCCGAGGAAATCGGCCTGCATCGCCTCGGGATACCGGCCCTCACGCGCGAGCCGCTGGGCCTCGCGGCGGTACCAGGCGGCACCGCGCACCTCCGGCGCCGCCCGGCCGTCGCCGGCCTCCACCGGCGCGCCCGCGGCACGGAGCGTCCGGGCCATCACATAGAGGGCATGGACCACGATCACCGCCAGCAGCGCCACCAGCAGCCACACCATCAGCCAGTAGAGGCCGGGCTGGCTCTGCTCCAGGCCCGCCAGCCAGCGGCGCGCCGCTTCCCACCAGCGCGCCAGGAACGCCAGCGGGTCCGGGTGCTCCACCCAGCGGTAAGCCGGGCCGGCGAAGACTGAATCGAGCACCGCCCGGAGCGTGTCGCTGGAACGCTCCAGCTGTGGAATCAGGCCGGGGCCGTTCACGCCCTGGAGAGGCCCGACGCCAGCACCTCGAGATCGAAGGCTTCCTTGCGCACCCTGAGATCGTAGTAGGCCACGGTCAGGACGCAGTAGACCATGGGGTAGATCAGGACCTGCAGCGCCGATGCGACGGAAAGCCACACGATCCCGATCGGGGACACGCCCCGCTGCACCGTCTCGGGGTCGGCGCTGGCCACCGCGAATCCGCTCAGGGCGACGACCGGCAGCAGCACCAGTACGAAGGTGACCGCCAGGCAGCCGAACACCTTCCACCGGTGTCCGCGGGAGAGGGACCAGGCCCGGCCCATCGCGTCGGTGGAATTGGGGATACCCTCGATCACCAGGGCTGGGCTCGCCAGGATCAGGCCCGCCAGCAGGATGCAGCCGGGGATGAGGAAGAGGATGAAGCCGAGCCCGACCAGCAGGGAGGTCATGATCGCCAGGGAAACCAGCCGGCCGATGAACGGCACCGAGCGCTGAAACGCCTCCGCCGCGGTGATCCGGCGGCCCATGTAGTTCTCGGAGATGATGAAGGTCGAGGCCGCCACCGCGACCGCGCTCAGGACCACGCTCAGCAGCACCGAGGCGAAGTACACGATCGGATGAGCCAGCAGGCCGCCCGCACTCTGCACGAACACCGACAACACCAGGGGGACTGCCTGGGTCGCGACGGTCACGATCAAGAGGGGCGTGAACAGCGCGCGATACATCCCGAACGAGACGTCCAGAATCTCGCCCATCGAGAGTGGGCGCAGCACCGGGCCGGCCATGGTTGGATTCTCCAGGGAGGTGTAGTGGAAGATGACGCCCGCGGGTGACCTTGGGAAGTGAACCCGCCCCGGCCTACATTTCATCCGTCCTCTCCCCTATCGTGAGCGCGCCAACCGGCATGACCGCCCCGCCAGACTTCCGCCAGCACCTGGAGGTCGAGACCCCCGAGCACGTAGTGCTCGACTACGAGATCGCCGGCCTCGGCTCCCGCGCCCTGGCCGCGATCCTGGACACCATGGTGCTGACGATCTGGCTGATCGGACTGAGTGTCATCGTGCTGAGGCTGGCGGCCTCGCTGGGCGAATGGGCCCTCGCCCTCCTGACCGTATTCGGATTCGTCTCCGTCTGGGGCTACTTCACCTTCTTCGAGGGACTGCGTAACGGGCAGACGCCGGGGAAGCGCTGGCTGGGAATCCGGGTCGTGCAGGACACCGGTCATGCAGTCACCTTCGGCGCGGCGGTCGCGCGGAATCTGCTCCGCATCGCCGACTTCATGCCGCCGCCCTACCTCATCGGCGCGATCTTCGTGGCGCTGCATCCACGGGGCAAGCGGCTGGGCGACCTGGTGGCCGGAACGGTGGTCGTGCGCGACCGGCCCGCCGAAGCGCTGGCACCGACGCCGCGCGCCTCCGCCGAGACGGAGGAGGCCGCCGGGGTGCCGGAGCTGACCGACGAGGAGTTCCATTTCCTGCGCGAGTTTGCCGAGCGCGCCCCGCAGCTGCCCGCCGAGGTCCGCGCCCGGGTCGCGGGCCGGCTCACCGAACGGCTGGCCGCCCGGTACCCCGGAAGGGCTCCCGATCCGGAGCTCTTCCTCAGCATCCTGTATCGGGACGAACTGGCCAAGCGCCGCGGCCGCTTTGGTGCCCGGGGCGCCGCGACCGAAGGCGGGCGTCCCGCGGGCCGCGGCGTCTCCGAGCGGCTGGTGGCCCGCAAGTCGGCACGCTGGGACGAATTCCAGGCCATGGCGGAGCGGGCGGTGCGGGCCGGTCTCGACAGCTTCGCGGCCGAGGAGCTACCGGCCTTCGCCGCCCGGTATCGTGAGGTGGCCGCGGACCTGGCTCGCGCCCGGACCTATCGGGCTGATCCTCCGGTGCTGCTCAGGCTCGAGCGGCTGGTTGCGGCCGGCCACAACTCGCTGTACCGCGACGAACGGCGCACCGGGCTTCGAGTCTGGCAGTTCATCGTGCGGGAGTGCCCCGCCGCCGTGATCGAGGCCTGGCGCACCGTCCTGCTCGCCTTTGTGGTCTTCGCGCTTCCGGCCGGGGGCGGCTACCTGTTGCTCCGGGAGCGTCCCGCCCTGGCGGAAGAGGTCCTCCCCGACGTGATGCTGGAGCGGGCCGAGGCAGGCCATGCCCGGCAGGAGCGCGGGCAAGGCTACGTGGAAGAGAACGCCGTGCACCGTCCGCTGATGGCATCGATGATCATGACCAACAACATCACCGTCGCCTTCTACTGCTTCGCGGGAGGGATTTTCGCGGGTGTGGGTTCGTTGGTGCTGCTGGCATACAACGGCCTCTCGATCGGGGCCATCTCGGGACACTTCGCCAATGCCGGACTGCTGGGCTACCTCTGGGCCTTCGTCATCGGGCACGGGGTGCTGGAGCTGTTCGCCATCTGGGTGGCGGGAGCCGCCGGATTCCTCCTTGGCCGCGCACTGATAGCGCCCGGCGATTTGCCCCGGGGTGAGGCCCTGACCCTGGCCGGGCGGCTGGCGCTCCGGATGGTCGGGGTGGTCGTGGTGCTGCTGGTCGTGGCCGGGTTGATCGAGGGGTTCGTTTCCGCCAGCAGTCAACCGCTCGGCTACCGCCTGGCAGTGAGTGGCGCGAGCGTGGTGCTGCTGCTGGCGTATCTGGGGAATGGGTGGGTGTATTGGAGGAACCAGAGGAACACAGGGGCAGGCGCGTTGGCCGTTGGCCGTCAGCCATTGGCCGTTGGTGGCTCCGGGCAAGGGTAGCCCTGCGCACGAAAAGCGAGCTCACCCGCCCGGTGTCGCCGCCAACGGCCACTCGCCAACGGCCCTCAGCTCTCCCCCCTCAGTATCCCCCGCATCCTCACCGCCAGCGCTTCAATCTCGCGCAGGCTGCTCAAGGTCTCGGAGTCCAGCCTCGATTCGTTGAGTAGCAACAGTTGGGTCTCGGCCAGCAGTGCCGAGAGCGGATTCGAGAGGTCGTGGCGGAGCTTGTGGAACCGGTCGGTTTCCGACGTCACGATGCGATCCTGGCTGTGAGGGGAGCCGGCACCATGGCCGATGGCTGGGAATATAAGGTCGCGGTGGCCGGATCGCTGTCTGTTCTACCACGGTGAACGGGGTGGGACCACGACGAATATGGTTCACCCCCCGAAGGGCACCGGCATGAACGTCACCACGAACACCAGCACGCAGAGCCAGCCCAGCACCCGCCGCCCCGGGGGAACGGGTCGCTCCGGACACATTACCGACGGGTGAGTCCAGCGCCACCCGCCCACCATCAGCGTCAGCAGCACCCAGATCAGCCACGGCGACCAATACTGGGAAAGCCACAGCAGACCCAGCAGCGCCGCGAGCCCCAGCGGCTTCTGCCACCGGCCGAGCAGCCCGTAGGCCACATGACCCCCATCCAGCTGGGACAGCGGCAGCAGGTTGAGGCCGGTAATGAGGGCACCCGCCCAGCCCGCAAAGGCCGTCAGGCTGAGGTGAACCGACTCCGCCCCCGGTAGAAACAATCGTCGGCAGGCGCCGGTAAGGAGGCTGTCGCCAAGGGCAAACCGCATCCCCGCGAACTCGATGAAGCTCCTGGGCAGCCCCGAGCCGGCCGGCACGGCATCCGAAATGGCATAGCCCCACGCGAGCACCACCAGCACCACCACGAATCCGGCCAGGGGACCGGCTGCGCCGACGTCCAGCAGCTGACGCCGGTCTACCACCGGGGATCGGAGGCGGAGAAACGCCCCCAGGCTGCCGATGGGTGAGATGGTGGGCGGGATGGGGAGGAAATAAGGTGGTGACGCGTCGATGGCGTAACGATGCGCGGCAAAGTAGTGCCCCAGCTCGTGCACCAGCAGGATGGCGAGGAGCGGAGCCGCAAAGGGCCATCCGCTCTGAATGGTCGACCATGGTGCCCGCAGAAAGATGCCGAAGAATCGGACACCGGCGGCGAGCGCGCCGGTGATCCCCTCGCCGGTCGGGGGGTGAAACTGTCCGTTGAGCGCGGCGCCGGCCCCGAGCGCGCACAGAATGGTCACCCCAAAGAGACCAAGGTGCACCAGCCAGGCCTCGGCCCTGGGTGGCCCGAGGGGCCGGATGAGTACCAGCTCCCGGCCGGCCGGCCCGGCCCAGTAGTGCGGGTGGGGCCAGGCCGCCAGCGCGGCCTGGAGGTCGGCCGAGGGGCCCTGGTGCTCCGGGGCGACCAGCCCCTCGATCACCTCCCGGCGACCCGCGTGGATCACCCGCCAGGCGGTGAAGCATCGCGTCAGTGCTTCCATGGCCGCCCTTGACGGTCCTTCTCGCCGACTCTATATATGAGGTGCTCCCTGTTACCTGAATACTCGCCCAGACCGTCCCTTCATCCAACACAATCGACGCAAACCGGGCCCCCCGGCTGGTTGATTAATTCCGACCCCGACAACATTTGCCCGCCCCCAAGGCTCGCCCTCCGGCTGACCGGAGAGCAACTCCCGAGCGGAGTTCGACTGAGCGGAGTACCACTCCCGTGGATATCGCCGAGCTCAAGCAGAAGTCCGTAGCCGAGCTGCACGCATTGGCCGAGCAGCTCAACATCACCAACTACTCAGGCCTCCGCAAGCAGGACCTGATCTTCCGCATCGAGCAGACCCTGCTCGATCAGGACACGGTGATCCGCGGGGAGGGGGTGCTGGAGATCCTCCCCGAAGGCTACGGCTTCCTGCGCAGCCAGGACTGGAACTACCTGTACGGCCCGGACGACATCTACGTCTCGCCGAGCCAGATCAAACGGTTCGACCTGCGCACCGGCGACACGGTGATGGGGCAGGTGCGGCCGCCCAAGGAGGGCGAGCGGTACCTGGCGCTGCTCAAGGTCGAGAGCGTCAACTACGAGGAGCCGGAGAAGACCAAGCACCGGATCGCCTTCGACAACCTCAAGCCCCGCTACCCCGACGAGCGCATCACCCTGGAGCGGAAGACCACGTCCGACCTGTCCATGCGGGTGGTCGACCTGCTCTCCCCGATCGGCAAGGGCCAGCGCGGCCTGATCGTCGCCCCGCCCAAGGCCGGCAAGACCATCCTGATGCAGAAGCTGGCCAATGCCATCAGCGAGAACCACCCGGAGATCGTGCTCATCGTCCTGCTGATCGACGAGCGGCCGGAAGAAGTCACCGACATGCAGGAGAACGTCAAAGCGGAGGTGATCTCCTCCACCTTCGACGAGCCGGCCGACCGCCACGTCCAGGTCGCCGACATGGTCATCGAGAAGTCCAAGCGGCTGGTGGAGCACGGCCGGGATGTGGTGATCCTGCTGGACTCCATCACCCGTCTGGCCCGGGCCCACAACGTGGTGGTGCCGCACTCGGGCAAGAT
>JBGQJV010000264.1:0-6010 GCA_041499215.1 Gemmatimonadota bacterium | reverse complement strand
CGGCGACATTCTTGACCCCACCGTCCGGCGTGATGCTGAAGTTCCCGCAGTTGATGCAGTTGGTGTGGACCTGCGCGGCTGCGTGGCGGGGCGCAGCCACGAAGAGCATGCCGAGCACCAGGAGGACGAATCGGGCGAGGGCGGACGGGGAAGGCACGGCGAGCTCCGGGAGAGGTCGCCTGTACCTATTACATGTCGCGTGCCGCGCCCGCGGAAAGGAAGGATAAAGCGGGACAACGACTTAGAGACTGGCCCAAAGTCCAGTCTCACCCAGTCTCAAGACAGTCTCACCCAGTCTCAAGACGTCTCACAGACTCGTGAGACGGAGCGCACCTTGGGGACGGGCAGCACGAATCACCGGTCAGCCCGAGTTCCGGAGTCAGGTTCAGCCGTGAGTAGTCAGCAGTTCGGAGGGTGCGGAGGCCGCCTCTTGTAACGCTGATGGCTGATGGCTGACGGCTGTCGGCTAACGGCTGATGGCTGATGGCTGATGGCTGAAAAAAACGAAGGGACGGTAGCGGGCCGCCCCTTCTGTTGTGCCGAGTTAACGCCCTACCCCTGTTATTCAGGGCGCCTGGAGCATGACCCCCGGGAGGCTCGACACTCCTTCCGACAGCTCAACCTTGATCGCCGCACCGGTGTAGGGCACACGACCCACACCGTTCCTTGCAAAGGAGAGAATCTCTCCGGTCCGCGCGTCACGGATCACCGCGAGCGGATACGACGGATCCCAGCGGACCTCGAGCTCGGCTCCCTGCCGGGTCACCACTGGGGGCGCCGCTGCCGGCGCCGTCCTGATACCAGCCCTGTACCGCCTAACAGTAAGCCCATCCCCTGTCAGTTGTACAGAGGCCAGTGCTGCCCGCTGTGTAGCAGAAAGCGGCACTACGAAGGCGAAGTGCCGTTCGTCTCCCTGCAGCAAATCCGCCACCAGCGCTCCTTCGAAGGAGACGCTGAACACCCTTCCTCCCGCAGCGTCGAATCCCTCCACCCGGTTCGGGCCGGGGCGGGTCGGAAGCTGAACCGGCGCCGTGACCGAAAATGAGGGCTCCAGGATCAGGTTGCCGTTCAGGATCCGGCCCCAGACCAGGAGACCCTCCTGGGCCAGCGTTCCCGTCGGCTCAACGTCCGGGGCCGTGCCCCGGAAGTTCATCACCGCAAGGTAGTTGTAATCGCTGATCCAGTCCGGGTTGCAGTAGCTCATCAGGTCCTTGTAGGTGCCGGGTGCCTTGAGATCGAGCACAGGCAGGTCCAGGCCCCAGGTTCCGATCGACGCGTTGGCGTAGGGATACTGCGGATCCGGTCCGGCGGGGTTGCCGCAGGGCGCGTGCTGCCGGCCGAAGTTGTGACCCAGCTCGTGGGCGATGACGCCCGGTGCGCTGCCGGCCTTGTCCCAGGCGATCGCGGCCGGGGCCCCCACGTAGCCCAGCCCCGCGATGCCGCCGCCATAGGTGGTCGGGACGATGCCAACGTAGTCCCCCTGGAACCCGTCCGCACTCCTGAGGGCGTAGATCTCGCCGAGGATCCTGCCCCAGGCCCCGTTGCTGTCGTTCGCGACCAGGACCGGCGCATTGGTGACAAAGGCGCTGGTCCGCACATCCACGTTCGTCGCGCCGAGGGGATGCATCCGGCGGGTCGCGTCGGCCAGGGCGTCCTTGGTGGAGTTGCTCACCGCGCCCGTCAGGTTGTTCACTGATTGCTTGACCGGGACAAACCGCAGGGAGAAGGTCGGCACGTTGCGGACCGTCACCGCCTGCGGCGCCGCGCCGGGCCAGAGATTGTCGCTTTCGTCGGACTCGGCGACGCCGTCGTCGGGGTCGGCCAGGACCTGGATCGCCATGCCGCTCACCACCCGGGCGGCCGGGATCAGCAGGTTCCAGGACTTGGCGAGTGACGCGGTATCCACCGAAGTGGGCACCCCGGCGGAAGCCGCGGGAATGGTCAGGGAGTCGACCTGGGAGCCGGCGGCAAAGAGCCGGACCCGCACCGCGGGCTGCAATTGGTTGGCGCCGTTGGCGGTGACGAAGACCCGGAGGAGTGCATCCCGCCCCGCGACCATCGGCACCGAGCCGTCGGCGCGCTGGGTCGATTGGATCAGCTGCACGCCCGCCACCCGCAGGTTGGTCGTAGTGGCCGGGCCGCCGGTGTAGCTCACCACCACCGAAGCCGTGTCTCCCGCGGCGACGGCGACGCTGGTACCGGAAAGCTGAGGGGTCCAGGTCTGACTCTGGGCGTTCACGTATCCCGCACTCAGGACGTAAACCCCGGGTGTCAGGCCGGCGAGCACTTGCGAGCCGGTCACGCTGGTCGCACCGCCACCGGGCGAAGTCACGGTCACCCGCGCGGCGGTCCCTGCGGGCAAGCCCGAGACCTGCACCGACAACGCGCCGGCGGCAGCTGGGCCGGTCGCGGTCCTGGTGCTGCTGCTGCAACCGATGACGGTCGCGAGGGCGAGCATGAAAGCAGGTGCGAGGTTCCAAGTTCCAAGTGCAGGGAAGCACCGTGCTACTCGGAACTCGGAACTCGGAACTCGGTACTCAGTTCGGCGCATGGACACCATTGCCTCCATAGCTCCTCGTCGCCCCGAAGGCCTGTGACTCGAAAGGCGGGGGCTGGTCATGAGAGCCTCAGGAGGGAAAACCCGGGCCAGACCGGGTCACTATGCGTGGGACAGTCTCGAATGTGGGGCTGGAGATGGGGTGGTGCGGTGGTCCGGATCACGACAGCTAAAGCATTGATACCATTGATGTTAGTTTGTGACTCCGGTCACGGGTGGCGCTCCCCGGCTGGCTGCACGAGACTGGTCCCCAGCGGAGGGCCGACGAGCCTATTCCGGCCTGCGGCCTTGGCCTCGAACAGTCTTGCATCGGCCCGATCGAGCAGGTCTTCTGCCTGAGTTCCGTCCGCCCCGTACACCGCCAGGCCAATGCTCACAGTGACCCGGGCCGAGTCCTCCCTGCGGGGGATGGACAGGGGCAACTGCTCCACCGTCTGGCGCATATCCTCGACCCGCTCCATGGCGGCGTCCGCCCCCATGCCGGGGAGCAGCACCACGAATTCCTCGCCCCCGTAGCGTACCACCAGATCGCTCTGACGCACGTTGGCGAGGATCGCCGCGGCCACTGCGCGCAGCGCTACGTCGCCGGCGGCATGGCCCCAGGTATCGTTGAACTTCTTGAAGTGGTCGATGTCGAGCATCGCCAGCGACACCGGTTCTCCATAGCGCCGGGCCCGGGAAAGCTCCGCCTGGACCCGCTCGTCGAAGAAGCTCCGGTTGGGGAGCCCGGTCAGCCGGTCGCTGCGGGACTGGCGGCGGAGCCGCTGGCTTCGCAGCACGATCGCGGCGGCGAGCAGCGTGGCCACGGCGAGCAGCACCAGCCGGGATACCTGAGTGGCCCAGTCGAATGAGCCGTAGCCGAGCTTGTCGAGCCGGGGATCGGTCAAATCCCAGGTGAAGTGGGCGAAGAGTACCAGCCCAAGGTACTGCAGGATGGCGGTGACACCCGCGGCGACGCTGATCCGGGCGTCATAGCGCAGCGCGGTGGCTCCGAGGGCGATGAAGTACACCTCGAACACCAGTCGGCTGTTGACCGTGGTAATCGGTTGTCCGAGAAACAGGAACGAGGCGAGCGCTCCGCTTACCACGGAGATGTCCAGCAGGCTGGTGACGAGGCCGAGCCAGGGGCGGTAGAAATCCCGCTTGAGCAGCGCCTGCACGCCGAGGGTGAAGGACAGCGCCACGGCACAGGCGGTGAGCCCGACTACCCCGGCCGTGACGTTGGAGTCCAGGATCAGATTGATGAGCGGAATCGGGAGCAGCAACGCGGTGAGCGCAGTCCGGGCCCGCGCAACGATGAGCTCCCCTTCCGCCCCGGCATCCATCTGGATCGGATCGGGCGTCGCCAGCATCCGGCGCCAAGCCGGCCCCTCAGGTACCCCGGTCAGATTCGGCGGACCGCTCGCCCGGGAGCGCCGACGGGAGTAATGGTAGACGAGGGACATGCTGTCAGGCGGTCAGGCGGTCAGGCGGACAGGCGCGCCTGATCGTGTTCGAGGTGCTCCCACCAGGCGCACGCATCATTCGGACTCCTCAGCCTCCCGTCCTCCCACCCTTTCCGCCTCTCCCCCCTTCCCGCCTTCCCGCCTTCCCGCCTGCTCCAGAACCTACCCTCACATCAATCTGTATTTTGGCCCGCTCCCGCCCTCCCGCGGCGTCCAGCGCGGGCCCAGCACGTCGGTCGCCTTGCAGTCCACACAATTGGGGGCGTTGATTCTGAGCTGGTCTCCCACCCGTTCATACACGCCCGCCGGGCAGAGGTGCGCATAGAATTCCGCCACTTCCGGCGGGATGTCGCGGCCGACGAGCAGGTGTACCGGAATGGTATCCCGGGTGGCGTTTCCGGACTTGAACACCGCGTCCACCTTGCTGAAGGTCAGGGCCGAGTCCGGGGTGAAGGACGGGACCGGTGTTTCCACCCGCGGCCGCTCCGCGTCCTCGTGCACCACGATGCGCCCGCCGGGAAAACGGCCCCCGGTGAGGGTCATGAGGCCCGCCTTCACACCGCCGGCCACGAAGCCGTCCTTGAAGGCGAGCCGCATATTCCGAGTGCGGTGGAGATCCGAGACGATGTAGCTCTCATTGACCATACGGTCATACGCGGCGAGCCGTGCGGCTGACACGTCGTCCGCCTTGAGGGCCTGGAAGGTGGCCCGGGCCGCGTAGATCCCCGACTGCATCGCATAGTGGACTCCCTTGAGCGAGGGGACGTCCACGAACCCAACCGTGTCACCAGCCATCAGCAGACCGTCGCCACTGCTGCGTTCCGGCAAGGCATAGTAGCCGCCCTCTGGAATGGTCTTGGCCCCCCACTCGAGCAACTCACCCCCTTCGAGCAGCGGACGCACCAGCGGGTGCAGCTTGAGCCGTTGCAGCAATACGTGGGGATCGAGCTTCGCCTCCGGGTAGTCCAGCCCAACCACGAGGCCGAGCGACACCAGATCCGGCCCCAGCGGATACAACCAGGTGCCGCCGAACGCGTCGCGCGGGAGCGGCCACCCCAGGGTGTGGATCACCCGGTCGAGCGGCCGCTTGACCCGCCACACTTCTTTCACTCCGAGGGCAAAGATCTGGGGGTTGGCGGAGATGACCCCCTGCCAGGCGCGCCACGCCTGACTCAGACTACCCCGGGTCCCTTCGGTCAGCACCGTCACCCTGGCAGTGATTTCAGTCGGCTCCTGGTACGCCGAGGTCGGATTCCCGTCACGGCCGAGTCCCGATGGCATGGTGCGCACGCCCTTCACCGCCCGGCCCTCCACCAGCAGCGATGCCACCGGGAACCCCGGAAAGAGGTTCACCCCCAGCGCCTCCGCCTGCTCACCCATCCAGCGCACCACCTCACACAGAGAGGCGGTGTAGCAGCCCTTGTTATGCATCGTGGGAGGAGTCGGAAGACGGAACGAGCCGCCCTGGGTCAGCAGGTACACGGCCTCGGCGGAGACCGGCTGGCGGAAGGGGAAATCGGAGTCTCTGAGGTCGGGAAACAGCTCCCGCATGGCCCGCGGGTTGATCACCGCACCCGAGAGGCTGTGCTCGCCCAGACTTCCCGCCTTCTCCAGTACACCGATGTTGATGTCGGGCAGGCCGCCGCCGGAGGCCTGGTCTCGTTTAACGAGGCGAGCCAACTCGATGGCGCCCGCGAGTCCCGCCGGCCCAGCACCGACGAACAACACATCCATCTCCAATGCCTCGGCGCCCGGTGGATCACTCCGAATCAGCTGATCGGCCGGGAGTTCCGGCTGGAACTGCCGGGGCAGGATCGGGGCCACGCAGATACTCCTTGGAGTGGGCGAAGAAAGCGGTGCATTCCCCGGGCGCAGGGCGCGCAGGGCGCCGGGTGAGCGGCCGGGCGGAAGGTAGCTTAACATCACGCTTCACCACAGGCCCGCATCTTGGAGATGTTTACATGAAGCTGGGTAACGCCGCGCGCGATCCCTGGGTGTGGGGCCAGGG
>JBGQJV010000263.1:0-6012 GCA_041499215.1 Gemmatimonadota bacterium | reverse complement strand
CCGCCTTACCGCCCTCTAAACCGCCGCGCGTGCGACACAAACTCGTGAAACAGGTGCCGGGTGTGGGGATCGGTCATCTCGAAGACCTCGGGATGCCATTGCACTCCGACCATGAAATGATCGGTGTCGCGTTCTACCCCCTCGACCAGGCCGTCCGGCGCCACCGCCGAGGCCACCAGGGTGGGGGCCAGGTCTTTGATGCCCTGGTGATGCATGCTGTTCACCTGGATCCGACCCCGCTCGAGGACTTCGCGGATGCGGGTTCCGGGCGTGAGTTCCACTTCATGCGCGAGGTGATCCCGCTCGAACCCCGCCGTCGGGAAGTAGTCGTGCTTGATCGCCGTCGGCACCTGCTCGGCGATGTCCTGATAGAGGGTGCCGCCGAGGGAGACATTGATCACCTGAATCCCACGGCACAGCCCGAGGACCGGCTTCTTGTCTTCAATCGCCCAGCGGGTAAGCTGCAGCTCGACTCGGTCTCGCGCGGGGTCCACCGCCCCGAGCTTCGGGTGGCGGGCTTCACCGAAGGTCGCGGGATCCATGTCCACGCCGCCCGGAATCAGCAGCCCGTCCAGCCGCAGGTAGATCTCCCGCAGGGTCTCCTCGTCGTCGTCCAGCAGTGGAATCATCCACGGCACCCCGCCCACGATCGTGGCGGCGACGAAGTACCGCTGGTTCATCACCCAGGACTCCGGCAGTGCCGGCGGGATCCCGTCGATGGAGTGCAGGGTCTGGGTCGTAATGCCGATGACAGGCCGTGTGGACATCAACAGTTCCGAGTTCCGAGTTCCGAGTTCCGAGTTCCGAGTTTCTCACCCCGGACCCGGGAACCACCGCAATACCCGTGCTATGAAAGGTAGCCGCCTCGAGGCGGCCCGGGCCAGTAGCTAACGCTATATGCCGTAAGGAGGTTCCCGGAGTGCAGCCGAGTCTGTCACCAGGACCGGGGCCCATGGAACGCAGAACTCGGAACGCGGGACTCGGAACGTTCCGCCGGACGGGTGCTACACGATTCCCTCGGCCGTTTCCACGGCCAGCTGATCGACGACCGCCTTGAGATCACCGGTCTGTTTGAATGTCGCCAGCTGGCGGTCGGCGCTGGTGCCCTCCCGGAGAATGCGGAAGGCGTACTCCACTTCCTTCCGGGTCCCCAGCTCGTCGATCACGTCCCCGAGGAACCACTCGATCATCTCCTGGATCAGCTCCCGGGCCGGCAGCTCCTGGCTCTTGCCGAAGTCGATCAGCTTGCCGTCCAGGCCGTAGCGGCAGGCCCGCCACTTGTTCTCCTCGATGAAGGCGACCGGATACTGCCGGAAGGAGAGGTTGTCGCGCCGCAGCTTCCACAGCTTCGCCACGATGGCCTGGAAGATGGCGGCGATGCAGACCGCCTCGTCCACCCGGGTGCAGACGTCGCAGATGCGGAACTCGAGGGTGGGGTAACTCCAGCTGGGCCGCACATCCCACCAGATCTTGGAGGCGTTGGGAATGCTCCTGGTATCGACCAGGGTGGTGACCACCTGCTCGAACTCCCCCCACGAGCCCAGACTCCGCGGCACCCCCGTCCGGGGAAAACTCCGGAATACGATGCTGCGATAACTCTTGAGCCCGGTGTTGCGCCCCATCCAGAACGGCGAGCTGGTGGAGAGGGCCAGCACGTGCGGCAGCAGGTAGCGTGACACGTTCATCGCGTCGATCAGGAACTCCCGGTCCTCGATCCCGATGTGCACGTGGGTGCCGAAGATGAGCAGTGCCTGGGCCAGGTCCTGCAGGTCCTCCTTGACCCCCATGTAGCGCTCGAGCGGGGTGATCTCCTGCTCCATCCAGGAGGAGAACGGGTGGCTGCCCGCGGCCAGGACCTTGAGACCCTGCTTGCCCGCCAGCTCCATGACCAGCCGTCTGAGCCGCACCAGCTCCGCCCGCACCTCGGCGGGGTGATGGCAGACTCGGGTGCCCACCTCGACCATCGACTGGTGCAGCTCGGGCTTGATCTCGCCCAGCATCATCGAGTCCTCCTTGAGGATCTCGGTGATGTAGCTGCGAAGCTCCCGGCTCACCGGGTCGACGATCTGGTACTCCTCTTCGACGCCGATAGTCAGGGACGGTGGTTTCATGGCGGTGAGCAGTGAACGGTGAACAGTGAACAGTGAACGGTGTAGCCAACGGTCAACGGCCAACGGCCAACGGCCAACGGCCAACGGCCAACGGCTCCTACGGCCTCTCCTCTACCACAAAACACGGCACCGTACTCCCGCCCCCGGCCGTCACATTGAGCAGCGCCGCGGTGGAGAGCCGAGTCAGGCAGCCTTCCAGTCCGTCGCCATGGATGACGAACGGGGCGGTATCCAGCATGCGATCGAGCAGCACCAGCCGTCCGTCCACCAGGGTGGGGTAGGTCTCCTCGGGAATGGTCACCCGCTGCTGGACGATGTACGGCTCCGCGACCGCCCGCGCGAGGGCGGCCTTCCATCCGGCATCATCCACCGTCCAGCCCAGCACCACCCCGGCGCCGCCGTAGTCGTCGTTGGGTTTGAGCACCAGCCGGTCGCGGTGGTCCGCGATGAAGGGCACCAGATCGACCCGCCGGCCGTCAATCTCGGTCTGGCGCTCCTCGACCACCCGGGTCCACGGGATCAATGCGGCAATGGCCGCCCGATCCTCGGGGGAGAACAGCGCCGCATTGCGCTCATCCGAGAGCACCGCCAGGCTGGCCTTCTTGTGCAGCAGCTTGCAGCGGAACGGATTCACCATGCACACCGCCCGGTCGCGCACCGCCCGCACCATCGGGTGGTCCACCCCTTCGCGCTCGATCAGCTCGTTGATCAGCACCCGCTTGTAGATCAGGTCGACGGGGCCTCCGCCGGCGTAGAGGCGCCCTCCCCGGTACTCCATCGAGCGCGGGTCGACGATCACCGCCTCCAGCCCCAGGGTGCCGAAGTAGGCCCGGAACAACTCGAACTCGGCGCGGGTCGGCACGTCGTCCCAGTCGGCGATGGCGATCCTGGGCCCCTGCCACCGGCCGGAGAACTCCCGCCAGGCGTCGAGCACGACCGTGGCCACGCCAGTGCGCGCAGGCAGCGGCCGGGCACTGTACCGCCGCCCGAACGCGCGCATCACCGGGATCACGGCAAAGGCCGCGGCCAGGGCATCGTTGTACCCCGCCCCGGCCGGCGTCTCGGCGTTGTACTCCGTCAGCGCCAGGGTGTCCGTGGCGTCGACCTGGAAGCAGTCCAGCCGGCCATGCGGGCTCGGACTCCGGTACCCCGGGTCGGCCAGCACCAGCGCCTCCTCCCAGTCGGCCAGCCGGAACTGGGCCCGGAGCAGGGCGTTGGCCATCGCCGCCTCGTGCGCCTTCCGGAAGGCCAGCATGAGCCGCCGGACTCGGCTCTCGAGGGTTCGGAGCGCGGCGCCGGTGAAGAACCTGGGCCGGAGCACGGTGCAAAGCGTCCGGTCGCCGAAGACCAGGTTTCCCCGCCGGAGCTGGTCTTCCAGCATGGCGTGCGAGGCCTGCGCCAGATCGGCGTTGGAGAGCAGGTCGTGGTAGTGCGCAATGGCTTCGTTCATGATGTTCCGGGTTCAGAGTTCCAAGTTCAGAGTTTCGCAGGCCGAACCCACTTCGCACTCGGAACTTGGAACTCAACTGCGCCGGCTTGAAGCAAACATCCCAGCCCACCCCGACTGGTCCACCTGCCGCCGGCCGTTCTTGGCCAGCCGGATCACCAGGTCGGCCATATGGGTCACGACCCATTCGAAATAGGGTCGGGTCAGCGAATAGACATCCATGTCCGGCGCCGGATTCATGAAGTCGATCGCGTAGGGCACGCTACCCCGGATGGCGAACTCGATCGAATTCATGTCGTACCCCAGGGCGCGGACGATGGTGGTGGCGTCGCGCACCACCCGCTCCCGGAGCGGCGGAGCCAGATAGTTCTCACCCGGGTGATAGCGGCGGGCCTTGGGATCGTAGCCCATCACCAGGATCTCCTCCTGGCCCAGACACATGCAGCGGACGAACTGCTCGAACTGGATGAACTCCTGCACGATCATGGTGAGCAGGCCGGATTGGTCATAGTTCTGAATCAGCTCTTCCAGCGAATGGCAGATGTAGACGTCCCGCCAGCCACCGCCATGCGCGTCCTTGAGCACGCACGGCAGCCCCACGTGCCGGACGATTCCCTCCCAGTCGAGCGGGTACTGCAGGTTCTTGAGACTCTCGTCGGGCACGATGCCCTTGATGTAGTCCTTGTTGGGCAGCACCACGGTCCTGGGGCTGGCCAGCCCGAGCCTGGTGATCAGTGCCGCCCCGAAGAACTTGTCGTCGGCGGTCCACATCAGCGGATTGTTGACCACCGCCGCCCCCAGGAGCAGGCACTGCTTGAGGTACGAGCGGTAGAACGGCACCTCGTGGGAGATGCGATCGACGATCACGTCATAGGGGCACGGCTGGTCCATCGCCACCCCGCCGATCGAGACCATTTCCGCCGTGACGCCGGCGGCGCGGCGGTTGACTTCATCGATGAACGCCGGCGGGAAACTCCACTCCCGGCCGACGAGCAGACCGACGCGCTTGGTCATGTGCCCACGGTGTGAGGGTGAGTGTGAGTAGTGCGGAGTGAGGAGTAAGGAGTAAGGAGTAAGGAGTAAGGAGCAGGGCGAAGGTACGCCTGGTACCATTTGCCGCCGCGCTACCTCCCCTGGCATCCTTCACTCCTTACTCCTTACTCCTTACTCCTGACTCCTTACTCCTTACTCCTGCCCAGGTCAGTCGTGCCCCCGCAGGTAGACCCGGACCATCTGTTCCCAGTACGGCCAGTCATGCGCATGCCCGTCCCAGGCCCGAAGCGCGTTGCCGATCCCCTTCTGCCACAAGAGTGCCGAGAAGTCCGCATTGCTCTCGTACATGGGATCGTCCCTGCCGATGGCGAGGATGATGTCCTGCCGCTTGAACGCGGCGAGGCGGCCGGGATCGTGCTCATGCCGCATGAACGCCATCGGATTGACGGCGTAGACGGTGTCGTCGGCGTACCCGCCGGTCATCCGGGTAATGTCGTACAGCCCGCTCATACCCAGGATCCGTCCCACGGTCTCGGGGTACTTGAGTCCGTAGGTCATCGCGTGACTCGCACCCAGGCTCGCGCCGGTGGCGACTACGAACGGATCGGGGTTCCGCGAGATGGTAAAGGGAATGACCTCTTCCCGCACGTACCGGTAGTAGAGCACGTGCACCCAGGCCCGGTGCCCCGGGTGCACCGACTCGCTGCCCCAGTTCTCGGCGTGAGGCTGGTCCAGGCAGAACAGCTGGATCCACCCCTGCTCGATCTGATCCCCCAGCACCTCATGCATCCGCCGATCGGGCCACTCCCGGTAGGTCCCCATGCTGGTCGGGAAGACCAGGACCCGCGCCCCCGCGTGCCCCACCACCTGCAGGGTCATCTCGCGGCCGAGGATCGGGCTCTGCCAGGTGTGGATGTCGTGGCGCATGGGTAGAGGGCGCAAGGCGACAAGGCGACCGGGGGCGGGGTGACCAGAGGTCCGGTTCCCCATTCCGGAACGGGGGAATCTACCCCAAACCGGACTTTCCTCCATGCCCCCGTCGCCTCGTCGCCTTATCGCCTTGCGCCTCAAATCCCCTGACGCATGCCGTCTGACGCCTTACCTTCCTCCCCCATGCACAACCCCATCCGGTTCGTCTTCTGCGTCCACCTGCACCAGCCGGTTGGCAACTTCGATTCGGTCTTCCAGCAGCACCTCGAAGAGGTCTACCAGCCGTTCCTGGAACGGGCCGAGGCCGATGGCTTCCTGCCTGTGGTGCTGCACCTGTCGGGTCCGCTGCTGGAGTGGCTGGAGCGACACGGCACGGACTACCTGGACCACCTGGGCCGGCTGGTAGCGGACGGGAAGGTCGAGCTGCTCCTGGCCGGGATGTACGAGCCGGTGCTGGCCGCCCTGCCGCGGCCGGATCGGGTCGAGCAGATCGGCTGGCTGCGCGAGGCGATTGCCCACCGCTTCGGAGTG
>JBGQJV010000262.1:0-6032 GCA_041499215.1 Gemmatimonadota bacterium | reverse complement strand
GGAAAGCGGTTCATCTTCGGCGGTACGCTCACAATGGCGCTGGTTCACCGTGGTGACCGGTGGCAGATCCTCACGGGTCACAGCTCAACACCGGGCCGCGGAGGGCCGTAGGTCGACATCCCGGCCTCGCCCTGACCTCAGGCCATCGCCCGATCCGCCCGGATCCAGAACCATAGGACGGCCCCGGCCAGGGCGAAGATCGATGCGCTCGCCAGTGCCGCGGGCCACCCCAGAGACTGCACCACGAGCGGCACTGCGAGCGCACCTACACCGCCGACGGCGTTGCCGCCGGTGTTGAGGATGCCGCACCCGGCGGAGGCATTCCGGCCGGAGATGCCGATCGCAGCGGCCCAGAACGGACCCTCGGTGAGCTGCTGGCAGCCGAGACAGAGCGACAGGTACACCACCGCCAGGCGGGGATCCTGCGCCGTGGCGGCAAGCAGGATCAGCAGCGCCGTGAGGGTCAGGCCGATGACGCAGGGTACCCGGGTGCCCAGTTTGAGGCCATGCCGGCGGCTGAGCCGGTCGCCCCAGAGTCCACCCGCCAGCGCTCCCAGCGCACCCACGATCCACGGCGCGGCGGCGTAGAAGCCTCCCTCGAGCGCCTTGAATCCGCGGTTCTCCACCAGGTAGATGAACAACCAGTTGAAGAAAAAGTAGAAGACGTAGTTGCTGCAGAAGTAACTGGCGGTCAGCAGCAGGATCTCGCGGTTCTGGAGCAGCCGCTTCCACGCTCCCGGGTCCGCGGTGCCGGTCGCCGCGGCCGGCCGGCCAGCGTTGATGAGATCCAGCTCGGCCTGGCTCACGCGGGGGTGGTCCGCGGGGCGGTCCCGGGCGTACCACCACCACACGGCTGCCAGCAGGAAGGCGAGCGGTGCGGTGATCACGAACGACTGGCGCCATCCCATGGTCTCCATCAGCCATGCGATCAGCGGCCCGGTTGCGGCCGACCCGAGCGTGAGTCCCGCGTTGGTCAGGCCATTGGGGAAGGCCCAGCCGGACACCGGGAACCACAGACAGGTGGTCCCGCCGCTGGTCACCGGATACAGCGGAGCCTGGGCTGCCCCCAGCAGGAAGCGGAGCCCGGCGAGGCAGACCAGAATCACCGTGGGCGTCGCCAGCGTCCGGCCCGGGACCATGGCAGTCATCAGGGTCAGCAGGCCCCAGAGGATGGCCATGATCGTGAGGGCCCGGCGCCCGCCGAGGGTGTCGCCGAATACCCCGCCCGGAAACTGGAAGATCGCGTAGCCCCAGGCGAAGGCGGCGAGGATCGCGCCCAGCTGGATCTGGGACAGGCCCAGGTCGCCCATGATCCGCTCGCCCGCCACCGACATGTTGGTGCGGAGCAGGTAGGCGACGAAGCTGGCCAGGAAGAGGAGCGCCAGGATGTACCAGCGCTGGTGGCTCCGGCCGGGGGCCGTCGGGGTCGTCACGGGGCTCGGGGGTGAGAGTCTCCGGAAGATGCAGCCGGCCGGGTGGCGGCGCGAGGTGGCTCGGGGCGCGGGGGAACGGGCGAGATCTTGACATGGCATCGCTGTGATGCACATATATGGCTATGCCACGTATCGACGCCATGCGCGACCGGGAGCTCAAGAAGGGCAGCGCCGAGCTGCTGATTCTAGCGCTGGTCGAGCAGGAACCCCGGCACGGCTACGACCTCAGCAAACGCATCACCTCGGGATCGCGCGGGGTGCTCCGGTTCCACGTCGCTTCGCTGTACCCGCTGCTGTACCGCCTGGAGAAGCGCGGCTGGATCGAGGGCCGCTGGGTGGAAAAAGCCGGCCAGCGCCGCCGCCGGTACTACCGCCTGACCGCGGAAGGGCACCGCGTGCTTGCGGCCCAGCGGCGGGGCTGGCGGGAGTTCGTCCTGGCCATCAACCGCATCGCGGGGATCCAGCGTGCCTGACTGGCGCGCGGAGATCGGGCGCCGACTCAGTCCCCTGGGGCTGGCCCCCGCCCGCGAGGCGGACATCACCGAGGAGCTGGTCCAGCACCTCGAGGACTGCTATCGCGAGCTGCTGGGTCGCGGGGTGGCCGACGCGGACGCGCAGCGCCTGGCGTTGGAAGAAGTCGGCGACCCTGGCGCCCTGGCTGCCGCCCTGCGCGGCACCGAGTGTGCCGCCGGCCCGGAAGTCATTCCTCTGGGCGGGCCAGCGAGTGGCGGCCACCTCGCCCGCCTGCGCCAGGACCTGCGCCTCGGCGTGCGCCTACTCGCCACCCGCCCCGGCTTCACTGCCGTCGCGGTGCTCACTCTGGCACTCGGCATCGGGGCCACCGCCTCGATCTTCAGCGTCGTCAACACCGTGTTGCTCAAGCCCCTGCCGTTCCCCGAACCCGAGCGGCTGGTGACCTACTGGGGCACGGCTCCGGAGAAGGGGTTGCCGGAGGTGAACATGCCGACCGGCATCTACATCGTCCATCGCGACCGCAACCGGAGCTTCGAGTAGCTGGCCGCCTACGGGCGCGCCGGCGTGACGCTGACGGGAGCCGGTGAGCCGGAGCGGCTGGAGGGCGCCACCGTCACCCACAACTTCTTCAAAGTGCTCGGTCGTTCGCCGCTCCTCGGCCGCGGCTTCCTCCCCGAGGAGGACGCGCCGAACGGCCCGTCGGTCGTGATCCTCGGATACGGCGTATGGCAGCGCAGGTTCGCCGGGGAGTCGGCGATCGTCGGCCGGTCCATCTCGCTCAACGATGTTCCCACCGTCGTCGTCGGGGTGATGCCGGCGGACGTGGACTTCCCGTACCACTCCGACCTGTGGGTGCCGCTCCAGCCCGATCCGGTGCGCTTCAACTGCTGGTGTTTCTCGCTGATCGGACGCCTCAAGCCGGGGCTCACCGCGGCGGACGCCGCGCGCGACATCAAGGCGGTGACCGATGCCTTCGCGGCCGACCGGCGCGACGTCTTCCCCCAGGTCTCCAAGGAGGGCGCCCGGATCGTGGCCATGCCGCTCACGGCGCGGCTGATCGAACAGGTGCGCCGGCCGTTGCTCATTCTCCAGGGCGCGGCCGCGCTGGTCCTGCTCATCGCGTGCAGCAACGTGGCCAACCTCCTGCTGGCCCGGGCCACGGCGCGGCGGCGCGAGATGGCCGTCCGCTGCTGCCTCGGTGCCAGTCCTGGCCGGATCGTGGCCCAGCTGCTCGCCGAGAGTGTGCTGCTCTCGCTGGCGGGCGCGGCGGCCGGCCTGGCGCTCGCCTATGCCGGTGTGGGCGCCCTCCGCCACGCCTGGTCGGCTCAGGTTCCGCGCCTGGAGCAGGCGCACGTAGACCTGCCGGTCCTGCTGCTGACCACGGCCATCGCGCTCCTGTCCGGCGTGCTGTCCGGTCTGGCGCCGGCGCTGCGCGGCGCGCGGGTCGATCTGCAGGACGGACTGAAGGACGGATCGCGCGGTACCGCCACCGGCGCCACCCTGCGGATGGGCAACGCCTTCGTGGTGGTGCAGTTCGCCCTGTCCCTGGTGCTCCTGGTCGGGGCCGGGCTGCTGCTGCGCAGCTTTGGCCGCCTGCTGGCGGTGGACCCCGGTTTCCGCGCGGAGCACGTGCTCGTCGGGCGGCTCCAGCCGCCGGTGGCACGCTACCCTAACGACACCGTGGTCCGCGGCTTCTACGGTCAGCTGCTCGACCGGGTAAAGGCGCTGCCGGGGGTGCAGGCCGCCGGGGTCGTGTCGCGCGTGCCCTTCACCCGGGGCAACCCGCAGGACAACGTGGAGGCCGAGGGAAAACCCGCCCTGCTGGGAGAGCCGGTGAAAGTGGCGAACATCCGGTTCGTGACGCCGGGCTACTTCGCGGCGATCGGCACGCCGATCCTGCGTGGTCGCCCGATCCAGGATGGCGACGTCGAGTCCTCGTTGCGGGTCGCGGTGGTCGACGAATCGTTCGCGAAGCACTTCTGGCCGGGACAGGACGCCATTGGCAAGCGGTTCCGCCATACCGGGGACACCTCGTCGACTCGCTGGCTGACGATCGTGGGCATTGCGCCCAACGTGAAGCACGAGAGTCTCGACGAGGAGCCGAGCCTCCAGGTGTACGAGTCGTTCCAGCAGGCCACCCCGTTCACCATGTACCTCGTGGTGCGCGCCGAGTCCGCGCCGGAGGCCCTCACGGCGGGGATCCGCACACAGGTGGCGGCGCTCGATCCGGCGCTGCCGCTCTACGAGGTCCAGACCATGCCGCGGCTCCTGTCTGGCTCGCTCGCCACCCGCCGCCTGACCAACACGCTGCTGGTCGCCTTCGCGGCGACGGCGATGCTGCTGGCGGCGATCGGGATCTATGGTGTGGTCGCCCTGACCGTGAACGGCCGAGTGCGGGAGTTCGGAGTGCGGCTGGCCCTGGGCGCGCGGCCGGCGGAGGTGCTGCGGCTGGTCCTCAGACACGGGATGCTACTGGCGAGCCTCGGTGTGGCCATCGGCCTGTTGGGTGCGCTCGCGGTCACCCGTCTGCTGCGCGACCTGCTGTATGGGGTCGATCCGCTCGACCCCGTCACCTTCCTGGCCGTGGCCGTAGTACTCACTGCCACCGCCCTGCTGGCGAGCTGGGTGCCGGCCAATCGTGCGGCGCGGGCCGATCCGCTGGCCGCGCTCAGGAGTGAATAGCTCGCGAACCTCTCCGACGAAGGCTGACGGGCACGGCATACTCGGGCGCCGGCGACCGGGGCGCTTCGGGTACCCTTCCGGGTCTTCTCAATCCGGATGCACCGTCGCCAGTGCCTCGCTGAGCTGCCTGACTGCTGCCCGAATCCGCCGTCGCCGCGCTCCTCGGGATGACAGTCCTCGCCCTCCCGCCTTTCCCGCCCCTTCCCCCTTTCCCGCTACGGTACCCCCGCCCGGTACGGCTCGAGCTGCGGCTCGACGACCTTCTTGTCTCCCACCACGGTGATCGTCATGCGGCTGGGGTCGATGTACTTCTGCGCGATCTGCTGAACATCCGCCGGCGTGACGGCCATGACGTTCTTGACATAGCCGGAGAGGTAGGCGTCTCCCAGACCGTACTGGTCCACGAACTGCAGCTGGCCAATGAGCCCGCCCCTCGAGCTGTTCTGGATGGTGAACAGCCCGACCATGTTGTTCTTGATGCCTGTCAGCTCGGGCTCGGGGGCCGCCTCGCTCCGGAGCCGGTCCACCTCGTAGAAGATCTCCTTCAGTGAAGGCCCCGTGACATTGGTGGTCACATCGGCGACCTCCACCCACACGCCGGTGCCGGGCCATGCTCCCACGAACGAGAACGGAGAGTAGGTGTAGCCCTTGTTCTCCCGGATGTTGCTGGTGATCCGCGAGCCGAAGGCGCCGCCCAGCAGGGCGTCGGCCACGTTGAGCCGGACCCAGTCGGGGCTGGTCGGGTCGGCGACCGGCAGTCCGACCCGGAGCGAGCTCTGCACCGCATCCGGCCGGTCTATCAGCTCCAGCTGCCGCCGGTTGACCGGGGTGGCGGGCCGCACAGAGGGCGCCACACCGCCGGCCCAGCCGGAAAAGGCGTTCCGCACCGCGTGCTCCACCTTCGCGGCATCGAACACGCCGCTCACATACAGGTGGGCCCGCCGGGCACCGTAGTTCTTCGTGTGGAAGTCGCGCACTTTGGCGGCGGTGTAACCCGAGAGCATCGCCTCCGGGGCGAACACCCGGCCATACGGATGATCGCCGAAGATCATCTGGCGGAATTTCTGGCGGGTGATCTGGCCCGGTGAGCTGAGGGCGATGACGTTGTCGCGCACCCTGTTGGCCCGGAGCCGCTCGACGTCGGACGGCGCGAACCGGGGATGCAGCACGACGTCCGCCAGCAGCGCGACGTAGCGCTCCGCCGACTCACTCAGGACCTCGCCGCCGACGTTGACCTGATCGTCACCCGCGCCCGCGGTAAGGCTACCGCCCATCTCGGCAGCCTGGCGTGAGATGTCGGCGGCGGAACGGGTGGCGGTGCCCTCCACCAGCATGTCCGCGGTGAGGCCCGCCAGCTGGACCTCGGAGCCACGGAGAAACCGAAGGTCACGGAGGGCCTCACTCGGTGATCCGTGTTTCGGTGGTGAATTGGCCGAACCAGGG
>JBGQJV010000261.1:0-6037 GCA_041499215.1 Gemmatimonadota bacterium | reverse complement strand
TGCCGCCAATCAGGCGCCTCTGCAGGAGGCGGTCAGGGCGCTCACCAACCCGTCGATCGCCCAGGGTGATTCCAGTGCCAAGGTCGCGTCTACCGACGCCCCGGCCGAACAGGACCGGGTCTCTCCGACCGCTCCTGCCGGGGAGGCTAATATGGCCGCCCCCAAGGCTTTGGCAGGCAAGACTGCAATGACCAGGGAGCTCGAGCGGGGCAGCCTCAACACCCCCGGCGCCCGGAGGGATCAGGCGATCGGCGGGTTCCAGCCAACCGCGATGGAGGCGGCGGTGAGAATGCTCGGCGGATCTATACGTCTGGTGGATGGGCTGACCCCCATCAAAGTCATGGTGGGGCCCGGAAGCGTGGTGTCTGGCGCCGATCCGCGGCAGGCAGTCATCCGGGTGGTGTACATGGATCCGCCCGGCCGGGAGCTCTGGCTGGATCAGCAGCGGCCGGAAGAGGGAGCCATGGAGCCGGCGGCCGCGGGTCTGGCAGCCACAACGTTGCTCGCAGGCGACACCCTGGTCACCCCGGTCGCCGGTGGGGCCAGGAGCCTGACCTGGATTCACCAAAGCGGTTTTAGGCTTGCACTTACGGGTTTTCTGCCGGCCGATTCCCTGCGTGAGCTGGCCAGGCGGGTGCAGTAGCTACGGTCCTTGCAGGCTAGGTATCAATCTTTGGGCTTTCGGAGTCCGGCCCCACGCTGTAGGGTATGGGCCCCGCACCGGCAGCCTCGGCAGCGAGGAGCTGCCTGACACGCTTACGGAGTCCCGATGTTCCACCTGAACGAGCGCCTGCTGGAGAAGCTGGTTTCCGGCTCCGCACCGGTCTCGGATGTAGAGCGCATCCGGCATCATGTGCGGGACTGCCGGGCGTGCGCTCGCCGGTTGGAGGAGTGGCGTGACGCGTACGCCGAGGTGGACTACGCCTACCCCGAGCTCGCCCACGCCGATTCGGCGACGACCGTCACTCCTGGGGGGATGGTAGTGGTGCCAGGTAGTGAGGGGCGCCGTTGGATTCCGCAGCTCAGCTTCGCCAACGCGCTGTGGATCGTCGCGCTGCTGATGGCACTGGTGGTCGGGTACGGTGCCAATCGCCTGCGGTCGGCCAACGACGGATTCGAATCGGTCGCATCGGCTCGCACCCGGCCGCCGCGCCCCGAGACGGGCAACGGCGCCGGTGTCCCCATGCCGCTGGCGGCTCCCTCGTCGGATAGCCTTGTCCGGGTCAACCAGAGGACCGCCGCCCCAGCGCCCCCAGTGACCAGCCCGGTCCCCGCTCCCGCTGCCGCGGTGAATGACGGTCCCCCGGCGGGTGAGCCGGAGACTCCCGCGCATCGCCCGGCGGCTTCCCGGACCGTGCCTCGCTCCACCCCGGCAATGACGGTCGATACTCGGGCCGATCCTCCACCACCGATACCGGTTTCTCCCAGCTTCCGGAACATCGCGGCGACTGAGGCCACCCGGCGCCTGGGTGGCGCGCTCCGCCTGGTTCGTGGACTGGACGCCGATCACATCGAGGTAGGACCCGCCGCCGCCGTGCCCGGGGCCCAGGCCGGCCTGGCCGTCGTCAGAGTGGTCTACCGTACCCCGGACGGCGGGAGAATGCTGCTCGACCAACAGTTGATCCCGGCGGACAGCTCCGGCTTCCGTCCGATCGACGACCCCACCCTAGAGAACGGCGAGACCGCCTTCGGCACCGCGCCCAACGGGGTAAGCGTCGCCACCTGGGTGGACGAGGACGGATACCGGATCTCCCTCGTGGCCCAGGCTCCGATCGATTCGCTCAGGCGACTGGTACCGCTGGTTCGCTAGCGCGGGCGGTACGCCGGTCGGGCGGGAAGGCGGGAGGGTCGCCGACTCGTCCCGCCTTCCTGCCTTTCCGCCCTCCCGCCTTCTTGTGATGCCCGTTACCGCGCCTCCCCCCCCATAGAGCGCCATTGTGGGAGCCTCCATTTCAGGAACTCCCAATGCGAACTCGCCTGACAGTGGCGCTCGCCCTCGTTGGTGCCTGCCTCGGAACCAGGGGAGCCAGCGCCCAAGGCGACATTCGGCTGGCGCTCGGCGGTGGGCTGACGATCCCGCTCCGCAGCTACGCCGACGCGGTCGACCGCGGTTGGCTCGGCAACGCCAACCTCACCTTCTTCCCGATGGCGTCGACCTCGCTCGGGCTGCGCCTCGATGGGTTCTACGGCCGCAGCCCCCTCAGCGCCTTCGACGGTCATCAGACGATCGCGGGCGGTCTCGCCAGCATCGCCTTCCAGTTCGGCGCCCGCCGTTCCCCCAATCGTTTCTACGTATTCGGAGGAGGTGGGTACGTCCGGACGGCGACCAACGCGCGCGGCTTCCCGCAGAAGTACGACACCAGTCCGGCAATCTCCGGCGGGTTGGGAGCCACCTTTGGCGGCAAGAGCACGGCGTTCTTCGTCGAAGCCCGGTACCTGAACGTCTATGCCGACGGATCGAAGCCCCAGTTCGCCCCAATCACGGCCGGCATTTCCTTCGGCGGTCTATGACCCGAAAATGGCACACTGGTGGTGCCCTGAGCCGGGGCGGGGCGTAGTTATATTCGGGCCGCCCGGGGGCTCGGCCACAAGGGGCCGTGCTGCTAACCCAGGGCAGAACTCTCAAGGAGTGTTTTATGAAGCGGATTGTATCCGTCGCACTCGCGGCTGGCGCCGCCTTGGCCCTCACCGCGGCCGCCGCCCAGGCACAGGTCAGTGTCGGAGTCGGTGGTGGCGTGACCATCCCGACGGGTGACTTCGGTGATGTCGCCAAGACCGGCTGGCATGGCCTGGCAAACGTGGGCTACAGCATGCCTTCGGGCCTCGGCGTCCGGGGAGACTTCTACTACGGGCAGAACAGCTTCGACGGGGTGAGCGGGAAGACCAAGCTGGCCGGCGGGTTCGGCAACCTGTTGTACAACTTCTCCGGCGCGGGCACGGTCCACCCGTACGTGCTCGGCAGCATCGGGTTCATGAATGCCAAGGGGGAGGCGACGGCGGGAGGCATCACCGCTTCCGCTTCCGAGACCAAGATCGCCTTCGGCGGCGGCGCGGGCATCAAGTTCAAGGCCGGCACCGATTCGAATATCTTCGTCGAGGGCCGCTACATCACCGTGAACACCACCGGCGGCAACACCAACTTCATCCCGATCACCGTCGGGGTAAACTTCGGCCTCAAGTAAGCGCGCGGGTTCACGACTCTCGAGGGGCGGGCCTTCCGGCCCGCCCCTTGGTGTTTCCGGCACCCATCCCGGCGGAGCGGCCCGTCGCCCAGGCCCAGGCGAAGTTATGCCCCCCGATCGGGCCGAACGCATCCAGGAGCTCGCCGCAGAGGTACAGCCCCGGCAGGCGGCGGCTTTGCATCGTCACCGGGTCGACTTCGCCCAGGGCCACCCCCCCTCCAGTGACCTCCGCCTTACGGTAGCCCTCATCGCCGGTCCAGGGCAGAGGGTAGCGGACCAGCCGGTCCACCAGGGAGCGACGTTCGAGGCGGGTGACCTGGGCCAGCTGGCGGGCCGGATCGAGCGGGATTTCGCCCAGAAGCTGCACGGCGAGACGGGCGGGAATCTCTTCCCGCAGCACGGCCAGCACTCCTCGCCGGCTCCGCTCCTGGAGCCGGCGATCCCACTCCGCTTCCT
Organism: Gemmatimonadota bacterium; assembly: GCA_041499215.1. Lineage (GTDB taxonomy): Bacteria > Gemmatimonadota > Gemmatimonadetes > Gemmatimonadales > GWC2-71-9 > JADJOM01. The sequence goes on along the minus strand of JBGQJV010000261.1, from coordinate 2,399 downwards.
TGAGTGAAGCCCAGCGCACCAGCAGTTCCTGCCTGGGAGCGGAGGACAACCGCGCGCGAACCGCAAGGTGGGAGAGATCCAGGATCGCCGGCCCGCTGTAGCCCTTGTGGGTGAACAGGAACCCGCCCGTGGTCACCACCGGTTTGCCTTCCAGCCTGGCCGACAGGGTGACGGTCAGCGAAAGTCCGGCGAGGGCCGCGTGAACCGGCGGGTCGGCGGTCAGCGGAGTGAGCGCCGGGTAGGGCTCGTGAATGCGGTGACCGAGCCGGCGGGCCACGGCCAGGCCAAGGCCGTCGCTCCCGGTAGTGGGGACCGATAACCCTCCGGTCGCCAGGATCACCGCGGAGGCGGCGAGCGTCTCGCCTTCCAGCTCGACGACCCACTCCGCTCCGCTGGGGCGGCAATCCCGCACCTGGGCGTCGAACCGGAACTCCACTCCCAGGTTCCGGGCATGGGCAATGAGGCCATCGCGCACGTCGCGGGCCCGGTTGCTCACCGGAAACAGCTTGCCGGTTTCCGCCTCCAAGGCCAACTGGATTCCGAGCGACCCCTCGAAGAAGCCCCGCTGCTCGGCCAGGGGCCACGCGAGCAGCATTCGGCGAAGCAGGGGACGTGAAGAATCGGTGACGAAACGTGAGGGCTCGAGCTCGGAGGGAAGGACGTTGCACCGGCCGCCTCCGCTGATGAGGATCTTGCGACCGCCATCCCGGGTCCGCTCCAGCAGCAGCACCCGGCGCCCCTGTCCGGCCGCGAAGATCGCGGCCATGAGGCCCGCCGCACCAGCACCGACGACAACGATGGGTTTGTCGGGGGACGATGGAGCCATGGGCGACGAGGCGACGAGGGCGACAAGGCAACGAGGCAACGAGGCAACGAGGCGGCGACAAGAAAGCCGGGACCTCGCGCCTTGAACTCGGAGGAATATGACGGCGGTGGTGCTGGAAGCACATATTCCCCGCTCGGTCCATCACCTTGTCGCCTTGACCTTCTCGCCTCCCTGACGCCTGACGCAACATGAAGACCATCATCGAGCCCTTCCGGATCAAGACCGTCGAGCCGATCCATCTGACCACGCCGGCGCAGCGGGAAGCGCGTCTCCGGGAGGCCGCGTACAACGTCTTCCTGCTCAAATCCGACGACGTCCTGATCGACCTGCTGACCGACAGCGGCACCTCGGCCATGAGTTCCGAGCAGTGGGCCGCGCTGATGCGGGGGGACGAGTCGTATGCGGGCAGTCCATCGTTCTACCGGTTCGAGCGGGCGGTGCAGGACATCTTCGGGTTCAAGTACGTCTTCCCGACGCATCAGGGGCGGGCGGCAGAGCGGATTCTGTTCTCGGTGTTGTGCAAGCCGGGCAACGTGGTGCCGAGCAACACCCACTTCGACACCACCCGGGCCAACGTCGAGTTCACCGGTGCCCGGGCCGTTGACCTGGTGATTGCCGAAGGCCGGCAGCCATCGGTGGTGCATCCCTTCAAGGGGAACCTGGACGTACCCGCGCTGGAGCGGCTCATTGCCGAGGTCGGGCGGGAGCGAATCCCGCTGTGCATGCTCACGGTCACCAACAACTCCGGAGGCGGGCAGCCGGTCTCCATGGCCAACGTCCGCGCGGTATCGGAGGTGTGCCGTCGGCACGGCATTCCGCTTTACATCGACGCCTGTCGCTACGCGGAGAACGCGTACTTCATCAAGCTGCGGGAGGCGGGCTATGCCGATCGCGCCCCTATCGACATCGCCCGCGAGATGTTTTCTCTGGCCGACGGGGCCACCATGTCGGCGAAGAAGGACGGCCTGGCCAACATCGGCGGGTTCATTGCCAGCAATGACGCCGGCGTTGCCCAGCAAGAGCGGAACCTGCTGATTCTGACCGAGGGGTTCCCGACCTACGGCGGTCTGGCCGGCCGGGACCTCGAGGCCATCGCGGTGGGGCTGTACGAGGCGCTCGACGAGGATTACCTGCTCTACCGGATCACGTCGACCACGTACCTCGGCCGCCACATCTCGGACGCGGGGGTGCCGATCGTGCAGCCACCGGGCGGGCATGCCGTCTACATCGACGCCGCGGCGCTCTTCCCGCAGATCCCGCCGCTCGAGTTACCGGGTCAGGCCCTGGTGGTCGAGCTCTACCGCGAGGCGGGAATCCGCGCGGTGGAGATCGGGACGGTGATGTTCGGACGGCGCGACCCGGCCACCGGCCGGGAAAGCACCGCACCGATGGAGCTGGTCCGGCTGGCCATCCCCCGCCGGGTGTACACCCAGAGTCACGTGGACTACGTGGTGGAAGCCATCCTGAATGTCTTCGCCCGCCGGGCCCGGGTGGGCGGGTACCGTTTCGTGGAGCAGGCCCCCTTCCTGCGGCACTTCACCGCCCGGTTCGAGCCACTGGGATAGACCGCGGG
>JBGQJV010000260.1:0-6051 GCA_041499215.1 Gemmatimonadota bacterium | reverse complement strand
GTCCTCTACTTGCCCTGTTGCTCGTACTCGCGGTTGCCCCGCTGCTGCCGGGGCTCGCGACTCGCACTCGGGCGTTGCTCACCGGCCGACGCGGCGCTCCGGTGCTGCAGCTGTACCGCGACCTCAGCAAGCTGCTCCGCAAGAGTGTGGTGTACAGCAGGACCACGACGCCGGTGTTTCGGATCGGTCCCGTCGTCGTGGTCGCCACGGTGGTGGTTGCCGCCACGCTGCTTCCGCTGGACGGACATGCCGCACTCCTCAGCTTCCGCGGTGACCTGGTTGCGTTCACCGGCCTCCTCGGGCTCGGGCGGTTTGCCCTGGTGCTGGCCGGGCTCGATACCGGTTCGAGCTTCGAGGGCATGGGCGCCAGCCGCGAGGTCACCGTGTCGGCCTTTGCCGAGCCCGCGCTGTTCCTCTGCCTGACCGTCCTGGTCCTGGCTACCGGCGAGATTTCGCTGGCAGGCATGCTCGGCGGACGCCTGGCCGCGGTGTGGACCGGCGCGGCCCCTTCGCTGGTGCTGGCCGCCGCTGCCCTGTTCATGCTGGCACTGGCGGAGACTTCGCGGGTTCCGGTGGACGACCCGGCAACCCACCTGGAGCTGACGATGATCCACGAGGTGATCGTGCTGGACCACAGCGGTCCCGAGCTCGCCATGATCCTGTTCGGCAACGCGGTCAAGCTGGCGCTGTTCGGCGCGCTGGTCGTCGGCGTCCTGGTACCGCTCGGCCGGTTGCCGCCGTGGCTGGCGCCGATCGTCCTGGTGGCCGGGCTTGGGGTTGTTGCCATCGGCGTCGGGGTCGTGGAGTCGAGCATGGCCCGGCTCCGCATGAACCGGGTACCCCAGTTCCTGGTCGCGGCGTCGGCGCTGGCGATCGTCGCTGTCATCCTGCTGCTGAGGTAAGCGATGACTGGTCTGCATGAATTGCTGCTCCTGTGTGTGGTGCTCACCAACTTCTGGGTCCTGGGCACCACCCGGCTGAGCTCGACCATCCGCGCCACCGCCATCCAGGGGGCCCTGCTCGCGGCGCTGCCGATCGCCCTCCACCCCAGCTGGTCGGTCCACACCATCGGCCTGTCGGTGGGAACATTCCTGGTCAAGACGGTGATCCTGCCGAGCTTCCTGTCGTGGGCCATCCGGGAGGCGGCGGTGCGGCGCGAGATCGAGCCGCTGATCGGGTTCTCCACCTCGATCGCGCTCGGGGCCCTGGCGGTCGCGCTCTCCTTCGGCATTGCCCAGCGCATTCCGCTGCCGGAGTCCGACAGCAGTCTCCTGATCCCGGTCGCCCTCTCGACGGTGATCGTCGGTCTGCTGGTGCTGACCACCCGTAACAAGGCACTGAGCCAGGTGGTGGGCTACCTGGTGCTGGAGAATGGCATCTTCGTCTTCGGCTTGAGCCAGGTCGAACGGGTGCCGTTCCTGGTCGAGCTCGGTGTCCTGCTGGACATCTTCGTGGGCATCTTCATCATGGGGATCGTGGTGTTCCACATCAATCGCGCGTTCGATTCACTGGATTCCACCCGGCTGTCCGAGCTCAAGGACTGATGCAGCTCCTCCTGCTTATCCTGTTGCCGGCGGTCGCGAGCGGCGCCGCCTATCTGGTCCGCTCGGTCGGCCTGCGCAGCACGGTTCTGGTTGGCACCGCGGCGGTGCACCTGGGACTGGTCGCCCGCCTGTGGGGCGACATGGGCGGCCCGATTCCCGGGGCCTGGCTGGCGATCGACCCGCTCGGTCTCCTGGTCCTGTCACTGGTGAGCACCCTCTTCCTGGTCATCGCGGTCTACGCAGTCGGCTTCCTCAAGCGGGAGCCCCCCCGCGGGGGACGCGTCTTCGTCACGGGTCTGCTCGGATTCCTCGCGGCCGCCACGCTCGTTTCCCTCAGCCACCATCTCGCGCTCCTGTGGGTGGGCATGGAAACGACCACCCTCACCCTGGCGCCGCTGGTCTATCACCGGCACGACCGGCGCTCGCTCGAAGCGGTCTGGAAGTACCTGCTGTTGTCATCGGTGGGCATCGCCCTGGCACTGCTGGGGACCTTCTTCCTCGCGGCGGCGCAGAGCTGGGGCCATCCGTTGCTGCTCGAGGATCTGATCTCGGGCGCCACCAGCCTGCATCCTTCGCTGCTCAGGACCGCCTTCATTTTCCTGCTGGTCGGGTACGGCACCAAGATGGGTCTGGCACCGCTGCACGCCTGGAAGCCCGACACCTATGGCGAGGCACCGAGTCTGGTGGCCGGGCTGATGGCTGGCGGGCTGACCAGCTGCGCCTTCCTGGGCGTCGCGCGCATCACCGAGATCACCCTCGCCGCCGGCCTCGCGAAGTTCGTCCAGCCACTCCTGCTCGCGTTCGGCGTCGTCTCCCTGATCGTGGCGGCAGCGTTCATGATCGGGCAGGGAGATCTCAAGCGGCTGCTCGCCTACTCCAGCGTCGAGCACATGGGCCTGCTGGTACTGGGTCTCGGGCTCGGCGGGGTGGGGCCCTATGGCACGGTCCTGCACCTGGTCAACAACGCCCTCACCAAAGGTGTGGTGTTTCTCGCGGTCGGGAATGTCGTCCTGGCGACCGGGTCGGCCTCGGCCGATCAGGCCAAAGGCATCCTTCGCCGGCTGCCGGTCTCGGGCGTGCTGCTGTTGCTGGGGCTGTTTGCGGTGACCGGGTCGCCCCCGTTCGGCCTGTTTCTGAGCGAGTTCACCATCCTCAATGCGGCCTTCGCCCAGGGGCACCCCTGGATTGCTCTGGTGGTCGTCGTCCTGCTGGTCGTCATCTTCGTTGGCATGGCCTCTGTGGTGCTCGAGGTGGTCTACGCGCCTGCCGACCAGCCGGCTCCGGTGGTGCGCGAGAGTCTCCTGCTCGTGGGCGGGCCTGCGATTCTGCTCGCCGTCGTGTTGATGCTCGGGCTGTACGTGCCCCTCCCCCTGCACTCCGTGATCACGGCTGCAGCCCGGGGCCTGGGTGTTCCGGCGCCGTGACCACGTTCGATACCCTCGGGCTCCGGAACCGCCGCGCGATTCCCCTGGCCGCGATGCCCGTCGAGTCGGTGTCCCGGTTCCGCGACACGGTGACGCAGGCGGTCCGGGACCGGTGGCGCCTGGTCGCCCTGTTCGGGTCTCCTGACACGGGCAATCGGACCCTGCTCCTCGCGGTGCTCGCCCAGGATGAGCGCGGGCAGCTGGGGGCGGTTGCAACACTGGTTGACGAGCGTTATCCCGCCCTGACACCGGACTGCCCCGAGGCGCACCTCTTCGAGCGCGAAATCGCGGAGCAGTGCGAGGTCACGCCCGAAGGGCATCCGTGGCTCAAGCCGGTCAGACGACATCCCGCGGATCACGGGAGGCCTGGGGCCATTCCAACCCAGATCGATCGGGAGCGCTATCCGTTCTTCCAGTTCAGCGGAGATGAGGTCCATGAGGTCGCGGTGGGCCCGGTGCACGCCGGCATCATCGAGCCTGGACACTTCCGGTTCCAGGCGCACGGCGAGGAGGTGCTGTTTCTGGAGATCATGCTGGGCTACCAGCACCGCGGGGTGGAACGCCTGCTGGAGACCCGGAGCTGGCCCGATGCCGTCCTTGTGGCAGAGTCGATCGCGGGTGATACCGTCATCGGCCATGCCAGCGCCGCCTGTGGCGCCATCGAGGCACTGGCCCGGAGCCGGAAGACCCCGCGGGCCCAGACCGTCCGGGGCATCGCGCTCGAACTTGAGCGTCTGGCCAACCACATCGGCGACCTGGGCGCGATCGCCGGCGATATCGCGTATCAGCCGGCGGCGGCCTACTTCGGACGGATGCGGGGCGAATGCCTGAATCTCCTGATGACGTTGTCGGGGAACCGCTACGGCCGGGGTCTCATCCGGCCGGGCGGGGCGCTGTTCGACATCCCCCCCGCGATGGCGGGGGAGATGCGCTCGAGGCTGGAGGTCCTGTCGGCCGAACTGGAGCCAGTCGGCCATCTCATGCTCAAGAACGCCTCGGTGCAGGCGCGGCTTGAAGGGGTGGGCGTGGTTCCGCACCAGACCTGTCTCGACCTTGGCCTCGTCGGTGTGGCCGCCCGGGCGTGCGAGGTCCCCCGGGACGTCCGGCACGACCACCCCTACGGGCTGTTCCGCTTTGCGCACATCCCGGTGGCGACAGCCTGGGCGGGGGATGTGCTCGCCCGCACCCTGGTGCGGTGGCTGGAGGTTCAACGATCGCTGGAGTTCGTCATCGACCAGCTCGGGGCCCTCCCAAGGGGTTCGGTGCAGGTCGACTGCGGCGCCCTGAGACCGAACGAGCTCGTCGTCTCCCTGGAAGAAGGCTGGCGGGGGGAGATCGCCCATGTGGTGATGACCGATGATGCCGGGCGGGTCCGCCGCCACAAGGTGGTAGACCCCTCCTTCCACAACTGGAGTGCGCTCGCGGCGGCGATGCCCGGCAACCAGATCTCGGACTTTCCGCTGTGCAACAAGAGCTTCAACCTCTCGTACGCGGGGCATGATCTCTGATGCTGGACTTTCTTCGTACCCGATGGGCGCAAGGGACGCGCACCTCGCCCTTTCCCGAGGGCGAGACCGAGTTCCCCGAGCGGTTCCGCGGCCGGCCGCTCCTTGATCCCGCCCGGTGCGAGAGCGGGTGCCGGGAGTGCCGGGATCTCATGCCCTCCGCGGCGCTGGTGGTCGGCCCCGACGGCCAGGCGTCGCTCGACCTCGGGGCATGCCTGTTCTCCCCCGAGGAGGCATCGCGCTGCCGTTTCGGCGCGGTTTCCTATACCAGGGACTACCGGATTGCGGCTGGGGAACGGCAGGACCTGGTTGCCGGATCAGGCGAGGCGCCGGCCATCCAGGCGCTCGAGGCGCAAACCCGAAAGCTGTTTGGCCGGTCCCTCCGGTTGCGTTCCGTCGCCGCCGGAAGCTGCAACGGCTGCGAGGCCGAGCTGGTCGCGCTGGGCAATGTCGTCTTCGACATGGCGCGCTTCGGGGTACAGTTCGTGGCGTCCCCGAGGCACGCGGACGGACTGGTACTCACCGGGGCGGTGAGCCGGAACATGCGGGATGCGGTATACCGGACGTACGAAGCGATTCCGGAGCCGCGGCTGGTGATCGCGGTCGGGGCCTGCGCCATCAACGGTGGGCCGTTCCGGGGTAGTCCCGAGGTCGATAACGGCGCGCCAGCCGACCTGCCGGTGGACCTGTGGATTCCGGGTTGCCCGCCTCACCCGCTCACTGTGCTGGATGGGCTGTTGCGACTGCTTGGACAGATGCCAGCGAAGGCAGGTTCCTGAGGGTCATCTCGACGATGACGCTCTGACAACCTGTCATCCCGAGCGCAGCGAGGGATCTCCGAGTAAGGCCGCTCGGAGATCCCACGGTCGCTCCGCTCCCGCGGGCTGACAAGCTGTCTGAGGGTCGGCGGCGATCACCTCGACGCCGGCGCCGGGACATGGGTCGGTCTACTCGGACGGAGCGGGGAGGGCAGCGCTGGCCAGCTCCGGTGCCAGCAAGGCCGCGACGGCATGGATGAAGGCCACCCGGTCGGCCCCGAGCGACAGGTCCTTGCCCGAATACAGGCTGAGGCAGCCCAGGGGTTGGGTCATTCCGGACGAGTAGAGGAGTGCGTGGAAGGAGGAAGTGGCGCCGGCAACCGGCTGGCTGGGTGTCACGCCACCTGTGGCGGCGGACTGGAACACATCGGTCTCTACCCGAATCGATGCCGTGCCGGGTGCGCCCTCCCCATGCAGAGGACCGGACCCCCGCCGGGAACGCGACTCGTGGAGGCCGCCGCCACGCGTGATCCGGTGCCGCCGACCCTCCTCGCCCAGGAGGTGGGTCATCGTCCCGAAGTCGGCGCCTACAGCCTCCATGAGCAGGACGACCGCGCGCAACCAGACTGGCCGCTCGGGTGGCCCCTCCACGCTGGCCGTCTGCAGCAGGCCAGCTGCGTCCAGCGCCGCTCGCTGATGCCGTTCGATTCGCGCGTGGTTCTCGCGTTCGCGGTATTTCACGTCTGCCTGAGGGACGGGTCGGACCGGTCCCGTCACCGCACGCTCGTCCGCCATGGCCACACTCCTTCGGACAGGTGCC
>JBGQJV010000259.1:0-6091 GCA_041499215.1 Gemmatimonadota bacterium | reverse complement strand
TAATCGCTCCCCCAACGGGTAGGGACGGCTGGGACGCTGCCGGGTCGCCTTCTGGGAGGACCGCGCTCCCGCTGCTAGAGGTGCACCCCGAGCAGACGCCAGTACCAGCAGAACGGGACGAAGGCGATGCCGGCCAGGGCGGTCGCCGTGAACAGCAGCCGAAGAGCGAGGCCGAAGGTGCCGCGGCGCCACACCGAAGCGAGCGCGTAGGGCAGGGCCACGGCAGACAGGCAGGCGGCGGTGAACGCGAGCGGCAGGGCACGGAATGCGGCAGGGATGCCCGTCATCATCGCGACCGAGGGCACGCTCAGTCCCAGGAGACTGAACAGCACAAAGCCGCCCGCGCCGAAGAGCGCGGTGACCGACGCGGCCCACAGCGGCACCCGCTCGTCCCGGCGCGCTCCGGAGCCCACCGGCGCGCGGGACAGTCGGGCTCGGCCGAATCGGATCAGCACGGTGAGCAGCCAGAGCGAAAAGAGACCCAGCGTGCCCAGGAAGAAGCCAACCTGGATCCGCTGCGACAGGAGTCCGGGAATGCGCCCGAAGGTGTACGCCCCGAGCGCACCGGCGCTGACGTAGAGGGCAGCGGCGCGGTCGCCGGCCATCCGGAACTCGAGCTGGGCTCCGAGCTTTTCATCCGTGGTCCGGAATCGGCCGTCGCCGAGGGGGGTGAGCGGGAGCGGCTCAGCGTCGGGCGGCTGAAACAGCAGGGTCTTCCGATCGGCATCGTAGGTCACCCGCGCGTCTCCCTCACCGAACAACAGACCGACAAAGAACCGCTCCAGGCTCGTGGCCGGGATGGCATGATCCCGGTAGAACCCCACCAGCCCGCTGGCGACGGTGGCCGGAACCTCGGCGGCCGGGGCGGGCGCGGCGGGCGGAGCGGGCGCCGGTCGGAGGAACCGGTCCGCGAACGAACTCAAGAAGATGGTCAGCAGCGGTTCCCTGAGCTCGGCCATCGGATTCACCACGAGGAAGAAGCCCAGCTTTGCCTCGGGAATCAGACAGAGCACGGAGATGTGCTGGTAGTCCCCGGTGTGGAGCAGCGCGCGGCGGCCACCGAGTTTCGTCTCGAAGAACCCGTACCCGATGCCCGGCAGCGAGGTATCAGCGGGAAAGTGATGACGCTGCATGAGGGCGACCGTCTCCGGCTTGAGTATGGCGGTGCCCCCCACTGCGCCTCCGTTGAGCTGGGCAATGAGGAAGCGCCCCATGTCGGCCGTGGTCATCGCCAGGCCGCCGGCCGGGTAGGCGATGAGCGGCGGCAGGTTCGGCATGGCGGCGCGGCGGGCGAGCAGGCTGTCGGGAAGCGGCTGATGGAACGTCGCGCTGTGCATGCCGAGGGGCAGGAAGATGTGCTGGGCGGCATACTGGTCGAAGGGTTCGCCGGAGATCTGCTCGATCACATGCGCCGCCAGCGCCATGGCGTTGCCCGAGTAGTTGAGCTCCTGCCCGCCGGGGAAGGCGCGGTGCGGCGGGAAGCGGCGGAAGAATTCGCCCAGCGGGAGGATGGGACCGTCCTCCCGGGCCTGGGTCCGTCCCAGCTTCCGGTCCTCGATGCCGCTGGTATGGGTGAGTAGCTGGGCCATCGTCACCGGGGCTCCGCCGCCGTCTACCTGGAGGTCGCCCAGATAGCGGTTGATGTCCGCATCGAGCCGCAACCGGCCCTGCTCGACGAGCTGCATGGCCGCGGTGGTGACAAAGAGCTTCGAGTTGGAGCCGACCTGGTAGATCGTCCCGTCGGGCGTGGCCGCCACCTGCCTCCTGGGCTGCGCCAGCCCGAAGCTCCGGAGATACAGCACGCTGTCCCCATGCACCACGACCAGCGATGCCGACCCGACTTCGGGCCCCACGCGGCTCGAGAGGAACGCCTGGGCGAACGAGTCGATCGCCGCACGCGGCGGCGCATTCTGGGCAACGGCCGGGACGGTGGCGAACAGCGCGAGAACCATGACGGGGCGCAGGATTCGTGGCATGCTGGCCGATCAGCAGAGGTGATGGGCGCGTTCGGCGATGACGTGCATCGCCACCAGCGCGACGATGAGGGCCGCCAGCAGGGCCACGATCAGACTGAGCGGGCGGAGCCGGAGGGTGATCTGCAGCTCGCGGCGCCCGCGGTCGACCTGTACATGGATCAGGGCCAGCAGGTTCAGGGTGAGGGCCAGGAGTGGTGCCCCGACCAGGATCAGCGCGGTCAGGAGGACTCCGTAACGCTGTTGCTCCAGCGAGGTGAGCGCGCCCTCGAGCGTCGCGAAGCCAGGCACCGGCAGTCCGAAGCCGTAGTGCAGGATCACTCCAAAGAGGAAGAGACCCGGCAGGGCGATCAGTCCGGCACCGAGCCGCGAGGAGGTGCGGACGCTCACCAGGGTGAGCCTGAGCTGGGCCTTCAATGCCTCCGCCGACACAGCGGGTCGCTGCAGCGTATCGAGCCGTCGGGTCAATTCGGGTTCGTCCACAGGGTCCCCCCCTTCGATGGCTATGAAATGCCGCGATCCGGATTCTGTTGCGTGGCACCGAGAGCGCCACGAAGCCGGGCCAGGCCGCGCGACAGCAGCGACCGGATCGTTCCCTCGCGCTTGCCGAGGATCTGGGCGATCTCGGCGCCGCTCTTCTGCTCGAAGAAGCGCAGCGCGATGACGTCCTGTTCCTTGACCGGCAGGGTCGCCAGGGCCCGCCGAACCCGCTCGAATTCGTGCGCCTGCTCCAGGTCGCGCTGGGCGCTCGCCCGCTCCGCCAGGACGGCGGGGGTGTCGAAGGCGGCCAGGCCGGACTCCCGGGTAAGCCGGTCGAGCAGACGGGTGGCGCGCTGGCGGCGGCGGAAGTGCATCCGCAGCTGGTTGGTCGCGATGGCGTAAAACCAGGCCGAGACCGGGATCCCTCGCCAGCGGAAGCGCCAGACATGCTGCAGCGCCTGCAGGAAGACCTCGGAGGTGAGGTCCCGCGCCAGGTCCCAGTCGCCGGTGCGGCGCAGCAGGTACCCGAAGATCCGGTCGAAGTGCCGCTCGAAGAGCGTGCCGAACGCGTCGGGGTCGGTCCGGGCGCGCTCGATCAGCTCGCGATCGGTGTCGGGTGGGGATGGCATGTCAGGTAGGATATCAATGCCGCTCGCCCGCCGGTGTTGCGCATGCCGGGCGGGGGCAGATCCAGGATCCCGTGGCCGCCGTCACCCGGGAGACGGCACTGACATCACGGCTGCCTGCGGGTTCCCTCAGCGCCCAACGCCAGCCGGCAGCGCGTTCTGCTCGGGCACAACGAGCGGTTGTAGCGGGGCCCTCACGAGGCTGGGGGCCTTTTCAACAGCGACTGCAGCCCATGCTTGCGAAGCATGGCCGGGAACCGCGGGTCCGCGCGCACATGATCGAGCCCCGGCCAGATCGCGGTCCACACGGCCTGTACGTCGCGCTGCTCGAGTGCCTGGTCCAGCCAGGTGAACAGCGCATCCATCTCCCCGAGGTACATGTAGAGCCTGGCGAATGTCATGGGCGGGACGTGGGATTGCGCGGCCTTGTGTCGTAGTTCCTCCAGAATCGCCAGCGCCTCGTCCCTCCGGCCCGCCTGCGCCAGGCCCGCACCCAGTTCGCTCAGCATCACCGGGCTGCGCCCGGTGAGCAACACGGCCTTCTCGAACGCGGGGAGCGCCTGCGCGTGGTCCCCCTGCAGCGAATAGGCGAGCCCGATGACCCAGAGTCCCTGTACCGAGGCCGGATTCAACTCGAGTGTTCGTTGACAGGCCTCGATGGCCAAGGCGAACTGGTGGGTGCAGATGTGGATCAGGCCCAACACCGCGCCGCCGGGCCCTATGGATTCGAGCTCGAAGGCCAGTACCACCTCCGCCTTCACTTCCTCGAACCGCCCCTGGAGCGCCAGGCCCAGGCCGAGCCAGACGTGCGCGGTGGAATGCTGCGGGTTGAGGTGGATCGCGCGCCGAAGCTCCCGCTCCATCACCCGGAAGTCCCAACCAAAGAAGAGCTCCGCCCTTCCGCGTGCCTCGTGGGCCTCGGCCAGGGACTCGTCCAGCTGGATAGCATGGTCGGCCGCCGCCCGGGCCTTCGGCAGGGCGACCGTGGAGGGGAGGTAGCCGTAGAAACCCAGCGAGCTATAGACGTCCGCGAGCCCGGCGTATGCCTGGGCAAAATGCGGGTCTCGCGCAATGGCGGCCTCGAAGCAGGTGACCGCCTTCGAGAGGGCGACCGCATGCTGGAAGTGCCGGCCCTTCAAGTACAGGTGGTACGCTTCGAGATCGGCCGTCCCCCGCTTGATGATCGGCGTGTCTCGCCCTCCTTTCAGTCGCACCCGGAGGGTATCCACGATCGCATGGGCGATCTGGTCCTGAATCTCGAAGACGTCAACCATCTCCCGATCGTACCGCTCGGACCACAATTGATAGCCATCAGCAACGTTGATGAGCTGCACGGTGATGCGGAGTTTCCGCTCCGCCCATCGCACACTTCCCTCCAGGACCGTCCTGACCTGAAGGTCCGCCCCAATCCGGCCGATGGGCGCCTGCTTGCCCTTGAATGCGAACGAGGAGGTCCGGGAAGCCACCCGCAGGGACGGCACCCGACTCAGCGCGTTGATGATCTCCTCCGTCATCCCATCGCTGAAGTACTCGTTAGCGGCATCGGCACTCAGGTTGGCGAAGGGGAGCACGGCGATCGACTGCTCCGGCGGGGCCTCTGCCGAAGGATCGAGCAGGGCTTCGGCAAACTGCCTCACGCTGGCGAACCGATCTGCCGGAGTGCGTCCCAGCGCGCGGGTGAGGGCCCGGTCTACGGGCTCCGGGGTTTCGGGACGGAGGACGCGCACGGAGGGAATCGGCAGGGACAGCTGCTTCGCAAGGATGGCCTGGAGCGAGGGGCCGCCATAGGGTGCTTCCCCGGCGAGCATCTCATACAACACGCACGCCAGGGCGTAGACGTCGGTACGGGCATCCACCGTCTCCGTACCCAGGGCCTGCTCCGGGCTCATGTATGCCGGGGTCCCCAGTGCCATTCCGGACTCGGTCAGGCGCTGCTGGGGCCGGCCGCCCAGGGACTTGCCGATGCCGAAGTCGGCCACCAGCGTGCTCCCATCCTTCGTCAGCAGCAGGTTTTCGGGCTTGATGTCCCGGTGAACGACGCCATGCTGGTGAGCGTATTCCAGAGCCAGCGCGGCCTCCCGTACGATGCCCAGTGCGTCCTCCACCGGTAGCTGCTTCTCCCGGTCGAGCCGGCCGCGAAGGCTCTCGCCCTCCACATAGGGCATGGTGAACCAGAGCTGGCCGGCGTCGTCGCCGGAGTCGTGGACGGCTACGATGTGCGGATGTTGCAGGCGGGCGGCGAACTTGATCTCCCGCTGGAACCGCTCCGGACCGATTGTGGCCGCGAATTGCGGATCGAGCACCTTGAGCGCCACCGGCCGGTCGTGCTTGAGGTCGTGGGCCAGGTAGACCGTGGCCATGCCGCCCCGGGCCAGTTCACGGTCGAGGCGATAGCGGTCGGACAGGGCGGCGGCGAGCTGCCCGGGGAGCACGGACATGGTGTCAAGATGCGGTTCGCCGAGTGGCTCCGCTACCCGACGGGCCCGCTGCAACGAAAGGGAGCGCAGTCCGTCGGGATGATGCCACACGAAGAGCGCGTCCCGGCCAGGATGGGGCATGCCCGCTTGCGCAGCTCGGCCGAGGGAGCGCAGAATATGTCCATGCCTGCCATGCGACCGGTCACTACCATCGAAGAAATGTGGGCGCTGCCCGAGGACGGGATGCGCCACGAGCTGATCGATGGGGTGCACGTCGTGACCCCGTCCCCGGCCTACCGGCATCAGCGGATCTTGGACGACTTCTTCTATGAACTTCGGTCCGCGCTCCGCGATCGCCGCGACCTCAAGGTCCTCACCAGCCCGGCGGACATTCGCCTCGGGCCCCGCACCGTCGTCCAGCCGGACCTCTTCATCTGCCGCATCGATCCCGTGCACCCTCCTGCCGACTGGCCGGACCTCGGCACGCCGCTGGTGGCGATCGAGGTGCTTTCACCCGGTACCGCGCCGCGGGACCGGGGCGCCAAGCGGCGGATCTACCAGCGGGCGGGGATCCAGGAGTATTGGGTGGTGGACC
>JBGQJV010000258.1:0-6103 GCA_041499215.1 Gemmatimonadota bacterium | reverse complement strand
TGATAATCAGGCGCGTCCGGGGATGAGCCCTGACCCAGCTCCGCACCGCGGCGGGGCTGAGCTCGGGAGCTACGTCCAGCGGATGCCGGCCCCGGCCGTCTTCCAGGCGGACCGCGGCCAGGACCGGCATGTCCGCCTCGCCTGCCGCCTGGATCAACCGCACCACTTCCGGGCCGGCGGGTGCCAGTCCGAGAAACCCGGGATCGCAGCGCACCGCCGGTACCCCGCGGCCCACTGCCTCTGCCAGGTCCTGCCCCCAGCGCGGCAGCCCGGGATGCACGACCGGCACCGGCCGGAAGGGTGGAAAGCGGTCACAGGTCTTATAGAGCCAGCCATTCCCCTCGGTCGGATCCTTCCAGAACAGACTGGGGAGATGGGTCACCCAGGCCTCAAGCACGCCGACCCGCTCCATGGCCGCAAGCACCGCCTCGGGTGCCGTGCCAGGCAACCGCCGCCAGGGATACGCGCCCACGAAGACATTGACGTCGATCATGCAAACGACCCGGGGGGAAAGATGCGGGCGGCGTTGCGCCAGCGCACCAGCTCCAGGTCTGCCTGGGACAGCAACCGCTCGAGATAGCGCAGCTTGGCCCAACCGGTACACAGGGTGGCATCGGCACCCCACAGGAGCCGTTCCACCCCGACCGCGTCGACACAGGCCTCCAGCATTCCGCCGTCCACCCCGCTGCCCGACAGGTCTACCTGCACGTTCGGATGGTCCCGCAGTACCCGGAGGGAAGGCAGCCAGTCTCCACCACCGCCGATGTGAGCCAGGATGAAATGCGCACCAGCATGTCGTGCCGCCAGCCGGCACAATTCCACCGCGTCGGAGGCCTCCTGTCCCGGCCAGTCACGCCGGCGATGCTGCCAGATGTGATGCAGCACGGGAAGGTCGCGTGCCCGGGCGGCCTCGATCACGGGATCGACCAGGGGATCATCGGCACGGCGGCTGGCGGCAAGCTTGAGCCCGATCATCCCGTCGTCCGCGCCGCGGGCGATCTCCGCCAGGGCATGGGCGGTGTAGTTGGGATTTACGGTGACGTAGCAGCGGATCCGGTCAGGATGGAGACGCTGCAGGGCACGCTGCTGCTCGTTGCCGTGGCTGAGATCGTCGGGCGAGGGAAAGTAGGTGGGGGAGGTGCGGCCCCAGCTGCCGAGAATGGAGGAGACGTGCCAGGTGATGCCGATGCGTTCGCCGGCGGCAAGCCGGGCGGCGTTCCGCTCCCGCCAGTCGTTGCCGGGTCCGCGGTCGTGGTAGAAGTGCGCATGGACGTCGACGAGCATGGCGGAATCTGTGCCGGTACCCGCGACCGGGTCTAGGGGCCGCTCAGCCGCCGGTGGCCGACCGCACCCGGGCCCCGTCCGTCACCCGGTCGCTCGGGTGCAGAATGACCACTGCCCCATCGCTGAGCCCGCCCACCACCTCGGCATCCGAACTGCTCCGCTGGCCCGCTTCCACCGGGGCGAGGTGCGCCCGTCCACCGGATACGACATACACCGCCCAGCCGCCACCATGGCGGATCAGGGCGCTCACCGGCACTCGCAGCACCCGCTGTCCCTGCCATACAACGACCCGCACCTCGACCCGGTACCGGTCACCGAGCCGAATGGTGGAATCGAGGAAGTCGCCCAGCACGTTGACCCGCTGTTCCTCCACTCCCAGCGCGGAGACCTTGGTGAAGCCCGAGGGCTCCACCGTCCGGAGGCGGGCACGGAGGGGTGCGCTTCCGCCCCAGGCCTCGACCAGAATGGTGTCCCCCGGGCTCACTCTCACCGCGTCCGCGGAAAGCAGATCGGCGATGACCTCGATTCGCGCGGGGTCGCCCACTTCCATGATGGGTGTGCCCGCCACCACGATGCGCTCGCTCTCCTCCATCAGCCGCAGGACCTGCCCGGCGACGGGTGTACGCACCGCGTAGCGCGCACCGCGTTCCGGGCCGGACGCGACGAAGACGGCCGCACGGGCGGTCTCCGCGTCGTGGCCCGCCGCCTGGGTGCGGAAGTCGGCCGCCTCGACCTCCCGCTCGGCGGTCACCTCAGCCAGCTCCAGCCGCTCGCGCTCCTCGGGGGCGACCAGTCCCCGGGCCGCCAGCGTTTCCGCGCGCTGCCGGAGCCGGGAGGCCTGCACCAGCGCCGCCCGCGCGGCGACCAGCCCCGCCGCCGCGACCCGCTCGGCATCCTCGGCGGAGCGGATCCGGGTGCGGGCCTGCTCCGCCGCCCGGGTGTCGAGTGGAGATGGCTCGAGCAGCGCCACCACCTCTCCGGTGGTCACCGGGTCTCCCACCCTGAGGCTGGGCCGGAGCAGCCGCCCCGCCACCGGAGCGGACACGATGTATCGGTCGCGTACCCGGGTCTGGCCCTCCGCGTCGACCGTCACAACCAGCGGGCCGATGGATACGCGCCCGGTGTCCACCGGCAGCGATCCGGGACGGAGCGCGAGCACCGCGAGCAGTACGAGAACCGCAGCGCCGAGCAGCGACAGTATGGTCTTCCGGTTGAGTCGAGCCATGCGGACCTACTCCCGGGTCTTGAGCACGCCCACCAGGTCCAGCCGGTCGATCCGCCGGCGGACGAGGAGGGCGGTGGCCAGCGCGGCCAGCAACACCACCGCGCAGGCGAAGAAATAGCTCCGGCCATTGAGGACCAGCGGCAGCCGGTAGAGATCGGTGTCGTACGCGCGGGGGATCAGGGCACAGAGGGCGTAGCCCAGCGCGCTGCCGATGGGGAGCGCCGCCAGAGTGAGCAGGCCCTGCTCCCCGAACAGCACCATTGCGACTTCGCCGCGGGTGAACCCGAGCACCCGGAGGCTGGCGAGTTCGCGGCCGCGCTCCGAGAGTGTCACCCGGGAACCGTTGTAGATCACCGCGATCGCGATGATGCAGGCGAAGGTGAGCGTGATCCGGGTGGAGATGCGCATGCTCCCGGCCAGCGTGTCGTTGAAGCTCTGCAGCGTCGCGGCGCGCACCGCGACGCCCGACACGGCGGGGATCCGCTTGAGCCGCTGGTACAGGCCGGCAGCGAGCGCGGGATCGACCTGGAGCAGCGCTCCGGAGATGGTGGGGCCTTCCTCCATGAGCGCGTTGAGCTGCTCCAGCCGCAGGTACGCACCCAGGCCGATGAGCTCGTCCACCAGGCCGGCGACGACGAGCGCCCGCACCGGGCGCTGCCCCTCCAGGACCTCGGCCGAGAGCGTGTCGCCGGCTCGGAGGTGAAGGATCTCGGCGAGCTTGCTGGTGAGCAGGACCCCGCCGGCGGGCACCGGCACCCGCGCGAGCCGTTGATCCAGCAACAGGCGGAGCGACCCGTCGGCCGGCAATCCCTGCAGCCCGATCCGGTAGCTGTACTGTCCGTGACGGAGCCGGGCCGGCACGAAGCGGAAGGGCTCCACCGCCAGCACGCCCGGAAGGGCCGCCAGCTCGAATCGAGCCCGCGATCCCCGCGGCTCGGCGAAGGTCACCGTGGCGTCCTGCCGTTGCGCCAGCCGGAACGACAGGTTGGCCATGTAGTCGACGGCGTCGAAGAAGTACCGCCCTACCAGCAGCAGGGCGACCGCCACCGCGACGCCCACCGCGCTCAACCCCGCCCGCACCGGACGCCGCACCAGGTTGCGGACCACCATGCGGGCCGCCGGCCCGACCCGGGTGAGCAGGCCCAGGCGGTCGAGCAGGCCCCGCCGCGCCGCGGCTGGCGCCTCCGGGCGCATGGCCTCGGCCGGCGGCAGCCGGAAGGCCCGGCGGGTGGCGCCCAGCGTCCCGATGGCGGCGCTCGCCACGCTGACCAGGCTGGCGGTGAAAAGCAGGCGTGGCGTGATGACGTGCTGCAGCACCGGGAAGCGGTAGAACTGCCCGAACAGGTCGGCGACCTGGCCTCCGAACCAGGCCCCGAGCCCGCAACCGACGGCCGAGCCGAGCACCACGGGCACGAGACCGAGGCCGAGGTAGTGGAGCGCCACACTGGTATTGCCGTACCCGAAGGCCTTGAGCACCGCGATCTGGTCCCGCTGAGTCCCGACCAGCCGGGCGAGCACCACGTTGAGCAGGAACGCGGCGACGGCGAGGAAGATGTAGCCGATCACCACACCGGTGACCCGGTGCTGCTTGATCTCGTCGCTCAGGAACCGGTGCGAGACCTGGTCGGTCCGGGCGAATGCGCCGAGTCCGCCGTAGGGGACCAGCGCGTTATCCAGCTGATCGATCACCTCTTGGGGGCTGGCCCCCGGCACCAGCGCCAGGGTGACGTCGTTGAAGCCGCCTTCCATCGCGAGCGCCGGGCCGAGCTCGGCGCGGTTCAGCCAGAGCACGCCGAACCGGCGCTTGTCCGGGAACACCGCGCCGGCGGGAACCTCGTACACGAACTCCGGCGACAGCCCGATGCCGACTATGCGGAAATCCCGCCAGCGGCCGTTGACCAGCGCCCCCAACTGGTCGCCCACCACCAGGTGATTGGCCTCCGCGAAG
The DNA here is from genome assembly GCA_041499215.1 of Gemmatimonadota bacterium. Taxonomy (GTDB): domain Bacteria; phylum Gemmatimonadota; class Gemmatimonadetes; order Gemmatimonadales; family GWC2-71-9; genus JADJOM01. The sequence continues at coordinate 1,646 of JBGQJV010000258.1, read as the reverse complement.
GCCTCGCTAACCAGCGCCTCGCCCGGCGCGCCGGGAGCGAGCCACCGCCCGCGCCGCAGGTGGATGTCGTTGAGCAGCGGACGGCCGTGCTCAGGCACCGAGACCAGATGCCCCGTGGCGGGCTCCGCCAGGCCCGGAACGTCCAGCAGCACCTGGGTCACCACCCGCGACTCCGCCTGGGCTACGCCCGGGATGGCGCGGAGCCGCGGCAGGAGCGCCTCAGGTGCGCGGCGCAGGTGCACGAACACGTCGGCGAAGCGGTCGGCCGCGTAGTACGCCTGCTGCGAGGCCACCAGCGAATCGTGCATTCCGCGCATCGTCACCATCGAGGCGATGCCGCACGCCACGACCGCCGCCACCGAAAGCAGCTGCCCGCGGAGATGCCAGGCATCGCGCACCGCCTTCCGGCCCAGGGCGCTCACCAGGACAGCTCCGACGGCCGCGCCCGGCGGGCATTGCGCTGGATCTCGACGATCTGCCCGCTACGAAGCCGGATCACCCGGTCGGCCATGGCCGCGATCGCGGCGTTGTGGGTGATGACGGCGGTCGTGGTGCCCAACTCCTCATTGCAGCGACGAAGCACGTCGAGCACCAGCACTCCGGTCTCGTAGTCGAGCGCGCCGGTGGGCTCGTCGCACAGGAGCACGTCCGGCTGTTTGGCGATGGCCCGGGCGATGGCCACCCGCTGCTGCTCTCCGCCCGAGAGCTGGGCGGGAAAGTGATCCAGCCGGTCGCCGAGCCCCACCAGCCCGAGCGCCTCGGCAGGCTCCATCGGCCGCTGGGCGATTTCGGTGACCAGCGCGACGTTCTCGCGGGCGGTGAGGCTGGGGATCAGGTTGTAGAACTGGAAGACGAACCCGACGTGCTCCCGGCGGAAGCGGGTCAGCGCGGCATCGTCATCGACGGTAAGGTCGTGGTCAAGGAACCGGACCCGACCGCTGGTGGGAACGTCCAGGCCACCGAGGATGTTGAGCAGGGTGGACTTGCCACTGCCGGAAGGGCCGAGCAGCACCGCAAACTCGCCCCGGTACAACTCAAGGTCCACACCCCGGAGAGCGTACACCTCGACTTCGCCCATCCGGTACACCTTCGACAGACCATGGGCCTGAAATACCGCCTCGGTGGCAACCCGGGATTCCCCCATGCCAGGCAAACTAGGCGCCGGGTGGGTGGCCTCCTCTGAACATTGGGTGAAGTGCGCTTCATTTCATCCGGGGAGGACCGGATGCGCGTCACCCGGTGGAGCGGGTTACCTCCTTGCAGGCGGTATCCAGCAGGTCGAGCGCGTGACCGATGGCGGCTTCATCGTGCGCCAGAGAGACGAAGTTGTATGCGGTCCGCTTCCACAAGAGCCCGCGCGAGGCGGCGACGCGGGCCACCAGTGCGCTAGTGGTCTCATCGGTGAAGCGGAGGTAGCACATCTCCGGGAGGCCGGCGGCCTCCTTCACAACCGCGGGGTGGTGCCCCGCCAGCTGCTTGAGGCCGTCGAGCAGCCGGCTGCCCTTCGCCCCGAGCTGTTCCGGCACCCGCTCCCGGACCACCACCTCCAGCGTGGCCTCGGCCGCGGCCAGAGCCACCATCTCGGTGGCGAGGGTCGAGGAGATCCAGGTCCGGCGCGCCTCTTCCATGACCTCGCGTCTGCCGCC
>JBGQJV010000257.1:0-6107 GCA_041499215.1 Gemmatimonadota bacterium | reverse complement strand
GGCTGATGGTGCCCCAGATGCCGAGCTTGCCGGGGGCTCCACTCTCCAGGAGCGAACTCGGCAGCTCGACCACGATCGACAGCACGTTGTACCCGGCGATGTAGTTCACGCCGGGGGTACGGAAGCCGACGCTCGGCAGCGCGCAGGGGCCCGCCAGGGGGCCGGAGGCCGGGCGGCGGTCGGGCAGGATGCAGAAGGCGGCCTCGAGATCGAGGAAGAACGAATCGTCACGCGAACCGGCAAAGGCCTGGACCCCGCTGGTCGAGCCGAACGGCTGGTTGAAGTCGCCGGTGAGGGTCGTGGCGCTGGTGTTCACCACGTTCATCATCGCGCCAGTGACGGTGGGGGCGAACGGACCACGCACCGTGACCTTCTGACTGGTGGTCGAGCCGTCGAAAGTCACCTGGACGACCCGGTCTTCCACGGCGTCGCCGTCGTTGTCCACCTTGAACTGGTACAGGATGTTCGGATCGAACGCCGCGCTCGGCGTCTGTGCCGGACTGAGGAAGCCGCTGGTGTTCATCACCAGCACGATCCGCCCCGGAGCCGAGCCGGGAAACGCGTAGACATCGGTCAGGTCCATCCGCGGATTCAACTCGACCAGCGGAGTGTCCTGATGGTCGGAGCCCGTCGCATAGCGTACGCCACCGGCCAGGGCACCGGCGACGAGGAGCAGGGCGGCGAGCCGCTGGATGCGCGTAAGCGCGCGCCAACGGAGCATGGGTGGGTCTCCCGCGAGAGGGTAAAGCGGAAGCGGGACGGAGTGTCCAGCGCCGCATGTCCGGGTCTACGCCGGTCGCGGGCGATCGGATGGATCGGGGAATTCCCGATGGGGATGAGCCGGATGGGGGGTGTACTGGCGGGCTTCGATCTCAACTGTACCTTGGTGGCGTTCCCGTACTCGAATCCGATTCCCAACCTCCGCCGTACGAGGTGCGTCTCCGCTTTCACCCTTGCCCCAACCCTTAACCAAGGAGCTCGGTTCATGACGACCGCTGCCCGACTTCTCCTGGTTCTGCTCGCCGTTCTGCCATCGGTCGCAGAGGCGCAGGATTCCATCCGGGCCCCGGCCCGCGACACGTCGAGGGTTCGGGTGCTGAAGCCCATCGAGGTCATCGGCCGGGCCGATGAGCTCATCGGGGTCGCTCCCACTGCGTCCCAGGGGCATGTCGGCGCGGTCGATCTGCGCCTCAGGCCGCTCACGCGGGAAGGTGAGCTGCTGGAGACGGTGCCCGGGGTGATCGTCACCCAGCACTCGGGCGACGGCAAAGCCAACCAGTATTTCGTCCGCGGGTTCAACCTCGATCACGGCACCGATTTCGCCACCAGGATCGAAGGCATGCCCGTCAACATGCCGACCCACGCCCACGGCCAGGGCTACACCGATCTCAACTTCCTGATTCCCGAGCTGGCCGAATACCTGGACTACCGACTCGGTGTGTATCACGCCGACATGGGGGACTTCGGGAGCGCAGGCGGAGCGGAGTTCCACCTGGTGAAGCGGCTGGACCGGCCGTTTGGCACGGTGACTGGCGGCGAGAATGGCATGGCTCGCCTCGCGCTGGGAGGGTCCACCGTGATCGGCAATGGCGACCTCCTCATCGGCGGCGAGGCCAAGCGGTACAATGGTCCGTGGGATGTCGCGGAGGAGTTGAGAAAAGTCAGCGGGCTGGCCCGCTACTCCTGGACCGGGGGATCCTCACAGTTCTCAATCCTGGGAATGGCGTACCACAACCGCTGGGATGCCAGCGACCAGATTCCCAGGCGGGCCGTCACTAGCGGCCAGATCACCCGGTTCGGACAGATCGATCCGACGGACGGGGGCCACACCCAGCGGTACAGCCTGTCCGGCTCCTGGCGGCACCTGGGCTCCAGCTCGGTGCAGGACGTGCAGGTCTTCGGCATCTACTCCGACTTGAGCCTGTTTTCGAATTTCGGGTACTTTCTCGACGATCCGGTCCGGGGCGATCAGTTCAACCAGCAGGAAACCCGCAAGGTCATCGGCGGGAACTTCACCCACTCCCAGCCGGTGCAGGCCTTCGGCAAGGATCACGTGTTCAAGGTAGGACTGCAGACCAGGGCCGATTTCCTCGATCCCGTGGGGTTGTATCACACTCGACAGCGGGTCCAGTTTGCCGCCGTGCGGCAGGACAACGTACGGGAGTGGGGAAGCGGCATCTGGCTGCAGGCCGAATCTCGCTGGACTCCGAAGTTCCGTACCGTCCTCGGCGCCCGGGGCGACTACTATACCTTCCACGTGCGTGGCGATCGCCCCGAAAACGCGGGGCACAAGACCGCCGGGATCCTGAGCCCCAAGGCCTCGCTGGTCTTTGCGCTCTCCAATTCGGCCGAGCTCTACCTGAGCGGCGGGCTGGGTTTTCACAGCAATGACGCGCGCGGCACCACGATCACCGTCGACCCGGTCAGCGGCCAGCCGGTCGACCGGGTCGATCCCCTGGTCCGCTCCCGGGGGGCCGAGCTCGGGGTGAGGGTCTCTCCGGCCCGCGGCTGGCGCTCGACCGTCACCCTGTGGGCGCTCAACCTGAACAGCGAGCTCCTATTCATTGGTGACGGCGGGGCCACCGAGCCCTCGGCGGCGAGCCGTCGTCGGGGCATTACGTTCGCCAACTTCTACCGTCCGATTCCTCGGCTCTCACTCGATGCCGACGTCTCGTTCTCCCGCGCCTGGTTCCATGGGGTAGCCCAGGGTGAAGACCACATCCCTGGTGCGCTGGAGAGTGTCGTGGCGGCTGGCGCGACCTGGAGCTCGGCAGTACGAGGCCCCTTCGCCTCCGTCAGGGTACGGCATTTCGGAGCGTATCCCCTGATCGAGGACAACAGCGTCCGCGCCACGCCGAGCACCTTGGTCAATCTCGAGGCCGGCTTTCTCATCTTGGGCATCCGGATTCAGGCGAGCGTCCTCAACCTGTTCGATACCGTCGCCAACGACATCCAGTACTACTACACCTCTCGACTGCAGGGCGAGGCACCCGAGGGTGTGAACGACGTGCATTTCCACCCGGTGGAGCCCAGGCAATTCCGGCTCTCCCTGGGCTATGGACTCTGAGAGCGCGATAGTGGCGGGCGCTGGGCGGAGAGGATGATCGGGGGTGCGGCCGGGCCGCGCGCCGCTACTGCGCGAACACACTTCGTCGGGTGAGCCATGTCAAAGCGGAAGGGTCTCTCACACGAGCATCCCCACCAGAAGGTCCCGACGGACGCCGCCAATGAGCGGGGCCATACGCACGAACACGAGCACACCCACGAGCACACCCATGCGCACGAGCACCTCCACGACCACAAGCATCGCCACGGGGACGTAGAGCACAGCCATCCCCACAGTCACGCACACCGCCACCCGCACGCGCACCAGCATTCCCACCCGCACAGCCACGGTCCGGGAACCACCGATCCGCGGAACCAGGCGGCCTCGCACTCACACGCGCACGATAACCCCGGGCACGACCACGTCCATCTCAACCTGGAAGGACCGGAACACGAAGCGGAACCGCATGAGCATGGGCACTGAGGCGAGCGCGGAGACCAGCGAGCGGTGGGGTGAGGGGTGAACGGTGAACGGTGAACGGTGAAAATACGTGGTATGCAGGCCAGGTCAGCGGGTCCCTTGGGTGTTTCACGCCCTGAGGATGAGGAGCCCCATGCGACGGGGCATCGCTAACCGCTAACAGCTGACGGCCAACAGCCAACGGCCAACGGCCAACGCCTGACGCCCGACGCCTCCACCCTACCAGTTCCAGAACCGGTCCGGCCGCAGCGGCGCGAGGTGCTCCACCTCGTTCTCACCGGAAAGCAGCCGCGTGATCAGGACTCCGGTGATGCCAGACAGCAGGATGCCGTGCCGGCCGTGCGCGGTCGCGTACCACAGACCGCTGAGGCGGGGCTCGCGGCCGATGATGGGGAGCCCGTCGGGGGAGGCCGGACGCAGGCCGGCCCAGGTCCTGAGTACCTCACCGCGCGCCAGGGAAGGGCAGAGGGCGCTCACCCGGGTGAAGATCTCCGCCAGCCCCGCCGCGGTCACCTCGGGTGCATAGCCGGCATGTTCCATCGTGGTCCCGACCACCGCCTCGCCATCTCGCGCGACCAGGTAGCAGCCCTTGCCGATGACCACCGCCGGCGCCACGCCGGCCGGCCAGGCCAGCGCCGCCATCTGCCCGCGCAGGGGCTCCACGGTCAGGGGGCGGGGCAGTCCGCCGACCTGGCCCGACCAGGCACCGCCCGCGATGACCACGTCCGGCGCGCTGTAACTCTCCCGACCGACGACGCCGGTGACCCGGTCGCCGCGCCGCTCGACCGCAACGATGTTGTCGTGCACCAGCGAAACGCCCAGCTTGGTGGCATCCTTGAGCAACGCCTCGACCAGGCGGACGGGATGCAGTGCGGCATCACGCGGGGCCCAGAACGCTCCATGGGTCGGACCCAGCCAGGGCCACTGTGCCCTCACCTCACCGGCATCGAACCAGTCGCAGACGTGTCCCTGCTGCCGCTGCCAGGCCACCTGGGACCGGAGCTTGGCCGCGTCGGCTTCATCGGCGGCCACTCGGGCGATACCTTCCTGCCAGAAGCCGACGTTGATTCCGGTCTGGTCCTGAAGCATCGGGGCGAGTTCGGCGAGGAGTTCCCGGCCGGCCAGACCCAGTTCGAACAGGGGGTCCTGTCCGGTGCCCCCGACCTGCGCGGCGAGCATTCCGGCGGCGGCGCGCCACCCCTCGCCCCGGTCGTCACCCCGTTCGAGGAGCAGCACCCTCCGACCGGACTGGGCCAGCTCCCGGGCGCAGGAGGCGCCCACTGGACCGCCGCCAACGACAATCACGTCAAAGGCTTGCGTCACGATGGGACCGAGGAAACTTTCTGAAACGTCGCGCGTACTAGTTGGCGAGACTGCTTTCCGTGGAGGAAAATAGCATGTTCCGGAACCTCGTCGGGTTCGCCCTGCTGGCCGTGGTTGCCTGGTTCGGCCTGCAGCTTTTCCTGGGTCTGTTCGGCATTATCCTTGGGGTACTGGGCAAGCTGATCTGGCTGGCGTTCCTCGGCTTCCTGATCTACCTCGTGCTGCGGATCTTCGCCCCCGCCACCGCAGACCGGGTCAAGGAGACCATCTCCGGAAAGCCGAGCGTCTAGAAGGAATCCAGCTCCCCGAAGACATACGACCCTCCGGTGCTCGCACCGGAGGGTCGCTGGGTTCTCTCTTCTCACTTCTTACTTCATTGTCTGTCCCGTACCACGCCTCACTCCTACGTCCGCCGTCTCACATCCCCCACCGCCCACACCAGCAGCGGCAGCAGTAACTCATGGTGCCCGGTGAACAAGAGACCGGTGCCTCCGGCACGGGTCGGGCGCTCGACCACGTTCATCCGGGGCCGGTAATGCCGGATCATGTCGAAGTCGGCCGCGAGGAATCCGGTCGGCTTCCCCGCGCCCAGGTTCCGGGCGATGGTCAGGGCCTTGAGGAAGACCTCGGGCAGCACCACCGCGCTGCCCAGGTTGAGGACCACTCCACCGCCGTCGAGATCGGGAAGGGAACCGGCGAGGCGTCTGAAGTCGCGGTGGCTGGTGTCGCCCAGGGCCGCACCGTCCGCCATCGGGTGCTGCTGGATGATTTCGGCACCGATGGTGACGTGGACGGTCACCGGCACTCCCTGCTGGTGGCAGGCGAGCAGGAGCGAGACGTCCGCACCGGGAAGGTCTGCCGTGGCGGCCAGCGACATCGCCAGTCCTTCCCCCAACCCCCGTCCAGCGGCGTGAGCCTGGTTTACAGCGGCGTTCATCGCCGAGCCCGTTTCTTCCGCCATGCCGAAGGTGCCGTCGCTGAGGCCGCTCTCCACTTCCTCGCTGGTACCGCCGAAGGCGGCCAGCTCGAAGTCGTGGATGGCGGCGGCGCCGTTCATGGCCACGTGGGTGACGATGCCCTGCCGGACCCAGTCGGCCAACAGCGGGCCCAGACCCACCTTGATGACGTGACCGCCGACCAGCAGCACGACCCCGCGGGCCGCACCCGCCGCCGTGGCGATCGCGGCCGCCACCGTACGCAGGTGATCGGCCGCGAGGACGTGGGGCAGGCTGTCGAGGAAGGCGTGGAAGGACCGGTC
>JBGQJV010000256.1:0-6187 GCA_041499215.1 Gemmatimonadota bacterium | reverse complement strand
GGGCTGTCACAAAATGGCAGTAGGGAGCGGGGCCGGTCGATGAACAGAGCGATGATCGGGTTAAGCCATTCCGGGTGTTGGCGAATGGTAAGATGGCCGGTGCCTGGCACTATGAACGAATCGGCGTGTGGGGGGCTACGCGAGATTGCAATAGCGAGTTCAAGCACTACGGAATCGTGGTCGCCGTCGATCACCAGGGTTGGTACGGGAAGCGCCACCGCTGAAGGCCGTGGTTGGAGGCCGCCCCGGGTGGCTATCGTGTCTTCTTGAGTTCCCTGACGACCTTCCTGGCCTCTCGCATCCTTTCCCTATAGTACGCCGGGCGGGTGAGATCTTTCTTCTCTCTCACCCGCAGGTGCTTCTTGATGTCCTCTTTCGCCAAGAACAAGGCCAGTGCCTTGTATGTCTCGATTTCCTTCTCCAGGAACCGGATTGCTCGCCGCTTGGATTCATCCATAGTGTCACCTCCGACCTGACGATACAGGCCCCACATCAGCAGAGGCTTCCCGGCTCAGGGAGCAGGCAGTGCCCCCGGCCGCGGCCGCCGGTCGGAGTGGACGATGGGGTTGAGAATATCCCGCACCGAAAGGCCCGAGTGCGTTGTCTTCCGCATAATCCCGCAAGGCGGCGTCAAGCTCTAACGTAGACCGGCTGGAGTCGCAGGGGAGCACCGGGTAGCGACGTCCATCCACCATGAGATACCACATCGCCGGGTAGCCAAGTTGGGCGCGCCGGTAGTTGGCCGACCGGCCCTTGTAGGAGGCGAAGTGAAAGGGGTGACCGTGAATCGTCAGATGGCGCCGCCGGGGCTTGAATGTGGTCACGGGGGTCTCCTCTGAGAGACAACACACGCTTGCTCTGCTCGAACAGCCAGAGGGAGCCCCCCCTCGCTCTCGCTCACTGAATTGGGGGGGTCTCTCTGTGACTCTGACTAGTACATCCCGCCCATGCCGCCGCCGGGCGCGGCCAGCGCCGACTTCTCTTCCTTCCTCTCCACCACCACGCATTCGGTGGTGAGGAGCAACCCCGCGATCGACGCGGCGTTTTGCAGCGCCGTGCGGGCGACCTTGGTCGGGTCGATGACCCCCGCCTTGACCAGGTCCTCGTAGGTATCGGTCTGGGCGTTGTAGCCGAAGTTCTTTTCCTTCGCCTCCTTGACCCTCGCCACGACGATCGAGGCCTCGGCGCCCGCGTTCTGGGCGATCATCCGGATCGGCTCCTCGAGCGCGCGCCGCACGATGGCGACGCCGATTCTCTCGTCTTCCGTGCCCTTGATCCGATCGAGCGCGGGCTGGGCGCGGAGGAAGGCGACGCCGCCCCCCGGCACGATGCCCTCCTCGACCGCGGCACGGGTGGCGTGGAGCGCGTCCTCCACCCGGGCCTTCTTCTCCTTCATCTCGGTCTCGGTCGCCGCACCGACGTTGATGATCGCCACGCCGCCGGCGAGCTTGGCCAGCCGCTCTTGCAGCTTTTCCTTGTCGTAGTCGCTGGTGCTCTTGTCAATCGCGACCTTGATCTCGTTGATCCGGCCCTTGATGTCGTCGGGCTTGCCTTTGCCGTCGACGATGGTGGTGTTGTCCTTGTCCACCACGATCCGCTTGGCGCGACCGAGATCCTTGAGCGTCGCGTTTTCCAGCTTGAACCCCACTTCCTCCGAGATCACCTCGCCGCCGGTGAGGACCGCGACGTCGCGCAGCATTTCCTTGCGGCGATCGCCGAAGCCCGGCGCCTTGACGGCCACGACCTTGAGCGTGCCGCGGAGCTTGTTCACGACCAGCGTCGCGAGCGCCTCCCCCTCGATATCCTCGGCGATGATGAGGAGCGGCTTCCCGCTCTGCACCACCAGCTCGAGGATGGGCAGGAGCTCCTTCATCTGGCTGATCTTCTTGTCGTGGATGAGGAGATAGCCGTCCTCCAGCACCGTCTCCATCTTCTCGGGATCGGTCACGAAGTAAGGCGAGAGGTAGCCGCGGTCGAACTGGGTCCCGTCCACCGTCTCCAGCGTGGTCTCGAGGCCCTTGGCCTCCTCGACCGTGATGACGCCGTCCTTGCCGACCTTTTCCATCGCCGCGGCGATGAGGTCGCCGATCTCCTTGTCATTGTTCGCGGAGATGGCGCCGACCTGGGCGATCTCCTTCTTGCCGGTCGAGGGGACGCTGAGCTTCTTGAGTTCCGCGACCACGGTCTCGACCGCCCGCTCGATGCCCCGCTTGATCTCCATCGGGTTGGCGCCGGCGGTGACGTTCTTGAGGCCCTCGCGGAAGATCGCCTGGGCCAGCACGGTGGCGGTGGTGGTGCCGTCGCCCGCGATATCGCTGGTCTTGGTGGCGACTTCCTTCACCATCTGGGCGCCCAGGTTTTCGATCGGATCGGCCAGCTCGATCTCCTTCGCCACCGTCACGCCGTCCTTGGTGACGGTCGGGGAGCCGAATTTCTTGTCGATGACGACGGTACGGCCCCGGGGGCCGAGGGTCACCTTGACCGCTTCGGCCAACTGGTCCACGCCCCGCTTGAGCTTCGCCCGGGCGTCGTTGCTGTAGAGCAGTTCTTTCACTGGCATATGCCTTCACTCTTTCTGAATGGGCTGCTTCAACCGATCCTGGCCAGAATGTCGGACGCCTTGACGATGATCAGCTCGTCATCGCCCACCTGATAGGGCGCCCCGCTGTACTTGCCGTAAATCACCGTGTCGCCCACCCCGACGTCCAGTTTCACCCGCACGCCCTTCTCGAACCGGCCGGGCCCGACCGCGAGGACTTCACCCTGCGTCGGCTTCTCCTGGGCAGTATCCGGGATGTGCAGCCCGCCGCGCATGGTTTCCCCCTCCTCGGCCGGCAGGATCACCACGCGGTCGTCGAGGGGATGGATCTTGAGCTTGGGTCTTGCCTTCGTAGCTGTGGACATTTTGTACTCCTCCGACTGGGTCAGCGGCTCGCGCGCCTGGTACGCGGTGCCGGCGTCACGGACGATGACGCAGGCGGACTAGCGCCGCCTGCGTCGTCCAAACTAGACGGCCGAGGTCAGACCTTCGCGGCGATTTTGTGGAAGGTCGAGTTGGACACCTCGTAGCCATGCACTTGCGGCGTGCCCTCAACCACCTTCGCCAGGCCCTTGAGCACCTGGGGGTAGGTGTCGCGGCTATACTGGTCCGCGCTTTCCTTGCGATCCCACAGGCTGATGGCCAGCGCGTCCTTGCCGCCTGCGCCGAGGAAGGTGATCTCGTCCTTGAAGCCGTTCTGCTTCCGCATCAGGGGCAGGATGTCCTTCTCGAGCGTCTGGGTGAACTCAGTGGCCGTATTGGGCTTGAGACTGATGGCAACATTCCGGGCGTACATATGGAACTCCTTGGGGTACTTGAACTTCAGAACTGACTTCACTGACTTAGTTCACAGCAACAGAGTATATCTTGGTGTACTATACTTATCAAGTGTATCACAATTATTGCCAGATAGGTGTCGATTACTTAACTTGACTTGTTAACCCTGGTGACTCCATCCGAGGAGGCAGTCCGTGGATGTGTCGTTGGTTATCCGGCGGCGGCTGGAGGAATTCGGGCTGGAGCAGCGCGAGCTGGCCCAGGCGGCTCAGGTGACGGAGTCCTACATCTCCCAGCTGCTTACGCGGAAGAAAGCCCCCCCTTCCCCGAGCCGCACCGACATCTACGACAAGATGGACAAGTTCCTGAAACTGCCGAGCGGCGAGCTGGCGCGACTGGCGGAGGTTCAGCGGAAGCAGGAATTGAAGCGCGAGTTGGGGGAAGAGCCTGCACCCCTGTTCCGGGATGTGCGCGAACTGATCCTCCGCAAGTGCCACCCCGATAAGCAAGCCCACGTCCGCGCGATCTTCGACACGCAGCCCTTCGGCGAGCTCGAACGGCTGGTCACCCAGCGGTTCCTGGATGTGCTCCAGGGAGTGGCCAAGGAGGAATTGCAGAACGATTACTGGCTGCGCATGGTGGCGGACCTCAGCGGCCGGAGCTTCGCGGAGACCCGGGTCATCGTCCTCGAGTTTCTCGATACGGACATCTTTCATCTGTCCCGGGACCAGTGCGTCTCGTTCCTGGATCCGCTGATTGAATCCTGGGACATCGACCTCGCGACGTTTGCCCTGGAGATTGTCTTGAATGCCAGAGTGGTCTCCGGACATGTGAGGCGATTCGAATTTGTGGAGCGGCAAGACGACCGGGATGTCGTCGAACAGCCGGGGCTCAGCGGATTCCTTCAGGATCCTGCCCTCAGCGGCACGGCGACCGAGGAAGAGGTCGAGTTTCTCAAGCGGCTCAGGTTCAAGGGCAAGCGGCCCACGCCCCTGTATTACTACCGGGAGTTGCAGAACCTCAGGGATCCGCTGCATTTTCGCGCCCCGTAATCCGGCCCGTTTGCCGCTTCGATCAGCGGGCCTCCGCCGCCGCGGGCCGCCCCACCTCCTCGATCCAGTGCTGCATGTACACGAACTCCGACAGCCGGCCCATCCGCACCGTCACGAAGCTCTCTCCGTCGGGCATCACGCCGTAGGTGGCGTGGCCGGGGGGCGTTGGCGCGGTGGCTGAGACCAGCGGTGGCGGTCCGGTGGCCGATCCAATCTGAAACGTCTGCGGGTAGCCCACCGTATGAAGGTTCGGGAATCCAATGTCCTTCAACGAGAGGTGGGAGATGCTAGTGATCCAGAAGGCCGCGTTGCTGCTCGCGGGGGTGGTGGGGTTCCAACCGGCCGTGAGCGGCGTCCCGGCTCCGGCCGCCACTCCGCCGGCGGTGACGGTGCGGCAGGTCCTGACCATGCAGGCGCTGGTCGGCGAGACGGTGGTGGTGACGGGGCGCTGTCTCGGCAAGCAGGCCCCGACGGTGGCGAAGGGCACGCCCCCGTTCTCGGGGCGCGTCTGGCAGATCGAGGACAACGGCGTGGCAGCGTGGGTGATTGGGCCGATGCCCGAGGGATGCGGCGGGGGCACGGCGGTGATCACGGCGCGGGTGGCCCAGGATACCCTGCCGCGGTTCAGCCCGCCGCGGACGGTGCGGCAGTACCTGGTGGTGGGGTAGGGGAACGGCGGGGCTTCACCCCGCCCGGGAGACGGGAGGGAAGGGGGAAGGGACTCGATCCCTTTCCCCCTTTCCCCCTTTCCCCCTTTCCCCGAGCTCTCCATCATCCGGCACGTGGGGGATCCGGTCCCCGCAGCTCCGGCACCAGCGAGCGCCAGGCATATCGGATGCTCCGGGCCGTCCCGCTCCAACGCATTGATCTTCTGCTCACAACTTCACGAACTCGACCCTCCCGCATGCACAGCCGACTCGGACGCTTCGTGTTGCTATCGCTCGCGACCTTGAGTTTGGCTGGATGCAATCGGCCGCCGCCCGATCCCCGCGTCGGGGCACCTCGAGGCGAGATCGCCATCCGGGTAGCGAACCGGAGCGTCTCCGATCTGGTGATAGACCTGCTGGAAGATGGACTCCGCACCCGCCTGGGCACCGCGTACGGTGGGATGACGGCAGTCTTCTTCGTGCCCTGGGAACGGGTCCACGGATCCGGAACCCTGCAACTGCTGGCCGATCCAGTAGGCAGCTCCCAGGTGGTGGTCACCGACCGACTTTCCGTGCGGCCCGGATCCATGGTGGTCTGGACCATCGAACCGGTACTGGCCCAGTCGAGCGCCGCGGTCTATTGAGATACGGCGAGCCACAGATTACGCAGAGGCAACAGCAGCCACAGCAGGCACAGCGATCCACAGATTACACAGATTACACGGATGAAGAAGATTCATTTTCCTGAAGATTGACGAAGGACTCCCCTCCAGAAACAATCCGCGCCAAACAATCTGTGTAATCTGTGGCTTGCTGTTCGCGATCCTAAAACTGGCTCGATGCGCTGGTCACCCACAGCGCGCGGCAGCTGCGGAGGCAAGGGAGTTCTGGAGGAGGAAGCTACAGGTTACACAGATGACGCAGAGGGGTCTCCGAGAAAGAACCCTTCGGAGACCCCTTGTTCGAACCTCACTGCGCCAACTCACCCCGAAACAATCTGCGTAATCTGCGTAGTCTGTGTCACCCGCGTGATCTGCGGTATCAGGTGCCGAGTGGGTTGCAGCTCGTCCCCAGTCCCCGCGACGCGCACTCATCCGCCGGGATGGGCATGCGGCTGGGCACCTCTCCGTTCGGCACCGCAATCGGGATGCTATTGAGCCGATTGTAGCGCC
>JBGQJV010000255.1:0-6298 GCA_041499215.1 Gemmatimonadota bacterium | reverse complement strand
GCTCCACATCAGCGCCGATAATCTGCTCTTTTCGGCCACCCATACCCACTCCGGTCCAGGTCACTTCTACGAAGCGACCGAGTACAACCGCACCACCGCCAGCATTGCCGGCTACGACGAGCGTGTTACTTCCTTCCTGGTAACCCAGGTGGCCGCCGCGGTGGGGCAGGCTGCCGGCCGGCTGCGGCCTGCGCGAGTCGGGTGGGGCCAGCGCGCGGTGTGGGGGCTGACCCGGAACCGGAGCTACGACGCCTTCCGTCGCAACACTCCGCGCTGGGAGATCGAGGTTCCTCCGCCGGGACTGGATCCGGTGTATGCAGCCGTGAACCCGATATGGACAATGCTGCGCGTGGACCTCGCGCGGGATTCGGCCGGCACCGCCTACCTGCCCGCGGGCGCGTTCAGCATTTTCGCGATCCACGGCACCGGCAACTCCGCCGAGACCGAGCTGTTCGATGGTGACATCCACGCGCTGGCGGAGCGCGGACTGGAGCGGTACATCGATCGGCGCTATGGCGGGGAGGCCAACCTCGACCCGCTCGCGCCGCCCCGGGCGATTCACCTGGTGGCCAACGGGGCCCACGGCGACGTCTCTCCCGATTGGCCCGCCGATTCCCGCTGCGCCCTGCCGCTGCTAGAACCGGTGCGGAGGCCCGAGGGACCGGGCACTCCGATGGCGTGGGACTGGCGCCGCCCGACTCCGGCTGCGCGGGCCGCCTGCATCGGCAGCGCGCGGCGGTTCGTCAACGATGTCGGCGATTCCCTCACCCGCCACGCCATTGCGCTGTTCGAGTCGCTCGGCGACTCGCTCACGAGCGATGTTGACCTCGCCATCGGCTTCGAGACCCTGGCCCTCCGTCGGGACGCAAAGCAACTCGGGATCTGTCCGGACCCCGAGGTGGGAACCTCCACGGCCGCCGGCGCCGAGGACAGTCGCTCCCGGTTCGCCGGGTGGAAGTTCCTCGGTTTCCTGGGCATCGGACTGGAGGAGGGGGGCAAGGCGGTCGCCAGCGATCCCAGCGGCTGTCAGGGCTACAAGCGGACCGACCTCGCCCCGCTCGCGCTCAAGGGCGGGCTTCCCGAGTACGCCCAGCTGTCCGTTGTGCGGATCGGTCCGATGTACCTGGCGGCCGTGCCGGTGGAACCGACCACCATGGCCGCGGCACTGTTTCAGCGCAGCGTCGGTGCCGCGCTCGGGTACGAGTGGCCCGCTGCCCGGCGGAGGGTCGTGGTCCTGAGCCTGACCAACGGCTTCATGCAGTACGTCGCAACCCGGGCGGAGTACTCGGCGCAGGACTACGAGGGCGGCTCCACCATCTATGGGCCGGCCGAAGGAGAAATGCTCGCGCGTCAGCTCGCCCGCCTGGCGGATTCGCTGCAGCGGACCGGCAACGGCGGCAGCCTGCCGAACCGGGTTGATCCGATCATCGGGCGGCCAGGCGCGGACGCCGGCCTGTGGCCTCGAGCGGAGGGTCCTGACCCGGCGACCATCCCTGCATCGCCCGCGTGGGTCCATTGCGCCGCCGACACCGTGCGAGGCCGCTGGTTCGGTCCCAGCCCGGGAAGGCTCAAACTCGCCGGCCGGGCCCAGGTGGCGCTGGAACGGGAACAGGGGGGAAACTGGGTGGCGGTGACCTGGGACGACGACCCCAACGTCGAGGTGTGGTCGCTCGGCAGCGGTGGGACCCGCGGCTGGCGCTACGAAGTTCGGTGGAGCGCTCCAACCGTTGGGGCCCGGCTCCGCTTCAGGGTACTGGGCGAGACGGCGGGCACCGAAGCCTCCGGGGGCTGCCAGCCGGGGGCCGCGCCAGGCGGCACCGGTCAGAACTGATACCGGAACCCGAGCGAGTACACCTGGTCCGACTCGGCGTCGAACGGAAGGTGGCCGGTGGTGAAGCTGAAAAACGGTCCCGGCGTCGTGGTAAGCGCCGCGGTGAAATAGGTGAACCGCTGCAGTCCAGCCGACTTGACCGCAGCCGGCGGGTCCAACTCCCGATAGTACCGCAGGTCCGCCTCGAACGAGGCGAAGGCACTCACCTCGGTGCGGAACGCCGCTTCCGCGCGGAACCGCCAGTAGTCCTTGAGGCTCGCCACCGCCTGGCGCACCGAGTCGACGGTCGGGTTCATCCGATCCAGACCAACGATCAGGGTGGGGAAGGCGCTGCCCCGCGGCTCGAGCTCGGTGTCATACCCCGAGAGCCAGCGAATCGCGGCGAAGGGCCAGTCGAACAGGTTGAGGTATCCCTTTCCCCACGGCTTCACGTCCACACCCAGCAGGGCGCCGAGGGCGATCTGTTTGGTGGTGAAATCCTGATTGGCTTCGAGCCCGCCGTCGAGGGAGAAGTCCAGGTAGTACTGGGTGGACAGGTGGCGACCGATCTCGGCGCCGAACTGCGCCGCCAGCGGGCTCCCGGTGAGTTGCCGCGGGTCGTCGATGGTCGCGAGGCTGTCCTCGAGCGCGTTGAGCAGGTTGAATACCGTGGTATCCGCCACTCGGGCAAAGCCACCCCATGAGCCGAACAGGTGAGCGGAGACGCGTCCTTCGAGAAAGTCATTGGGATTGGCCCGCCGTTCGAACGCGATGTCGCCCCGGGCGTTCACCGACAGCGCCATGCCGGTCTGATTGGGGCCCGAGGCGCGGACCCGGTTCTGGGTCAGGTCACGGGCGTACTTGTACCCCAGCCCGAAACTGGAGCCGGAATCGGAACCGCCCACCTTGAAGGTCTTGAACTCCAGATTGAGCCCGCTGAGCAGCCGTGACGGTCCGCCCAGACACCCGTTGAGCACCTTGTTGATGGCCTCGGGCTCGCCATGTACCACCTCGGCGATGGCCCCGGCGGCCGCCTTGAAGGCGGCATCGGTGGAATCGGGGGCGTGCCGGGTGAGGAATTCGCGGATGGAGCAGACGCTCAGGGAATCGCCGCCGGCGGGCTCCTGAGCCAGCACCCCGTGGGACCTGCTCCCCAGCGCGATGATCAGCAGCAATCCGGCCGACCGCCGCCCGATCACTCCTCCACCTCCTTCCAGAAGCGATAGTTGGCATCGTTGACCTCGGCCAGGTCGGCCACGGTCTGCCCGGCGTCGAGCAGGGTGTTGACGATGTCCCTGGTCGCCTTTGCTCCGTCGGATCCGGCCTCGTATCGAGCTCCACGCAGCATCACGAAGATGTTGTCCATCGCGATCGCGAGCGACCGGGCCTGGACCGCCCGCAGCTCCGCGCTCGCGGTCTGCTGCCAGAAGGCGAGCTCCTCCATCGTTTTGGCGCCGGCCTTCTCGAAGGTGAGGTTCTTCCGGATCTGTCCCAGCACCCGGAGCGTGGTCCAGGTGGTCGTGCAGGCGCGGTGGTTGGCGTTCCAGTCCGCCATGGGAGCCTCGCTGTGGATCCTGGTTCGCCGAAGTTCGCGGCGGCACGGCTTCGTTGTGGCTCGGAGTGCACCTCAATGTCGAAGGGTGGCATGGTTCCGCAAGGGTCCCGGTCACGGGAGCCCTGCGGGGATGGCCTCCCGCGGCGCTTCGGTGAAGCCGGTCGGACCCTGCACGCGACGGTAATCAGGAGCGGCGGTGTCGCGTAGCCCTGCATGGCAGAAGTCTCAGGCCGTCTTCAGGCCGGCTTACCCAGGGCGAAGGTATCCTCCCTCCGCGCATGTACACGGAGGAAACCATGCGATCCATCATGAGGGAAACCCTTGCGATCGCGGCGCTGGCAATCGCCGGCCTTGCCTGTGGGGGCGACGGGGGCAGCGGCCCGACCAGCCTGGCGCCTTCGACCACATATCGCGGGATCATCACCGCCAGCGACGGGGCCACCGCCGGCCTGGTCCTGACCTTCAACTCGGCCGTCGCCATCAGGGTGGGACCCGCGGGCGCCGAGGCCCTGGTGGTCGTGCCGGTCACCGGCGTGGCCACGGTTCCGGGGGGCGGGACGGTCACCCTCAGCGGGACGCTTGACGGCAACGCGCTGAGCCTGACCGGCGGCGGGTACAGCCTGACGGGCACCCTGAGCCGCGGCCAGTTCACCGGCACCTTCACCGGGCCGGGGGGAGCCAGCGGGTCGTTCGCCGCGCTCTCGTCCACCGACGCCACGCCGGCCTACGCCTACTGTGGGACTTTCACCGGCACCATTACTCCGGGCAACATCACCGAAGACGGCAGCTTCAACATGGTGGTGGCGGGGACGGTGCTCTCGGGTGCATCGGTGGGGAGCGGCGGGGGCGACGTGGTCGGTTTCAGGGGCAGCGCCTCGGCGGGGGCCAATGGGACGACCGTGATATCGGTCAACCAGTCGACTGCCCAGGGGACGGTACACGCCGACGGCACGATCAGCGCGGGCTACGGCACGGTGTCGGGCACCTTCCAGGCGAGTGTGGCCGGTGAAGGTGGAGTGAACAACGGGACCTTCGAGGGCGGTCTCTGCCCCGGCACCGGTTCAAGCCTCCACTGAGGCGGTGACTCTCGGGAAGGATGACAACGAGTGGGCCGGGAGCGATCCCGGCCCGACTTGTGCCCGGGTCGTGCCGCAGTCGGGTCCGGCGCCTCGGCTCCCGGCGGCAGGCTTCGCGGGACGCCTCCCGTACGCACGAAGGGCCGGCACTGGGCCGGCCCTCCGTTCATGCGCAATGAAGACCTATCCAGCTAGAACGTGCCGCTCACGAGCGCCACCTTCCGGTTGGCGTTCTCCGTGCACAGCGAGACCAGGGTGCCGCCGGTCGCCTCTGTGGTCCAGTCGCCCGTGTCCGTGGTCGCCGGCATCCAGTTGTTGTCCCAGCCGGCCAGTCCGGAGTAATCGGCGAACGCAAGCGTCGTGGCCGGGCCAGCCAGATAGCCGAGCGTCGCGATGAGGGTGGCCCCCCTCCCTCCGCTTGAGTAGGTGAATTGCGTCACGAAGTTGAAGTCCGCCGGCAGGGTGTACACCGCCTGCAGCCGCTTGTACGGCGCGGCCAGAGTGGTGATCGTCGGTGTCGGCATTGCGGCACCCAGGGTCACGGTTCGGTTGGCCAGCGTGTGGAAGTACTCCACAATGGTGCGGAATCCGCCGGTGGCAGCGTTCTGCGCCGAAATGGAGATGCCGTGGAAGTCGCTTGCCCGCTGCTGCAGGGCGGGGATGCCGGATGCCGTGAAGCTCGTCCCGCCATCTCCTAAGGAGTAGAGCGGGGCTGACTCGCAACCGGCGCCCACCCGGTAGTCCATGCTGTGGAGGGGCACGCTCTCACCTCCCGCCAGGCCGCCGACGGTGATGGTGGCGTTGGCCGGCACAAATGCTTCGCCACCGGCAAAGTCCATCGTCCCCACCGAGCCGCCGTCCGTGATGTTCTGGTCCCGACGGATGATGGCGCTCTGCCCAACCGTGCCTCCAATTAAGGCCCGACGGTAGCCCACCAGGTCCTGGAGACCGCTTGGGATCCCCGTGATCGTGAAGTTCAGGGTAGCAGGGGTCACTACGGGGGCTAGCCGCCCGCCCAGCGAAATCAGGGCCTGGTCGGGGGCGCCGAGGCCCGCGGCGGTGCCGGTGACCGTCTTGCCGGTCGGACCCGGGCCACAGAAGACGAATGGGATCGCCGTGATCTCCGCCTGCGTATAGAATTGCACGATCGTCTGCGTGCTGCCGGCCGACGAGAGCACGAAGGCATATGCGCCGCGACCGGTGGTGACGTTGAACTGGTAGACGTTATTGACGCCGGTGACGGCGGCCCACGCGCCGCTGCCGTCCTGACCGGCAACCCACAGGGGGCGTTCTGCCACCGGACAAGCCGAGAAGTCCAGCGTGACGTTGCCGCTGCCAGCCCCCGCGCTCACGGTCAGGGTGTGGACTGTCGTCGCCCCGAGGGTCGCATTGGTGGGCGTCCCGAGGGTGACGATCACCGTCTCATCCGGCTCCGCCACCCCATCGGCCACCACCGTCACCGTGATGGTCCCGGTCGTGTTGCCTGCCGGGATGGTGAGCGGGCTCGCGCTGATGGTGTAGTCGGCCGGGTTGGTGGCGGTGCCACCCACCGTAAACGGCACGGTCACCACCTGAGTCGAACTGCTGGAGAGCTGGGCCGTGATCGTCGCCGTGCCCACCCCTTCGGCCACCGACTGGGCGGCCGCGGTGAAGCTCACCGTCGGCACCTGGCCGGTGATGGTCAGGGTGTGGACCGTCGTCGCCCCCTGAGCGGCGTTGGTGGGGGTCCCCATCGTGACCACCACCGTCTCATTGGGCTCGGCCACGGCATCGGCTACCACCGTCACCGTGATGGTCCCGGTCGTGTTGCCCGCCGGGATGGTGATCGGGCTCGCGCTGATGGTGTAGTCGGCCGGG
>JBGQJV010000254.1:0-6306 GCA_041499215.1 Gemmatimonadota bacterium | reverse complement strand
CGAGCTTGGCCCCCGGCCGCCGCGCCCTTACCTGAGTCGGAGCAGCACCCATGCGCCTCGCCCTTCCGCTCTTCCTCCTCGGCTTTAGCGGGACCCTTGCCGCCCAGGAACCGGTGACGATCCCGGCCTGGACCGTCACCCTCGGGGCCGGAGTCTTTGCCGGACCGAAGTACCCTGGGTCGGATGAGACTCGGGTGCTGCCGCTGCCGATCGTCGGAGTCGACTACAAGAACCGGGTGTTCCTGGGGGCCTCGCCCAGCGGCGTCGGTGCGGGGCTCGGAGTCAACCTGATCCGGACCCGGAGTCTGACCCTCACGACCGGACTCGGTGGCAGCGAGTCACGGCCGGAAGACCGAGCCGACGCGCTGGCCGGCATGGACGACCGCCGCCTCGGCTTTGCCTCCGTCTCGGGGCTCAGCTATCAGCTCGGCCCGCTGCAGGCGGGGGTCGTTTTCTCCGCCGGGCTACGGGATAACGCCGGCCTGAGCGGTACGGGCAATCTCGGTGTGACACTGCCGCTCACCCGGAAGCTGTACTTCGGCCTTGGCGGCAGCCTGACCGTCGCGAACCAGGAGGCCATGGTCTACGACTTCGGGGTGAGCGAGGTGGAGGGGGCGAGACGCAGTGACCTGATCGCCAACAGTGACCCGCGGCTGCGTGGAGATGAGGGCGGGGCCTATCGCCCAGCGGGCGGGGTGCGTGAGGTGGGTGCCACGACAAACCTGGCATTCATGCTCTCGCCCAGGTGGAGCCTCTTCGGTTTCGGTGGCATGACCCGGTTGAGCGATGAGGCGGCGAAGAGCCCGCTGGTCCGGCGTCGCACTGGCTGGACCACGGGCGCCGGCTTCACCGTGAGGCCCTGACCATGGACGAGCGGAGTGGATTGAACGGTGATCCGGCCCGGTCTCCCGCGGGGGGAGACGGTACTACCGAGCGGATCCTGGCCGCGACTCTCCTGGTCTACACCGAGGCCGGATTTCGCGGAACCACGACCCGGCGGATCGCGCAGGAGGCGGGGGTCAACGAGATCACCCTGTTCCGCCAGTTCGGCACCAAGGAAGCGCTGGTAAAGGCGGCGCTGTCGCGCACCTACGAGGAAGTCTGGCCGGTAAACCTGGCCGACCCGGTAGACCCTGCGGCCGAATTGTACGAGTGGGCCATCTCTACTTACCGGCACTGGTATGCCGGCCGCCACCTGATCTCGAAGGTGCTGAGCGACCTGATGGAGCATCCCGAGCTCGCCCCGGACATCTGCGAGGAGCCGAGCTGCAAGCACGCGATGCTCTCGGCCTACCTCGATCGGCTGCGGCAGCGCGGTTTGGCAACCGGGGAGTTCTATCCGGACGCCGCCGCGGGGATGCTGCTCGGCTCGGTGTTTTCGCACGCGATCTGGCGCGACCACTTCGTGAAGCCGGACCTGCCGCCGCCCGAGGAAGTGGTGCGGCAGTACGTCCAGCTGCTGCTCGCCTCCGTGGGGTTCCGGCAGGCTCCCGCGAAGGCACGGGAGGAGAAGGCATGAGGGCCTCCCGCACGCTCGGCGCCCTCACGGCGCTCCTGCTCATGGCAGCCGGTTCTCCGCTGGCCGCGCAGCGGCCGGTGCTGGACACTCTGCCCCGGGGTGCCTCGCTCTCGCTGGACGACGCGCTCCGGCTGGCCCTGCCGGCCAGCGAGGCGGTGGCCATTGCCCGTCTGGCGGTGGAGCGCGCGCGGGGCGACGTGCAGCGCGCCCGGAGCGAGTTCTTCCCCCAGCTCAATGGAACCGCCTCGTACACCCGGACGCTCAAGTCGCAGTTCAGCCGGGTGGGAGGCGGCAAGTCCGACTCCACCGCCACCACGTCGTGCAACCGGTTTACCGGCGACCCGAGCCAGCCGGTCGCTACCCGGCTCGATTCGCTGGAGAGCGCGCTCAACTGCCTTACGGGCCTCAATCCGTTAGCCACATTCGGCAGCCTGCCGTTCGGCCAGAAGAACCAGTACCGCCTCGGCCTGGACGCCTCGCAGATCCTCTTCGCGGGCGGACGAGTCCGGGCCCAGACCCGGGCCGCCCGGGCATCGCAGCGCTCGGCCGAGATCGGGCTGTCGGCTCAGGAGGCCCAGCTGACCCTCGACGTGACCCAGGCCTACTACGACGCCGCCCTGTCGGATCGGCTGCTCCTGATCGCCCGGGGCACCCTGATGCTGGCCGACTCGACCTACGAACAGACCCGGCTGGCGAAGCAGGTCGGCGCCCAGCCGGAATTCGACGTGCTCCGCGCGCAGGTGTCTCGTGACAACCAGCGGACCGCGGTGATCCAGCGCGAATCGGACCGGGAGATCGCCTTCCTCCGCCTCAAGCAGCTGCTCAATCTGCCGCTTTCCCAACCGCTGGCGCTCAGCACTCCGGTGGACGACAGCATCCTTCCCGTGGTCCCGGCGCTCGACTCGGTCGTGAGCCGTGCGGTCGACACCGCCACCGCATCCCGGGCGCCGGTGCGGCAGGCGGAGGCCTCGGTCGATGAGCAGGAGCAGCGCCTCCGGGTAGCACGGGCCGAGCGCTATCCGGCGGTGACCCTGTCGTCCAGCTTCGCGCGGCTTGGCTACCCCAGCGACGTGCTCCCCTCCTGGAGCGACTTCGTCACCGACTGGACCGTGGACCTCACCGTGAAGGTCCCCCTGTTCACCGGTGGCCGCATCGGCGGGAGCGTCAAGTCTGCCTCCGCCACGGCAGAGGATTCCCGCATCCGGCTGCGGCAGACTCGTGAGCGGGCCGCGGTCGATACCCGCACCGCGCTGGAGCGGCTCCGCGCCGCGACCGCCGCCTGGGAGGCGAGTCAGGGAACCGTGGCCCAGGCGGAGCGGGCCTATTCCATTGCGGAGATCCGTTTCCGTGAGGGGATCTCCACCCAGACGGAGCTGGCGGACGCCCGGCTGGCGCTGGAACAGGCTCGGGCAAATCGAGCCTTTGCCGGTCGGGACCTGCAGACCGCGCGAGTTCGGGTGGCTCTCCTCCCGGACCTGCCGCTTGCGCAGGGGACGCAGTGAAGGCGGAACGGCGGGAGGGCGGAAGTGGCGGTCAGTCGGTCAGGCGGTCAGTGCGTTACGAGTAACAGCCGGGCAAGGGCCGAGGTGGTCCCGGAGCGGGGCGTTGGTGAGGCCAGCCCGGGTTGCGCCCTGTCCCGGAGAGCGAATAAGAGCCCCGCGGAGGGACTACCTCGGCCCGCGGCCCGGTTGGTGAACACACAAGGAACTCAGATGATGCGTAACCTGATCTGGACGCTGCTCACCCTGACCCTCGTCGCGTGCGGCAAGAAGGCCAAGCCTGCCGACACAAACGCGGAGGACAACGCGGCCTGGGTGGGGAAAGAGAACATCGTGGTGGTCACCCGGCAGGAGCTGCAGGTGGGCCCGACGGTGTCCGGGGCCCTCGAGGCCGAGCGCAAGGCTGTGGTGCGGGCCGAGCTGGGAGCGACGGTGGTGGCGGTTGGGGCCGAGCCGGGCCAGTCGGTAACCCGGGGCGCGGTGCTCGCACGGCTGGATGACAGTGCCATCCGCGACGCCTACGAGTCGAGCCGGTCCGCCCTCGCTTCGGCGGAGCTGAACGCCCAGATCGCGGGCCGCGAGCTGGAGCGGGCCCAGGCGCTGGTCGCCGCCGGTGCGGTGGCGGATCGTGACGTCGAGACCGCGCGACTCTCCCAGACCGGCGCGGAGGCGCAGCTCGCCGAAGCCCGCTCCCGGCTGGCGACGGCCGGGAAACAGCTGGAGCACACCATCATCCGGGCACCGTTCAGCGGGGTGGTCAGCGATCGGCCGGTGAGCCTGGGTGACGTGGTTCAGTCGGGTACCACCATGTTCACCATCATCGATCCGGCCTCGCTCAGGTTCGAGGGGGCGGTTCCGGCGGAGGCGCTGAACGGCCTCAAAGTGGGCACCCCCGTCAGCTTCACCGTTGCGGGGGTGGGCACCATGGAGGGTCGGGTGACCCGGATCAACCCGGCCGTCGACCCCGCCACCCGCCAGGTACGGCTCACGGTGGGGGTTCCCAACACCGGCGGGCGGCTGCCGGCCGGACTCTTCGCCGAGGGGCGGGTGGCCACCAGCACCCGGTCCGGGGTGGTGGTGCCGAGCGGCGCGGTGGATCGCCGCGGCATCCGTCCCTTCGTGGTGCGGATCAAGAGCGGCCGGGTGGAGCGGGTGGAGGTGGCGCTCGGTCTGATCGACGATGCGCGGGAACAGATGGAAGTGCAGTCCGGACTGGCATCCGGCGACACCCTGCTGATCGGCGGGGCACGCGGTCTCAGTCCGGGCACGCTGGTCCGGATCGGCAGTCCCTCGGAAATCTCCGGTGGCCAGGCGGCCACCGTGCCGGCCAAGGAGTAGGCAATGCTCATCTCCGATTTCGCCATTCGCCGCCCTGTCATCACCATCGTCACGATGGTGGCGCTCTCGGTATTCGGCATCGCAGCGCTGTTCAAGCTCAAGACCGACGAGTTCCCCGACGTGGCGCCGCCATTCGTGTCGGTGGGGATCCCCTACCCCGGCGGATCACCCGACGCCGTCGAGCGGGAGGTCCTGGAGCCGATCGAGGAGGTCATCGCCTCGATCAGCGGGGTCAAGAAGATGCAGGGCTCCGCTCAGGATGGCTTCGCCCAGATCACGATCGAATTCCAGTTCGAGAAGCCGTTGCTGGAGGCCACCCAGGACATCCGCGACGCCATCTCCACCATCCGGGCGGACCTGCCGGAGGAGATGAAGGAACCGATCATCAAGAAGCTGTCGGACACCGATCGCCCGATCGTGTCGCTGGCGCTGTCCTCGGAGACACTCACCGCGGCCGAGCTCACCCGGCTGGCTGACCCCGGCATCGCGCGGGAGCTGCGCTCCCTGGGGGGAGTGGCGGAGGTCAACGTCGTCGGCAAGCACGAGCGCGAGCTCACGGTGCTGCTCCGGCCGGATGCGTTGCAGGCGGCCGGGGTGAGCGTGGCGCAGGTGGTGCAGGCCCTCCGGCAGCAGAACGTCGCGGCGCCGGTGGGCCGGATCGAGGCCGACTTCGAGGAGAAGAGCATCCGGCTGGCGGGCCGCCTGGGCGAGCCGCAGGACTTCCTCCGGCTGGTGGTGGCGGATCGCAACGGCCGGCTCATCCGGCTGGGCGAGGTGGCCTCCGTGCTGGACGGCACGGAGGAGCCGCGGTCACTGGCCCTGTACAACGAGCGCGAAGCGGTCGGCATCGACATCAAGAAGTCCAAGGGGTTCAGCACCACCGACGTGAGCGACCGGATCAAGCAGCGCGTCGCCCGGCTGGAAGAGACCCTGCCCAAGGGGGCGAGCCTGACAGTGGTGCGGGACGCGGGCGAGCGCGTCGACCACTCGGTGCGCAACGTGGAGGAGACCCTGGTGGAGGGGGCGCTGCTCACCGTGCTGGTGGTGTTCCTGTTCCTGAATTCCTGGCGCTCGACGATCATCACCGGTCTGGCCCTGCCGGTGAGCGTGCTGGCCTCGTTCATCGCGGTGTGGGCCTTCGGGTTCACGCTCAACACCATGTCGCTGCTGGGCCTGTCGCTCGCGATCGGCATCCTGATCGACGACGCCATCGTGGTGCGCGAGAACATCGTGCGCCACGTGGAGATGGGAAAGGATCACCTGACCGCGGCGCGGGAGGGCACCGACGAAATCGGGCTGGCTGTGGCGGCGACGACCTTCTCGATCCTCGCGGTGTTCGTGCCGATCGCGTTCCTGCCGGGAGTCGCCGGGCAGTGGTTCAAGCCCTTCGGGCTCACCATCGCCTGCTCGGTGGCGGTGTCGCTGTTCGTGTCCTTCTCGCTCGACCCGATGCTCTCGGCCTACTGGCCCGACCCGCATCAGGAGGAACAGCAGAAGTCGTGGATCACCCGGGTGCTGGACCGGTTCAACGCCTGGTTCGACCGGGTGTCCAAGGGGTACGAGCGAGTCATCGCCTGGGCGCTGGACCACCGCTGGACCATGGTCTTCATCGCCATCGCGTCTTTCGCGTTCGCCCTGGCGATGCCGAAGTTGACCCTGGTGGGCGTCGGATTCTTCCCCGAGGACGACCGGGCCGAGTTCAACGTGAAGGTGGAGACGCCGCCCGGCTCGGCCCTGGCCTACACCCGGCTCAAGGCGGAAGAGGTGGCCCGGCTGGCGCGGAGCTACCCCGAGGTGCGCTACACCTACACCACCCTCGGCGGCGGGGCCACCGGAGCGGTGGACGAAGGGAACATCTACGTCCGGCTCACCTCCAAGCACGAGCGGTCGCTGAGCGCGGAGCAGTTCGCCGCGGTGATGCGGGCGCGGACCGCCGGCATCACCGGTGTG
>JBGQJV010000253.1:0-6331 GCA_041499215.1 Gemmatimonadota bacterium | reverse complement strand
GTCGCCCTGCATCTCGAGGGTGGGCCCACTGCGCTATCAGGAGATCCTCGGGCCCTTCCCGTCAGGCTCCCATCGTCTCGGGTTCAGATTTCACTGCGAGCATGTGGGGTGTGATGGGTTGGGGGCCTGTTGCCGTGATGAGGGGGTGACGATTCCCATTCACCGCTCATCGACCGGTTAATCGAAGGGGGGACTGTTGCTGATGCCGGACCTCACCACTACGGCCTTCGGCCTACTCACCGCCGGCAACGATCAGGTCAGGCGGCGGGCCACCGCCTCGATCGGCTTGAGTCCCCGGCCGAAGCGGGCCATGGTCTCTCGGTTCTCCTCCAGCTCGCGATAGGGCAGATACCGGACGCCCAGATCCGCCACACGGCTGAAGGCGGGTCGCCGAAGCTGGGCCCGCACTTCCTCCTCCCGATCATCGGGCGCCACGAGGAAGAGTCCATACGCAGTCGCTGCTTTGGCACCGAGCGCGAGATCGAGCAGCCGGACGATGCCGGAGTGGATCGACGTCGTGTGCTCCACCTCGAACGCGGCCGCTACCCGGCCGAGTTCACGGTCGATCCACAGGACGTCGATCAGACGCACGGCGTCTGCGCCGGGGGCCGCGGCGACGTCCGCAGGCAGATCTTCGAGACACCCCTCACAGAGGGTCCCCCCCGCGTACCTGCGGCTCCTGTCGTTCGCCGCGATCCATACCGAGAATCCCAGGGCGAGTCCCAGATCGCGCAACCATCCCTGGACTTCCGTATGAGTCCGATCGCTCTCCTGGGCCGACTCGACCGCCCTGCTCGAGCGCCGGGCCTGTTCCCGCACCCGCGCGAGATCTTCCGCCCAGGCAGCCCGGGCAGCATCGTCGTCCACCAGCGGTGGTGCGGGATACCGTCCACTGCCGACGTCGAACAGGAGTCCCGCGATCGCTCCGAGATCGTTGGAGAGGGATCCTCGATGCTGGGTGTTCAGCGCAAGCATGCCGGTCCGCATGGCAAGGTAGTCGGCCCACCTGCCAAGCCGGACCCTGGCCCCGGTGAGGGCATTGTAGCCCTTGACGATGGCGGTGTTCGAGGGAGGCACCAGCGTCGGATGCAGAAAGTACAGCAGATTCGCGGCCGCCGGCCCGAGGCCTTTGATCTTCCGGACGTCCAGGTTCCGGATCGCCTGCAGGACGTCGTCCTCGCCGGAGCAACAGGAGCAGGTATCGAGGAAACGACCGAACGCGAGCTGGTTCTCCCGGTTCTCATAGATATCGGGGATACGGAGTTTCGGCTTCCAGAGGAAGGCGTGGTCGGCACCCTTGAAGACCTGGCGCTGCTCCTTGATGGAGCCCACAACTGTCTCGAGGGACGAATCCCGGTACTGGGTCCCGAACGAGCCGGCTTCGATTTCGGCCACCACCTGCTGGATGCCCCGGCGAATCGACCGGAAGTTCTTCAGCCGTTCCTCCCACAGGAACCAGGTCAGGTAGGTTGCGCCCGGATCGTCTCTCCAGCGTGCGATGAGCTGGGCAAGGGCGTCTGCCGACATCGGTCACCTCAGTGGGAGCCGGGCTCGGTCTCCCGGAAACGGCATCTCGGGTCAGGGCCGCGAGGGCTTCTGGAAGAATAGCGCTCGGGAACCGGACAGCCGAGAGGCGGAGGAACGACCCTCAAGGAACCGTAACATCGCCGTCAGTCCGCCTTAATTCCACGGCAGCGATCTCAACATACATTCAACACCGGCTCATACGGGATTCACCCGTGGGCCTCTAGGTTCAACGTGGTGGTTCAATCCCTCGAGCGTCAGCGGGGGAGTCGGCGAACTCCCAGTCGCATCCGTCACATCGCATCCGGAGGACAGCAATGCGCTCCAAGCTCCACGACTCCCCAGCCGTAATGCTCCTGCTGGCCATCTCCCGGCTCCGGTAGGAGAGGCCCGGTGAGTCTAGGTACCTGGATCCCGTGCCTCCTCGCCGCCGGGCTTCTGCTCGGCGGCGAGCCGCATCTGCTGCAGGGCCAGGACTCGGGGCGGCCGCTGACCCTCGGGGAGCTGTACCGGCAGCTCGAGTCCGCGAGCCCGCGGCTCTCGGCGGCCCGCGCCGCCGCCCGGGCCGCGACCTTCCGGATCGCGCCCGCACGCACCCTCCCGGATCCGCAGCTCCAGCTCGGGCTGATGAATCGGAATCTCCCCGGCCTCGGCCTCCAGGACCCCCTGGGCATGAACCAGGTCCAGGTCATGCAGATGATCCCGTTTCCCGGGAAGCTCGGTGCCGCAGGCCGGGGCGCCCAGGCCCAGGCCGACGCCAGCCAGGCGCGGACCGAGGATCTGGGCTGGGAACTCCGCAGCCAGGCCGCGATGGCGTTCTACGAGATCTACGGAACCGAGCGGTCGATCGCCGTCGCGCTGGAGACGCAGCAACTCCTGCGCGACATCGCCGCGACGGCCCAGCAGATGTACGCCGTCGGCGAGGGGCGCCAGCCCGACGTGCTTCGCACCCAGGTCGAGATTAACCGCATGACCGAGGAAATCCTGCGGATGCGGACGATGCGGGATGCGCTCGTCGCCCGCCTCAATGCCCTGCTCGACCAACCACCCGACGCGGCGGTCGGCGAAGTGCAGATCCCCGTGTTTCCGGCCCAGTTACCGAATCTGGATTCACTAGTTGCGCTGGCGCTGGGCCACCGCCCGATGCTGCAGGCGGGGCGGGAGGATGTCCGCGCCGCGGAGGCCGCCCAGGCACTGGCCCGCCGGGAAATCTGGCCGGACCTGCAGCTCGGCGTGATCTACGGACAGCGCCCGATGCCGGACGGCGGCACCGACCAGATGGCGAGTTTCATGTTCGGATTCAACCTCCCGGTGTTCGCGGGGAGCCGGCAGCTCAAGATGCGGCAGGAGACCCAGGCGATGCGCGATATGGCCAGGGCCGACCTTGCCGCCATGGAGGCGGACACTCGCGGCCGGGTGGGCGTGGCCTTTGCCGACCTCCGCCAGGCGCGCCAACTCCGGGACCTCTACCGGGAGACGCTCCTCCCTCAGGCGCGGGCGACCGTCACCTCGTCCCTCGCGGCATATCAGGTAGGCGACATCAACCTGATGACCCTCCTCGACGCGCAGATGACGGTCAACCGATACCAGCAGGACCTGTACCGCCTGGAGGCCGCGGAAGGGCGGAGCTGGGCGGAGCTGGAGATGCTCGCCGGAACCGAACTGCTCGACCCGGACCGGACCCAGAACCGCGAGACGGAGCCACGATGAGCCACCGCACCGAATCTCACGCCGGCGAGCCCGCGGACACACCGTTCGGGCCGCGGACCGGCAGTCGCCGCCGGCTGCTCATGGCGCTCGGTGCCGGCCTCGGACTCGCTGCGATCGCCGTGGCGGTCTACCTCATCAGTGGCGGCGCCGGCCGGGACGGCTCCGCCGCAGGAGGGCACAACCATGCGGCGGCGCCGGTGGCAGACTCGGCGATGCCGGTCTCGCTCTCCGATTCCGACCGCCGACGCATCGGCGTGACCTTCACCAGGGTCGAGCGCTCGCCTCTCGACCGACTGGTCCGGACGGTGGCGCAAGTCACCTACGACGAGACCCGGGTGAAACAGGTAGTGCCGCGGGTCGATGGCTACGTAGAGCAGCTCTACGTCAACGCCACCGGCCAGCCGGTGGCACAGGGCCAGCCGCTGTTCGCGATCTACTCGCCGATGCTGGTGACCACCCAGCAGGAGATGCTGCTGGCCCGGCGGCTGGTCGACCAGGTCGCGGGCGGCACGCCGGACGCCGTGCAGGGGGCGGCCTCGCTGCTCGAATCGGCCCGAACCCGGTTGCTCCAGTGGGAGGTTCCGCCGGAGGTCGTCGCGGAGGTACTGCGGACCGGGGCGGTCCAGCGCACCATCACCATGCGATCGCCGGTCTCCGGGGTCGTGGTCGAGAAGTCGGTACTGGCGGGCCAGCGACTCATGGCCGGCGAGGTCGCGTACAAGATCGTGGACCTCAGCCGGGTGTGGATCGAAGGGGAGGTCTTCGAGCCGGACCTGCCGCTGGTGCGTGTGGGACAGCTGGTCACGGCGGAGTTTCCCGCCTTGCCCGGGGCGGAGCGCTCCGGCGGCATCACCTACATCTATCCCACGCTCAACCCGGAGACCCGAACCGCACGAGTGCGGGTGGAGATGGCCAACCCGGACCGGCAGCTCAAGCCGGGGATGTATGCCACGATTCACTTCTCGGCGATTACCGCAAAGGTCTTGAACGTTCCGCGCTCCGCCATCCTGATGACCGGCCGGCGGGCGCTGGTCTTCGTCCGGGACTCGAGCGGCGCGCTGATCCCGCGTGAGGTCGTCCCTGGACGAGCCACCGATGACCGGATCGAGATCATGAGCGGCCTGCGCGAAGGGGAAACGGTGGTTGCCTCGGCCACCTTCCTGGTGGACGCGGAATCCAATCTGGGATCGGCGCTGGGTGGCATGGCCAATATGCCCGGTATGGAAGTGACGACCCCCCCGCAGCGTATCGGCCGCGACCAACCCAAAGTCGCCCCGGTTCCAGCGATTCCCGTCGATACGGCGACCATGCCTGACATGCCCGGGATGACCCACGGTGGCGACACCGCCAGACGGGAATAGGGCGCAATGCTCCGCAAACTCATCGCCTGGTCGGTGGCCAACCGATTGATTGTCCTACTCGGGGCCGTCGGAGCGGTGTTCGCAGGCATCACGGCGCTCAAGCGGACCCCGCTCGAGGCGCTGCCGGACCTGAGCGACGTTCAGGTCATCGTGCAGGCCGAGTACAACGAGCAGGCCCCGCGGATCGTGGAAGACCAGGTCACCTATCCGATCGCGGCGGAGATGCTCAAGGTTCCCGGCGCCCGGACAGTGCGGGGATATTCCTTCTTTGGCGTGTCGTTCGTCTACATCATCTTCGAGGACGGCACCGATCTCTACTGGGCTCGCTCGCGCGTGCTGGAATACCTGAACGGGATCCGCGGGAAGCTCCCGGCCAGCGTAACGCCGACCCTGGGGCCGGACGCGACCGGGTTGGGGTGGGTGTTCCAGTACGCGCTCGAGGACACGACCGGCAGGCTGACGCTGGCCGAGCTGCGCGGGATTCAGGACTGGAACCTCCGGTATGCCCTGACGGCCGTGCCGGGGGTGTCCGAGGTGGCGACGGTCGGCGGGTTCGAGAAGCAGTATCAGATCGATCTGGATCCGGCGAAGCTCCTGGCCTACAACATCCCCATCACCCGTGTCATGTCGGCGATCCAGAACGCCAACGCTGATGTCGGCGCCATGGTGATGGAGCTGTCCGAGCGGGAGTACATGGTCCGGGGGCTCGGGTACCTCAAGTCGATCAGTGATATCGAGAACGTCGTGGTCGGGGCGACGGCAAGCGCCACCCCGATCCGGGTCGCAGAACTCGGACGGGTGGCGATCGGTCCCGCGGTGCGGCGCGGCATCGCCGAGCTGGACGGGCGCGGCGACGCGGTCGGCGGGATCGTGATCATGCGGTTCGGCGAGAACGCGCTCGCGACCATCACCAAGGTGCGGGCCAAGCTGGCCGAGATCCGGAGCGCGCTTCCTCCTGGCGTCATCATCACGCCGGTCTACGACCGGAGCGACCTCATCGAGCGCGCCATCGAGAACCTGAAGGGCAAGCTGCTCGAGGAAAGTCTGATCGTAGCCCTGGTGTGCATCATCTTCCTGCTGCACGCCCGCTCCGCCCTGGTCGCCATCCTCACGCTGCCCATCGGGATCCTGATGGCGTTCATCGCCATGCGGGGCGTCGGCGTGGGCGCGGACATCATGTCGCTGGGGGGCATCGCCATCGCCATCGGCGCGATGATCGACGCGGCGATAGTCATGATCGAGAACATGCACAAGCACATGGAGCGGGCAATCGATGCCCGGGATGCTGGCCTGGGCCGGCCACTCGCCGGCGTTCGTCTCGACACATCGGTCCTGAGCGCGTCCGAACGCTGGCGGGTCGTGGTGGAATCCGCCAAGGAGGTGGGACCGGCGCTCTTCGTCTCCCTGCTGATCATCACGGTCTCGTTCCTGCCGGTGTTCACCCTTGAGGGCCAGGAGGGCCGGCTGTTCAAGCCCCTCGCCTTTACCAAGACCTTCGCGATGGCTGCCGCCAGCCTCCTATCGGTGACCCTGGTGCCAGTCACGATGGGGCTCTTCATCCGGGGGACCCTCTACCGCGAGCGAGCCAACCCGGTCAACCGGGCGTTGATCTGGCTGTACGGTCCGGTGATCCGACTTGTCCTGCGCCACCGCTGGCCGGTCATCTGGGCCGGGCTCGTGGTGCTCGTCGTCACCTGGCTGCCGTGGAAGCGGATCGGCAGCGAGTTCATGCCCCC
>JBGQJV010000252.1:0-6351 GCA_041499215.1 Gemmatimonadota bacterium | reverse complement strand
TTTTTTTTTTTTTTTTCCGGGGGGTCGTTGGGGGGGGGGGGGGGGGTGGGGGGGGGGGGGGGGGGGGGGGTGGGGGCCGCAACGCCCCCAAGCTCCGACCCTCCCGCCCTCCCGCCTTCCCGCCTTCCCGCCTTCCCGCCTTCCCGCCCTAAAACCTGCATGAAACCTCGTTCATAGCACCTGAAGGCCCTTGCCGCACCGCGTGCGGCGTTCGATGATTTCTTCATGGATCACGACCTGCCGCTCACGGCCTGGTTCCTCGGGCCCCGGGCCGAGAATGCCGCGGTCTGGACCGAGCTGTTCGACCACATCTTCCAGGACTACGTCCACTGGCGGCGCAACTACTTCCCGGCCGACCCGTGGATCGTGGGCCGGCTGCAGCGCCGCAGCCCGGAACACGAGTCCTGGCTCGACCTGCTTACCGCCCAGCTCGATGCCACGCTGAGCGAGCTCAAGTTCCACTTTCCACTGCATTCCCCGCGTTACAACGCCCACATGGTGTCGGAGCAAAGCCTTCCGGCCGTGCTCGGGTACTTCGCGGGCCTGCTCTACAATCCCAACAACGTGACCGGGGAGTCCGCGCCGATCACGGTGGCGCTCGAGCTCGAGGTGGGCCGGATGATCTCCGCGATGCTGGGCTACAACCCGAAGCGTGCATGGGCCCACATCTGCTCGGGCGGCACCCTGGCCACCCTCGAGGCGCTGTGGGTCGCCCGCTCGGTCCAGTTCGCGCCGTTCATCGTGCGCGACTACTGCCGGGAGCGGGGAATCGGCTTCCCCGTTCGCCAGCCCAACGGCGAAGAGGCCCCGGTCAGCGAGATAGACGACACCACGCTCATCGCCCTTCGGCCGCAGGACGGAGTAACCCTGCTTCGGGCGCTGGCTCGCTCCCGACAGTCCGCCACCGGGTTGCCGGCGGATGACGTAGTCAGGGAGCTGAATGAGTACGTGCGCCAGAGCCGGTTCAACGTGTCTCAGCATGGATTGGGGCCGGTGCTGGGCGCCACCGGGCTCCGTCCGGTGGTACTCACCTCGGCGGCGGGCCACTACTCGATCGCCAAGGCGTGCAACGTCCTCGGCTACGGCGAGGCGGCCCTGCGGCTGATTCCGGTCAACGACCGGTTTCAGCTCGACATGGGTGCGCTGGAGCGAACTCTGGAAGGGTTGGCGCCGGAGGAGTACGTCGCGGCCGTGATCGGGATTGTGGGGACCACCGAGGAGGGAGCGGTCGACCCCATCCACCGCATCCGCGACCTGCGGGAACGCCGGGAGCGAGTCCGGAACCGGTCGTTCTGGCTGCATGTCGACGCGGCCTGGGGTGGGTACTTCCGGTCGCTGTTCCACGGACTGCCGGTGGTCCACATGCCGGCCGCGGCGGGGATCGAGGCCGTGGCGGCGGAGTGCGCCCGGTCGCTCGATCTGCACCAGCGGTTCGAGCTGGACGTGGGCGTGGACCGGCCGGATGTGCGGGCCTATGAGACCCGCTGGGGCGACCCCGAGACCTGCGCGGCGTTTCTCGCCGTGGCGGAGGGAGACTCCACCACCGTCGACCCGCACAAGATGGGCTACATCCCCTACCCCGCGGGGGTGATCGCCTTCCGCAACGGGTTGGTGACCGAGTTCATCACCCAGCGGGCGCAGTACCTGGGCGACGAGCCCGAGGGAATCGGTGCCTTCGACCAGCCGGTCGAGGTGCGGGCCTTCGGGCCCCACATCCTCGAGGGCTCCAAGCCGGGTGCGGCGGCGCTGGCCTGCTGGCTGGCACACCGGACCATTCCGCTCACCACCGACGGACATGGCAAGATCATCCGCACGACGCTGCTAAGCGCTCAGCGGCTGTGGCGGATGCTCACTTCACATCCGCAGCTCTTCCCCCGGCTGGAGCGGGAGCGGGCCCCCGCGGCCCCCTGCCCGGTGCCGTTCACCTTCCTGCCGATCACGGAGCCGGAGACCAATATCGTCTGCTTCGTGGCCCGGCCGATGACGTGGCAGGCGGGGAATATGGTCCCGGCTGGGGTGCCGCTCTCGGAGATCAACCGGCTGAACCAGCGGGTCTACGCCGCGGCGAGCGTGCCGGGCGCCGGAGCGCACCAGTCGTCCGCGGCCCAGCCGTTCTTCGTGTCACGCACCCGGTTCGAGGAGCGGCAGTACCGGGCCGACACCCTGGTCTCGCTGCTGACCCGGCTGGGGGTAAGCGGCGACGACTACACACGAGAGGGATTGTTTGTGCTGCGCTCCACGGTGATGAACCCGTGGCACGAGGAGGCACGGAAGGCGGGAATCGACTACCTGTACGAGTTTGTGCGGTTCCTGCACACTGTGACCGCTGAAGCGCTCACGGCGGGAGGGGCGGAAGTGGCGGGATAGGCGGGAAGGGAGAGGACGTGGCGCCGCACAGCTGTGCGGCGCCACACCTCTCCTTCCCGCCTCACCGCTCCGCCACCGACCCGGTCACCGTCTCCCGTTTCTTCATCCGCATGACATCAAGCTTGAACTCCTCCCCGGGTTCGTAGCTCTCCAGCACCCGGAAGAGCTGAGGGGGGGCGCGAACCTTCCTGCCGTCCACCGCGAACACCACGTCACCCGGTTTGAGCCCGAGATGCGAGTCGGCGGGAACATTGATGACCAGTACCCCTTCTCCGGTCCCGAAGTAGCGGCCCAGCTCCGGGTTGAGCGGGGCCAGCTCCAGGTCGGCGAGCGGCGAGCCGAACATGAAAATCCGGGGGATCGGGGTGCGCATGTCGAATTGGCCGCTGGGCGGCGCCATCTTGAAGGCCCGCATGCGCATCTCCGGTGTCACCTCCTGCAGCACCTGGAGATCATCGCCGAAGCCCTCGATGAACGGCGCCCCCGCGGGAGATTTCCAGCCCCACACCGGATCATCGCCCGCCACCAGCGTGGTATTGCGCCGTTCCTTGCCACGCTGATACTGCACCACCACGCTGTCTCCGGGATCGATCGTGGCGGCGATCAGCGAGAGCACAAGGCCGGGTGCGGACTGGCCCATGCCCACCTGCACGTCGCCTCCGACCAGCGGTTGCCCGTTCAGCCGGATGATGATGTCTCCCGCCTTGAGGCCCGCCTTCGCGGCAGGGCCGTTGGGCGTGACCCCCTGCACCAGGGCGCCGATGGAATCGGTCTCCACCGCC
Organism: Gemmatimonadota bacterium; assembly: GCA_041499215.1. GTDB lineage: Bacteria > Gemmatimonadota > Gemmatimonadetes > Gemmatimonadales > GWC2-71-9 > JADJOM01. The sequence continues at coordinate 3,202 of JBGQJV010000252.1, read as the reverse complement.
ACCGGGCTGACCTGCACGCCCAGCCGCGCGCGCCGGGTGAAGATCTCGACCCGGCCGTTGAAGGGAACCCGCTCCCGTACGATGTCCCGTTCGGACCGCGGGCGGGGCTGCTCCTGAGCGGACAGCGCCGACCCGAGGACAAGCAGGAGGGCCGCGTAGCGGATCGAGGGGAAGCGGGATGGGCGCAGCATGGATTCAGACCATCACGGACAGAGGCTGACGGCTCAATAGCCGACCGCGCTCGCGCGCGTCATATGCACGTCGACCAGGGCATTGAGCAGTCCCACCCGCTGGCGCCAGAGACCCAGCACCTGGGCCTCCCGGCCGCGGGGATCCAGCCGGCTGGCCGCCGCCAGTTCCTGATCCAGCAGGGCGATCCGGTCCTCGAGCTCGCCCGCCACGCGCACGGTCCGTCCATCGGTGACTCGGGCGTCAGGATTGTAGGACTGGATCAACTGTTCCAGCTGCTGGCTCCGGGCCTTGGCTTCGTCGATGGCGATCTGCCTAGACGGACCGGAAGGAGATCCGGCAGCGCGGATGGCGAACATCATGGCAAATCCGGCGGCCGCAGCAAGGCCGATCCAGGACACCCGGCGCACCAGCCGCCAGCGCCGCTCCACCTTGACCTGCCGCTCCAGCGCCGACCAGTGATCGCGGGCGGGGCGAAGCGCCGGCAGGGCCCGGAGCCGCGCCGACCGCTGGTCCAGCCGGGAGGCTTCCGCCTGGCACTGGGAACACTGCGCGAGGTGGGCCCGCAGCGAGGAGACGCCGGGCTCGAGGCCAGGCTCCCTCAGCTGTACCAGCTGCTCGAGAGTCAGGTGAGTCACGCGGCCGGCTCCTCTCCCAGCCAGCGACGCAGGCGGGTGTGCGCCCGGGCCAGCTGCGACTTGGAGAAGCTCACGGTCTTCCCCATCATCCCCGCGATTTCCTCGTGGGTATAGCCCTCCACATCATGCAGCCAGACCACCGCCCTGCTGGTTTCCGGCAGCCGCTCCAGCGCTGCCTCGAGGTCCATCCGCAGGCCACTGTCGTTCCGTGGGGCGCGATGCAGTTCCTCCTCGAACTCGTCGGCATCGCGATACTTGTTGCGCCTGAGGCGCATCAGCGCCTTGCTGGCGGTGATGGTGCGGACCCAGCCCCAGAGACTTCCGTCGCCCCGGTACTGGTGGATGCTGCGGCAGACCTCGAAGAAGGTCTCCTGCACCACGTCCTCGGCGTCCTCCACCGTTCGGCAGATCCGGCGGGCCAGGTTGTAGACCGGGACCTCATAGGCCCGATAGACCTGCTCAAACGCGGTCAGGTCCCCGGCGCGAGCACGGGCGAGGAGGGCGGGGGCGTCGGCGAGCACGTAGGTATCGGTCATGGCGGATTGAAAGATGCTCAAACCCTGCAAGGGGTTGCAGCGGGAACCTACGGCTCTGGTTGCTGATGGGTTACCCCCGTCCCGGAGTTCGGCAAAAATTCGGGAGCGCTCATCGGAGGGCGAAACCCCGCTGTAGAAAAACGCCGGCCGGGAGCCCTCCCCGCGCAAGATTAGATTGCCGCCATGTCTACGACCGCCCCCGCCCCCGCCGCTGCCCCGGCGATCCCTCACGAGTGGCTGCACCACCTCGAGGATGAGGCGGACGCAGCCTACCTGTACCGCAAACTCGCACTGCTGGAACGGGAGCCCGCCCGGGCGGAGCTGTATCGCAAACTGGCGGGGGTAGAAGACCGGCACGTGGAGATGTGGCGGAGTCTGATGCGGGAGGAGGGCCACGAGGTCCCGTCGATCGTTCCGTCCCGGCGCGCCCGTGCCATGGCCTGGGTGGCCGGGCGGTTCGGGCCCGGTTTTCTGGCGCCCATGCTGCTCGAGGAGGAGGGACGCGAGGTCAAGGGTTACCTCGGGCTCTACCGCCAGGAGCCACAGGGCGCGGTGGGCGCCACGGCGCTCACGCTGGCGAGGGAATCGGCCCAGCACGCCCAGTCGCTCGCGGGCCTGGTGGGCACCGCGAGCGAGCCGTGGCACAAGACCGGGGCCGGCGGCATCCTGCGCAACCTCGTCTACGGCTTCAACGACGGCCTCACCGCCAATTTCGGCCTGGTGGCCGGCATGCTGGGCGCACAGGGGCAGCTCACCATCTCGGGCCATGCCGTCATCGTGGCCGGTCTGGCGGGGGCGGTGGCCGATGCGCTCTCGATGGGGGCGTCGGGTTACCTCGCCGCCAAGAGCGAGGCCGAGGTCAACGAGCACGAGATCGCGATGGAGCGGGAAGAGATCCGGCTCATGCCGGAGCTGGAGAAGGAGGAGCTGGCCCTGCTGTACCAGGCCAAGGGCATTCCGGAGGATCAGGCCCAGGAGCTGGCTGCCCGGGTCATGAGCGACCCGGAGCGCGCGCTGGCCGAGAAGGTGGTGGAGGAGCTCAAGATCGCTGGGCCAGGCTCGACTCCGCTGCGCGAGGGCTGGATCACCGGATCGGCGACAGCGGTCGGTGCCCTCATTCCGGTGGCGCCGTTCCTGATCACCAGCGGCCCGGCCGCGATCTGGAGCAGCTTCGGGATCTCCATGCTGGCCCACTTCGGCGTCGGCGCAGCCCGCAGCTTCTTCACTGGCCGGGGTGTGGTGCGCAGCGGGATGGACATGTTCGTGGTAGGTCTCGGCGTGGCCGCGGTGGGGTACTTCGTGGGGGAGTGGATTACGAAACTGCTGTAGACTCACATTCATGACCCAGTCAGTTCAAGGGTTCAAAGTTCAGAGTTCAAAGCGTGGAGGACGCCCTCGGCGGCAAACGTCGACCTTGCACTCTGAGCGCCGAACTCTGAACTGTCTTGGGTCCGAGTTGCCACCGAGCGCCCCAGCGCGTAGCATAGCTCGGTCTCGTGGTTCCCCCTTGCACGTCGGAGCATCCCCATGCGGACGAGCCGTCTGATTGCCGGCTTGCTTCTCGTTGTCCCCCTGGCTCCTCCAACCCTCACCTCTCAGCAGGCCCGCCCGGCGGCCGTTTCGGCGGCAAGGAGCGGCGTGATGCGCATGCGAGTGGTCAAGATCATGGACGCCCAGGGCTGGGGACAGCCGGTGGAGGTGGCCCGGCTCCTGGTCCCGTCCGACTGGAAGTCGGAGGGCGGGGTGACCTGGGCACAGGGGATGACCCGTTGCCCCCAGAACATCATCCAGGGCCGGTGGCGGGCCATGGCCCCGGACGGTCTCACCGGCATGGAGATC
>JBGQJV010000251.1:0-6378 GCA_041499215.1 Gemmatimonadota bacterium | reverse complement strand
CTGAAGGCTTGGCCGATCTCAAGAGCGCCGTGGACGAGGTCCGCCTGCGGCTGTGGGGAGCACTCATCGCAGACCAGCCCGCGGACTATGCCACGTTCCGCCAGCGCTTCCGCATCACCGGGGTCTCGGAGATTTGCTGCGGCGTGGCGGCTGACCTCCAGGACGGCGCGCTGCCATGGTCCCAGCCGGAGCTCCAAACCCTCGCGGGGGTGGCGGTGAACCTCGCCACTCGCGTCACGGCCGGGCCGCGTGCTTCGCCCCCTCGGTCATGATCGGCCGCGTGCAGCCGCTAGTCTTGACTTTGACCCTTAGCCCCCGGTTATGGTCCGCCCATGCCGACACTAGGCGATCGCACGTTCTTGGACCTCAGCCTGACTGTCTGGACGGCCTCGACTCGCGACCCGAAGGCCGACGGCCTGGCGCCGCACCTCGAGGTGCTGGTGTTCGCGAGCGAGAAGGGCCGGCGGTGGGCGCCGATTGTGCGGGGGTCGCTGCACCTCCACTCGCCGCGGGACCTGCGAGACCTCCTCGACGGGGCGAAGACACTCCCAGGTGAGTCCACCACGCCAGGGAACAGTTAATCCAGCCATCGGGGCCTTGAAAACGACCTCGAGGCACCTCCGAAGGGGTGCTCCGAACCTGTCGCGGCACCCGCAAAGACCAAAGGGGGACAGTCGCGTCTAGCTCACTGAACCGCCGTCCAGCCGGAGGTCCCCGAGAAGAGTAAAGGCGGCAGAGTCGATTCTTAGTTAGGCATAAGCGACATCGCGCACGCAATGTGCAGCGCTCCAGCCCTGCGACCCACCATACGCCGTAATGTTGATTCTGTGCAACAAAGTGGAGGCATCGCGCTGCATGGGTGCAACACAGTGGAGTCCATCTGATTCCGTTCGATGTCGTGGTGCTGACCTAGCGATGGGCCTGACCTGGGCGAAGCCGTGTGCCGGGCGAACCTGCCAGGTAGGAACGTCTTCAGACTCCTGATACACGAGGCACTCACCCCCACTGGGTAGGGCACAATCGCGGCTCCCCCCAGCTGAACCGGGACTTCCCGGCCAACCCCAAGCGAGGACCCTATGCGTTCCTCCGATGCCTCTCGGTCCGTCCTAGTGGTCGCCAGCTTCTTCCTTTCGGCCTGCGTTCAAGATGCCCCTATGAGCCCGGAGGTATCGAGTCGGGCAGTTCGGTACTCCTCCGTCTCCTCGACCGCGGTCGCTGGAACGGACCTCGGGACGCTTGGCGGGCAGGCGAGCTACGCCTGGGCAATCAACGAATGGGGGACTGTCGTCGGCTACTCCAATACGGCCTCCGGGGACCTCCATGCATTCCGCTGGACCGTCGCCAGGGGAATGGCGGACTTGAGGACCCTGCCTGGGGATGTGACCAGCGTGGCCGTCAGCATCCTCAACACGGGCGAAATCCTCGGGTGGAGCCAGTCTTCTGGGGGGCCCCAGACAGCTGTCGTGTGGGGCTTAGCCGGACGAATTCGGCGCCTGGACACTCCATTGCTCCCGGGTTCCACTGGTCAGATGGTTCCCACCGACTTCAATCTGCGTGGTGAGATCATTGGCTACACTTTCGGGGAGTCGGCGCAGCGTGGCTGGTTCTGGTCTAGGAAGTCTGGGACGGTCGATCTCGAGAAGGAAATCCCGAGTTGTATCGAAAACAGCCCCAACGCGATTAACTCACTCGGCTTGGTGGTGGGTACCTATTGTTCATTCCCCTATGGCACCATCCACGCGTTTCTTTGGAGGCGGGGGAGTACCTACCGTGACCTAGGGATCATCGGAGATGACATCCGCCACGCGAGCGTCAGCGGACTTGGCCTGAACAATCTCGGTCGCGTAGTCGGTTGGATCGATCTAACCGGGAACGCCCGCCCGTTGGCATACCTGTGGTCAGAGAGGGACGGGTTCACCCTCCTTCCCAGCTTGGCTGCACCCGATCCCACCTCCTACGCCGCAGCTATTGGCGACAACGGAGTCGCCGTTGGAGGGAGCTCCGACGGTCAGTTCTACCAGGCGGTCGCGTGGCCTTCCGTCAACAGCATCGTCAAGCTCAATGGTACAGATCCACACTCGAGCATTGCAACCGCGACAAATGCCCGTGGCGTGGCCGTGGGCTGGGTCTCCTTCGACAACATCGGAACGAACCACGCCATGCTCTGGGATATCTCGGCCGCGACCGCGCAGACGGCGGTTGAGGCACCCGCCGAACCCGAGGTAGTCATGGGGTATGTCCGTGCCAACACGGTCGGAAACTCATCCGAGTCCTGCCTCTCGGATCGCGATGCCATTGTCTCCAACGTTGCGCTCATGCAATGCACCCTAAAAACAATAGGGGTCGGGTCCAGCAAGTAAGCGAGTATGAGTACCGATGCCAGCAGTGGTTCGAGCGGAAGGGCGACACCCTGGTTCCGAAGGCATCTGCACAAAAAACCCGCACACCGGTGCGGGTGAGAGCTAACTCAGTGCGCCCGAGACGATTCGAACGTCCGACCTCTTGCTCCGGAGGCAAGCGCTCTATCCAGCTGAGCTACGGGCGCCAATTGGGAGGAGGAAAATCGCCTGCCGGGCCACGTTACGCAACCGTTCCGCCCGGGCCGGGTTCCATATCGGCTGGCCGTCGATACCCTCCGGAACCGGCTCGCCGAGCCACTCCAGCATCACCGGAAAGAGATCCACCGACCGCACCGGCGCAGTCGGCCCGGGTACGCTGCTCCAGATCGGAATCTGCATATGCGCCCGGATGAGGCTCCCGTGTCCGGACTTGTGCTCCGGCACCTCGAACCGCTCCCGGAAATCGTACCCTTCGCGGGCCACCACGACGAGGTCGCCGGTGCGCGAAGCTCGGAACTGATCCAGCAGCTGCACGCAGGCATCGGGAAACGGGCCGTCCCAGGTTGCTTCGAGCCACTCGCTCTCAGTGCGAACCCACTCCCCGTCGATCTCGAGCGGATCCCCTGTAATCGGCCGGTAGCGGATCCCCGCGCCCTCCCACTCGATTTCCGCCTCGCCTGCCGCGGCAGCGACGCGCACGCTCCCCAGCCGCTCCTGAGCCGCCACGAACGCCACCGCCTCCAGAGCGGTGAGCGCCGCGATCAGGTCGTGGCCCGCCTCGAAGCAGTCGGCCCGGCGCAGTCGCGACAGCGGCCAGCGTTCTGCCCGGGGTCGGCCGGGCTGAGCGTAGACCATGGCGGAGCCGTTGCCCGCGATCATGACGGCCGCGCTCGGATTCCGCTCCCAGATCACCGGATGCGACAGGGTACGCACGCCCTGGCCGCGGAACCAGTCGGCCAGATCCAGGTGGGTCCGCACCGGTGCCGCACCGTGGTCGCTCACCAGCAGGATCAGTGTGTCGTCCAGCTCGCCGCGGGCCGCGAGCCGGGCGCGAAGCCGGGCGACCGTCTCGTCCACCTTGCGCAGGGCCCGGAGGACCTTGGGCCCCTCGGGGGAGCTCTGGTGCGCGTAGCCGTCCACCGCGGGGAACTGTGCGAAGATGAACCGCCAGGGCCCGTCCACACCGTCGAGCAGATGCCGGGTCACCGCATCGTCCGACGGCTGGTGCCACTCGAGGTAATGGGCCAGCGCGCCCCAGAACTTGCGCTCGCCGCGTGACGGATCGCGCTCGGGCGTGAGCCCTTTGGAAACCGGGGTAAAGATCCCGAGACTCTCCGGCACCAGCTCGAAGATGGTCCGGATGCCGGGGGTGATGTCCCGGTCGAGTCTGCCGGCCTGGTAGCCGCAGTAGCTCCGCACCAGTTCCCGTTCGCTCCACCAGCGGCCGGTGTATCGGCTGCGGTCGAGCCAGCGGATGGAGGGGACGTTGCAGTGTCCGGGGGTACAGCCGGTGAGGAAAGGCAGGTACGCCACGGAGGTGGTGGACGGGAATACCGTCACTCCCCGAGCCACGCCTCCCTCCTGCACCATCGCCTGCAGCGCGGGCAGCTCGCCCCGACCGAGCGCGGCCTCGGCCACGTCGGGTCGGAGCCCGTCCACCAGCAGCAGAATCACCCGTTTGTCCGGCACGCGATGCCTTTGGTCTAGGATTCCGGGCCGGAATCTGTCCCGGAGCCCGACGCCGGCGCAAACCCCGGGGTGGATTCCGCCCGAACGATGCGGACGGCGACTTCCGCCAGGCTGTCCACGGCCGCGTCGGCCTGACGGGCCAGGGCCGCCGGATCCTCGGTGTAGCCGTAGGTGACGCAGAACACGGGGCAGCCGGCCGCCCGCGCGGCGCGCACATCATGGATCGAGTCGCCTACCAGGAGCAGTCGCTCCGGTGAAATGCCCAGCCGGCTGCAGGCGTGGAGCAGCTGGCCGGGGTCGGGCTTCCTGACCGTGAGGGTATCGCCGGAGATGACCAGTCCGAAGTACGGACTGAGGCCGAGTGCGTCGAGCAGTGGAGTGGTGAAGCGGTCCGGTTTGTTGGTGACACAGGCGAGCGGGAACCCCGCGCTCTGGAGCCGGTCGAGTCCTTCCAGAGCCCCTGGATACGGGACGGACCGCCGGTGCAGGCCGGCCGTGTACTCCTGGTCGAATGCGTGCCGGGCATGGTCGAGGTGATCCGCGGCGGGCTCGACGCCGTCGGCGGCCCGGGTGAGCGCCGATCCCAGCAGGTGGGCAAAGCCCTGGCCGATCAGGGTCCGAACCACCGCGGCGCCGAGTGGCGCAAGGCCCATGGAGACAAGGGTGGCGTCGATCGCGTCCGCGATATCCCCCGCGGTGTCGATCATGGTGCCGTCGAGATCCAGCGCTACCGCCGAGACGGCGAGGGGAGAACGTTCGTGGATCATGCTATGCTCCTGCGTGCCCGACCCGGTGAACTGCGGCCTCGCCACCAAGATCGCCCTGTCCCGTATCCTGCAGGAAGCGCTGGCCCACGGCAGCCTCAGTGGTGGGGGACCTCGGCCCCAACGCTCGGCGGCCCCTGCCGCAGAGACGCCGCCGCCCGGCTCACCACTCTCCGAGTACTGACCGCCTTCTCCCGCATTCTTAAGGAGAAGGTCGTCGCGAGTTGCCGATAGCCGATCTCCCCGACCGTCCCGCCGCCGTTCGCGCCGGCTTGCGGACCCATCACGCCGGCCGCAGGTTGAGCCGGACGAGGTTCGCAGATTGGGAGCGTTGTCAGCACCGCGACAGGCCCGTCGGGAGGTGTCTCGTGCCCCGGCTCATCTCGCTCGATGAACTGCTCCAGATCGTGACCGACGCGGGCCTGCTCCATCAGAAGGCCTTCTACGAAACCTCCCTCTCCAAGATGCTGGTGAATGGCGGTGATCCGCTGGCCGACATCTCCACCGTCTACGAGGTCGCCGAGGCGCTGGGCATTCCGGAAGAGCGCATCCGCGAGATCATGGCGGTCCGCTACCCGGAGCCCGCCGAGCAGCTGGGATTGCTCGAGGCTCACGGGGCGATGGCCACCACCCGCGCCGTAGCCCGCACCTACCAGTCGGAACTGTTGACGAAGCTCCGCACGGGGCTGCCCTCACGTTCCTTCGATGCCGTTCTGGAGCATACCGACCGGCTGTTCGACCAGCCGTTTCTGGAGACGAAATGGCGTCGCGACTACACCGTGCGGCTCCTGCTGGTCAGCAACAGCGAGGTCACGCTCCGGACCCGCCCGGCGTGGCGGCGGCTGTATGGTCTCCTGGGTCCGCGGGAAGAGCACGCGACCAAGCGGGAGGAGGTCGTTGTTGCCACCATCCAGGTCGGGAACGAGGTTGTGCCGCACCACCAGTATTTCTATCGTGGCAGGCCGGCGGACCGGTTCCACCGCACGGAGCGGCTCTGTCTCGAGCTGACGGTGGCGAGCGCCATCTTCCTCAAGCTCTGCTCGGAAACCCTGGAGGAACTACGGGCCCGCTTCGCGAAGCACAACGGCATCGCGGAGTACGAGCTGATCTACGATTACGTGGTGGAATAGCGGCCGTCCCGGACGTCGCCGAGTCCGCCTCCCGGATCAATCAGGACTGGACCTGACGAGATTCCAGCCGCCGTTGCCCCGGGAATCGGCTGGCGTGCCCTCGTTGTGCTTCTCAGATTAGAGAGCCGCCTCCCCTCCAAAGGGCTCTGGCCCCATGGCCTCCGTCGCGCCTGGTCTGGGCGCCGCACTGCAGGACCGCTACCGGCTGGACCGCGAGCTGGGCCAGGGCGGCATGGCGACGGTGTACCTCGCCGAGGACTTGAAGCACCACCGCCCGGTGGCAATCAAGGTCCTGCGTCCCGAGCTGGCCCAGGCCCTCGGCGCCGATCGGTTCCTGCGTGAGATCGAGCTCACCGCCCGGCTCACCCATCCCCACATCCTGCCACTGCTCGACTCGGGCAACGCCGCCGGTTTCCTCTATTATGTGATGCCATACGTGGAGGGCGAGACCCTCCG
>JBGQJV010000250.1:0-6389 GCA_041499215.1 Gemmatimonadota bacterium | reverse complement strand
GGCTCGGGCATCGCGGCCCTGGGGAACATGAACCCCGAGAGCAGGATGTTGGGCATGATGAACATGAACCCCGCCTGCATCGCCTGCGCCTGAGTCCGGACCAGGGTCGAGATGAACAGCCCGATCCCCAGGCTCACCACCACGAACGGGAAGGCCATGACGTAGAGCAGCAAGACGCTGCCGCGAACCGGCACGTCGAACAGCAGCCGCCCCAGGAGCAGGATCACTGTGACCTGCACGTACCCCACCAGCAGGAAGGGGATGAGCTTGCCGAGCATGAGACTGGTGCGGTCCACCGGGGTGACGATCAACTGCTCCAGCGTGCCACGCTCCCGCTCGCGGACCACCGACATGGCGTTGATGATGATCATTGTCATGGACAGCAGGACGCCGATGATGCCGGGAACGATATAGGTCGAGCTGTCCAGCATCGGGTTGTACCACGGCCGCACCCGGAGCTCCAGCGCCTGCCGGGCCCGGGTGGACGCGCGGTAGTTGAGTCCCGCGAGGGACGCGCCCTGGAGCGCGGACTGGGAGGAGAGCGGGTCGGCCGCATCGACGATGACCTGGGCTTCCGCCCCGCGGCCCCGCTTGAGATCACGGGTGAAGTCGTGCGGAATCACCACCGCCGCCGCGGCATCACCCCGACCGATGAGGGTCTCGATCTCGGCCCGGCCCCGGACCTCTCCGACGATGTCGAAATAGCTGGAGTTGACCAACGACGCCACCAACTCCCGGCTCTCCCGGGTCCGCGCCTCGTCCAGCACCAGGGTCGGGAGGTGCCGCACCTCGGTCCGGATGGCAAAACCGAACAGGGCCAACTGGATCGCCGGAATGCCGATCATCATGCCCAGGGTCATCCGGTCCCGGCGCATCTGGATGAACTCCTTGCGGAGCATGGCCCAGAAGGGCCAGCGGGCGATGTGGCCGCTCATGCCGCCGCCTGGTCCCGGAGCTGCAACGCGATGAACGCATCCTCCAGCGATGGGGCGCCGAGCTGCGCGGTGATCTCGTGGGGCTTACCGACCGCCTCCAGCCGGCCGCGCCACAGGATGGCCAGCCGGTCACAGCGTTCGGCTTCGTCCATGTAGTGGGTCGTGACCAGGATGGTGGTACCACCATGGGCCAGCTTCCGGATCATCTCCCAGAAGTGGCGCCGGGCGGCGGGATCGACGCCGGCGGTCGGCTCATCCAGGAACAGCACGTCGGGACGGTGCGAGGTGGCGCAGGCCAGCGACAGCCGCTGCTTCCAGCCGCCGGAGAGGGTGCCGGCGAGCTGTCGCCGGCGGGCGGTGAAGTCCAGCGCGGTGATCTGCTCATCGACGCGGGCCTTCCCCTCGCGCCCGACCAGGCCGTACAGCCCGGCGTAGAACCGCAGGTTCTCCTCCGCGGTGAGGTCGTCGTACAGCCCGTAGCGCTGCGACATGTAACCCAGCCGGTGGCGAACCGCCTCTGGGTCTCGCACCACGTCCACGCCTGCCACCGTGGCGCTGCCGGAGGTCGGTGGCATGAGACCGGTGAGCATCCGGATGGTCGTGGTCTTGCCCGACCCGTTGGCGCCGAGCAGGCCGAAGATCTCACCCTTCGGGATGGAGAGGGTCAGAGAGTCAACCGCGATCAGGTCGCCGAAACGCTTGTGGAGCGCCTCGGTGATGATGGCGGGAGGCGCGGAAGAGGCGGGTGAGGCGGGACTGCTCATGGCTGGGCTCCCTGAACGAATCGTACGGTGACGGGGAGGCCGGGCCGGAAGGTCGACGGCGGATTCACCAACTCCACCCTGCTGGCGAAGAGCAGGTCCGCGCGCTCCTCCTCCGTCAGGGCGGCGCGCGGGGTGAACTCGGCCTTGCTGCTGACGGCGCCGAGCCGGCCCTCGACGGGAGGACCGACGGAATCGCGGTCTCCCCGCTCCGCCAGGGCCACGGTTACCGTCGCCGCGGACCCCGCGGGAAGCCGAGCAAGGAGCCGTGCCGGCAGATACACCCGCACCCAGCGCCGAGCGACCTCACCGATGGTCACGAGCGGTGTACCGGAGGGTACCACCTCGCCGGGATCGGCGTGACGTGTGAGCACCACGCCGTTGACCGCGGCCAGAACCGCCAGCTCCCCCAGATCCGCGCTCGCGCCCTTGAGCATCGCTTCGGCACTCCGCACCTCTGCCCGGGCGGCGCCGATCTGATCGGCACGGCTGCCCTCCCGGGCCAGGTCCAGCGCAGCCCGAGCCGCGTCCCGCCGGCGGGCGGCGGTCGCCGCCGCCGCGGTTGCCCGGTCCAACTCCTGGGCCGGGACGACGCCGCTCTCGGCCAGGGGCTCGACCCGGGCCAGGTCGCGGGCGGAACGGTCCGCCTCCGCTTCGGCAGCCGCCAGCTCCGCCTCGGCGCGCTGCAACTCGGGCGGGCGGGAACCCCGCTCCAGATCCGCCAGCCGGGCACGCGCCATGGCCAGGCGGGCCCGCCGCTCCTCCACCGTGGCGGGGAGACTCGACTGAGTCAGCACGGCGAGCGTATCTCCGGCTTTCACGCTGTCACCCTCATCCACCCGGAGCTCCACGATCCGCCCGCCGATGAGCGGGGCGGCGTCGCTCTCATCCAGCTCGATGGTGCCAGGAAAGGCGGGGGTGCCCTTGCTGCCGTCACAGCCGGTCAGGGCACCGAGGGCGATGAGGGCGAGGAGCCGACGACTCATGACCTGACTCTCTTCCTGGGTGTAGCGGCGGCGGACGCCGGGGCCAGCGCCGCCATGCTGAACCGGACGGCGTGTTCGACGTAGCGCTCGATTCTCGCCGGGGGAACCACGCCCTCATAGCCCAGCATCCGGGAGACCGCCGGCTGGGCCACGAAGAACCACGCCATCTGGGAAACCAGCGAGATGGCGGTGAACCGGGGATCCAGCTCCGGCCGGATGCTGCCGGCGGACTGGCCCCGCCGGATGACGTCGCAGATCCGCTGAAACAGGCCGGCCGCGATCTCGCGGATCAGCGGCAAGGCATGCGCGGCTTCGTGATCGGCCAACTCCCGGGCCAGGAGACGCGGCAGATTCGGCGCGCTCTGCATCAGTCTGGCATAGCCCCGGAGCAGCCGGTCGAGCGCCTCGAGCGGGGGGAGCTCGGGCGTCAGCCGGACCGCCATCTCGCGGGTGGCGTTGCCCAGGCGCCGCTCCAGCACGGCATGGTACAGCCGTTCCTTGTCGGGGAAGTAGTAGTACAGCAGGGCGGGGTTGACGCCCGCGTCCCGGCCGATGGCCTTGATGGTAGTGGCGGCGAACCCCTGCCGGGCGAAGAGGGCTTCGGCAGCGTCGAGGATGAGGGTGGTCGCGTCCGGGTTGGCCATGGGTCTTCATTAATCGTTCAATTAAGGCCGGTCAAGACCCGGGGCGGACACCGCCGGAAACGCCGGCGGGGCCGGCGCGACCGGCCGGCCCCGCCTCGACCGACAGGACACCGGCATCAGTGATGCCGGCGCTCCAAGGCCGCCACCAGCCCGATGTGGTCGCTGATGAACAGCGGATGCAGCGGTCCCTGGACCATGTCGCGCGGCAGCAGCCCGAACCGGGCGATCCAGCCGTCGACCGGGTCGTTGTGCTGCCCGAACCCGCGCGCAAAGACGTAGTCGATGCGCTGATTGGGGGTCCGGGCGTCGGTCAGGTTGCTGGAGTGACAGCAGGTGAATCCGTCGTGGCCGGGCCGGAGGGCGGCCCAGACGTCGGTGTATCCCGCCCCCAGCGCCACCTGATACATGGGGGTTGCCGTGAAATCGTTGAGGTCACCCAGGATCACCGAGGGCCGGCCGGAGGGGATGGCCGCCACCAGCTCCTGCATCTGGGCGGCCCGGAGCAGGGTCAGGTCCGCGGGGCCGACGTCGTCCTGGAGGTGCGTGGTGGCCACCACATACTGGCGCCCACCGACGGTGACCGGGACCGAGGTGAAACCGTACGTCAGGGAGACTCCCGGAGCGACCGGGCCCACGTTCGCCGTGAAGTTGCGCGCCACCACATCGCGGCCGATCCGGACGCCGGCGCCGACCAGGGTGACATCATAGTCCGTCAGGCTCACGCCCGGGATCGGCGCTGCCACGAAGTTCTGGTTCACCGCCGCGACCCGATAGTGCAGGTGGTGTCGGGCGAGCGCGGTGGTCAGCTCCGGAAGGAAGTCCTCGTGGGCCACGATGTGCGGGCCGCCCAGCGGAGTGAGATCGAGATCGATGTCGATCCTGGAGACCTCCACCAGTCCGATCACGTCCGGCCGAAGCCAACGCACCTGGTCGGCGAACCCGGCGGCACGGGCGGTGAAGTCAGTCTCGTTCAGGGTGGCGACCGCGGCCAGCAGGGCCGGGATGTCGTCGTTCGGATCGGGAGTGGCGAGCGCGGTGATCACCGCGTCCACGTCGGTGCCGACGTAGATGTTCTGGCTCAGCACCACCAGGCCACGGGGCGACGGCGCCCTGAACGCCTGCAACTCCGCCGCGGACTCGACGGCGGGAGGTGCCGAGACATTCTCCTGGGCGCAGCCGACGGCCACAGTGGCGAGTCCGGAGAGGAAAAGTCGGGATGCGAGCTTCATGGGGCCCTCCTTCACGATGCCGGGCGCCCGAGGCGGGGTGTCCCAGGAAACCCGGGAACACCCCAATCTGACGGCACGATGTGTCAGGCGGAGTGAGAGGGCGGTGAGAGTTGCTTTACCCGAGGAGGAAGGCCGGGGCCGCCCTACCGGCCCAGCCGATCCCGTATCCAGTCCGGCAGCAGCAGATCATCGGCGATCCGGGCGATCTCCTCCGCTTCCTTCCACGCCGCTTCGAGCAGGGACAGGTGGCTGGCGAGGAACAGGCGCTCGCGCTCCTCGTGGGCGGCCATCTCCAGCGCCAGGCGCATGGGCGCATCAAGCGTCTTGAGCCGGAGATGCCCGCCCCAGGTGCCGCGCCTCGAGGGGAAGAGCTCGCCCCTTCGGCTGGCAAGCAGGTCGAGCCATTGGCGGGCCTGCTCGGGATCGACGAAAGGGTTGCCCGCCCGGTCCAGCAGGCCGACCGCCTCATGGATGTGCGCCGGTCGGCCGGTGGTCCGGTTGTGTCGGGCGAGCGCCAGGCCGGCGAGGGTCATCAGGTGCGGGCCTTCGAAGACGGCACCTGGGCGGACCTCGAGTCTGCGCGCCTTCGCCGGCCGCTCGAGCTCGATGGCCAGGGTAGGGTCCTCCAGTGCGCCCGGGACCCGGAGCACCAGGTGGTCCAGCTCCCCGGCGGTCACGGTGGCCCGTTCCCCGGCGGCGTCATCCCGGAACACCACCCGGCGGTCACGCCTCCGGCGCCATGCCCCCGAGGCGAGATTGATCATGTTCAGGATGCCGACACCCACGCCTGTCGCGATGATTCCGATCCCCACCGCGGACGCGGCGGCGATCGTCACCCCGCCGATCACCAGATTCCTTCTGCGCCGGCGCACGATTGTGTCGCTGTAACGCCAGGCGGCGAACTCCGGCCGAAGTGGGTCGCCGATGCGCACCAGTTCGGTGCCATCCCGGAGCCGGGCAAGACCGACATGATCGGTGGAACTGCGGATCCTGGTGTCGCGAAACAGGCGCTCGCACTGCTCGATCGCTTCCCACCGCTCATCCAGGGGAGCGAGGTTCCATCGCTGGCAGTGGGGACAGATGCTCCACAGGCGGCCCCGGGATGGGTCGAACGCGACCCGCCGGCCGACCGGGAAGGCCTCGACGCTCTGATTCTCGCCCAGGTTCGAATGGCAGTAGAGACAGGTCGTGTACATGCGGGGCAGGCGTGCGCCGTCGGGGCCGTCAGCCGTCAGCCGTCAGCCGTCAGCCGTCAGCCGTCAGCCGTCAGCCGTCAGCCGTCAGCCGTCAGCCGTCAGCCGTCAGCCGTTAGCCGTTAGCCGTTAGCCGTTAGCCGTCAGCCGTTAGCCGTCAGCCGTTAGCAATGAGGTATGTCACCCTCCTCTAAAGATACCTGATGTCCCATGTCCGGTGCCGGCTGACTCATCGAGATCCAGTTCTACCTCTCTCGTGCGCCCGCCCCCTCCTCACTTCTCACTTCTCACTTCTCACTCCTCACTTCTCACTCCTCACTTCTCACTTCTCACTTCTCACTCCTCACTTCTTACTTCTCACTCCTCACTCCTCCCTTCTCACTCCTCACTCCTCTCTTAGCGCCACGATCGGGTCTACCCGGGTGGCACGCACCGCGGGAATCAGGCTGGAGCAGAGCGCCACACCCAGCAGCAGCACGGGTATCAGCAGAAAGGTCTGTGGATCGAGCGGAGCTACGCCGTAGAGCAGCGAGCTCAGGAATCGGCTGAGTCCGGCGGCGAAGAGCAGTCCGAGGGCCACGCCGGTGATCACCGGAGCCATGCCTTGCCGCATCACCAGCCTGCGGACCACCGGGCCATCG
>JBGQJV010000249.1:0-6524 GCA_041499215.1 Gemmatimonadota bacterium | reverse complement strand
GGCGGTGCTGTACACCCACCCATGGGAAATCGATCCCGGGCAGCCCCGGCTTCCGGTCAACCTGATCACCCGAATCCGGCACTACCGTAACCTCAGCCGGACACTGCCCCGGCTCGAGATCCTGCTCGACAAATTCAAGTTCACCAGCGTGGCTGACCGGTACGGCGAGACTCTCCGCGCCGCCTCCCCATCCGAGCTGTCCGAACCGACCCAACCCGCGGCGTGAGAGTTTCCCCGGGTGGGACCCCCGCCATCGATCCGGCCGCTGCGACTCGGCTCCCCCGACCGAATCCGGCCGTGGTGTTCTGCGCCGTGGAGGAGGGAGCGGTACTCCTTTCTACTGAGGACGAAACCTATTACGGGCTGAATGCGGTCGGCGCCAGGGTCTGGTCACTGTTGCCTCCGGCACACCTTACTCTCGAGAGTCTCTGCGCCGCCCTGGCCGCTGACTACCCCGAAGCCGATCCAGATGAGCTCGCGAGCGACGTCATAGCCTTGCTTGACGATCTGCTTGAAAGCCGGCTGGTGGTGCAGCCGTGACGCCCCGATGCTCCACTGTTGGGGTGGGACCACAGTGGCGGCGCGACTTGGCGATAAACGGTAGCGATTTGAGTCCCGCCACCTGCTCCTAAGACATTACCGCGTAACTGCTTAATAAACTATTCCCAAGCCACCCGACCGGGACTTTCTGGCACCGATCGTGCTTGCTTTATGTATCGATTCGCTCCGATCTGAAATTTCCCAAATTCCCTGCCAGGGGTGAGCCCGACGATGCTCGCGAGTTGGCGGCGGACGCGGCGCATCTCCTCCCGCGAGTGGCTCGATTTCGGGCGAGCGCAGCTGGCGTTGCTCAGCGCCTTGCTGGCTGTGAGGCTCACGTCCCGAGGGCGGCTCCTCACCTATGACCTGGAGGCGGAGCGGGCCGAGCTGCCCGCCGCCCAGGCCGCGCGCGTAGCCGAATTGGAGCTTGCCCTCTCGCGGGCGCTCCGGTATGGCGTCTTCCGTCCCAAGTGCCTGGCCCGGAGCGTCGCTCTCCACCGGTTGCTCCGGGGGTCGGGCATTCGTGGAAGTCGAATCCGGATCGGGGTCCGCCCGGAGCCGGATGGCCTTAGCGCCCATGCGTGGGTTACGCTGGCCGATCGGGTGCTCGGCGATGATCCTCGATTCGTGGGTCGCTTCACCGAAATTGCGGATGCCCGGATGGCGGGTCTCGCGTGAGTGGGATCGCAGTGGTGCTGGGTGCGCACGGGCAGGGTGAGGAGCCCGCCGGCCGCGCCATGCTCGAGAACCTCCGGTTCCGCGGCGGCGATCAGAGCCAGTGGTGGATCGGAGATACTGGTGTCATCGGTGTATGCCGGGCCGCCTGGGAGCTGAGTGTCGACTTCGCGGCCGGTGTCCTGGTCCTCGAGGAACCCCAGCTCGTCGTTGCCGCGGATGCGTCACTCTACTACGTCGAGGAGCTGCGGCGTGCACTCCGGGGGGCCGGAGTCCGGCCGGCGGGCGATTCACCCAGCCACCTCGTTGCCGCCGCCTACCGCGCCTGGGGCTGTGACTTCGTGGACGCGCTCGAGGGTGACTTCGCGTTCGTCGTGTGGGACCGCGCGCGTCGCCGGCTGGTCGCCGCCCGCGATTTCGCCGGTGCTCGCCCGCTGTACTTCGCCCGGGCGGGAGACCGTCTGGTCCTGGCCTCGACTCCGACGGCGGTTGCCGCGCATCCCGCGGTGTCCCGTGAGCTCAATCCGCTCGCCCTGGCCGAGGATCTGATCGGGGCTTCCAGCATGGCGGTGCAGGAGACTGCGTTCCGGGCCGTGGAACGGCTCCCGGCGGGCGCGCGCCTCTCCTGGCAGCCCGGCAGCGCGCCGCGGATAGACCGGTTCTGGGAGCCACCGCGGTTCGATCGCACCGAGGGGCCGGAGGCCGCCGAAGCCGCCGAACAGCTCCGTGCGCTGCTGCGGGCGGCGGTCCGCGAGCGACTCGCGACCGAGGGGCCTTCCGCCGTGTGGATGAGCGGGGGATACGACTCACCGGCGGTGTTCGCCCTCGCCCAGTCCGCCAGGGGCCACGGGGCCAGGGGGCCGGTGATTCCGGTCTCCATGAGCTACCCGAAGGGCGATCCCGGGCGGGAAGACGAGTTGATCGAGGCCGTGGGCGGCCACCTGGGCGCGCGCATCCACTGGGTGGACTCTGCCGCGGTGCCAGGACTGCCCGAGCCGTGGGCGTGGGCAGCCCGGCGGGAGGAGCCCTTCGCCCACCCGTACGAGGAATGGAATCGGGCGCTGGCCGCGGGCAGTCGCGAGACTGGTGCCCGGGTCATCCTGGGAGGAAACGGCGGGGACCAGTTCTTCGGCGGCTCGCCTGTCTTCCTGGCGGATCTGCTGCGCGCCGGCCGGTGGCGGGACTTGTGGGGTGAGGCGCGGGCCATCGGGCTCGGGCGGCACAACTACCGCGACTTCTTTCATTGGGCCATCCAGCCGGCGCTGCCGGCAGCGCTGCTTGACCTGGCCCGCCGGGCGCGCGGCGGCCGCCCGCTCCGGGCCCACCTGCAGTCGGCGGTTCCCGGCTGGCTGGGCCTGGATCAGGCCACGATACAGGCGCTCTGGCAGCGGCAGTGGCACTACGGACTGCGGCGGCAGGATGAGACCTTCGGCTCGGCTGAGACAGCTTGGTATCTGCAAGCGTCCTTTGGACAGAGGGTCGTGAGCTCGGTAGTCGGAATCCTGCAGCAGGCCGGCGTGGAGGCTCGCTCCCCCATGTACGACCGCCGCGTTATCGAGTTCATGGCGCGGCGCCCGCGGGAGGATCGATTCGCCCGGGGGGAGACGAAGCACCTGTTGCGACGGGCAATGGCCGGGTTGCTGCCAGCCGAGCACCTGGCTCCGCGGTCGACCCGGACCGGCCTGCCCAGCGCCTATCTGCACCGGACGAGACTGGCCGCGCTACCGCTCTGGGCCGAGGCTGCCGGGGCCCACCTCCGGCTGGCCGACCTGGGCCTGGTCAATCCCAGCAGGCTGCGGGCCGCGCTCAACCGGTATCTGGGGAACCCTGAGTGGGAAGGGAAGCTCGGCGGCCAGTTGTTCAATCTGTTCGCCGCGGAGTTCTGGATTCGCTCTCACACGGAGTCTCCCGTCTCGGCGGCGGCGATGGTGGCCTGAGAATAGTCCCGTGGTGGCCTGGCCCTTGCGAGGGTTTCGTAGCGTCGCGTTCGGCGCCTGCCGGAGCACCGGCATGATTCTCCATCTGGTTGAAGGAGGTGATTGAATGTACGAACGTCCACAGCTGAGGCGGTTCGGCTCTCTTCGCGAGCTGACTGAAGCAGGATGGGATGGCGATAGCGATGGTTGGTATCTTCGCATTGCCCCCAGTGTCAGTGGGTGCAACCTTTACAACTCTGGACGCACCTGCTCATGAGCACGGGGGGGCCCGCCGGGCCCCCTCACTCGTTTTCCCCCGGCGATTCCGCGTGCCCATCCATTGGTACCGTGTCTACGGCCAGCTCCTGTCGTCGGACCTGCCATTCCCGGAGCTGCGGCAGGCTGAACCTGGAGTAGCGGCCCGGACGGTGCGGACCGGTCCCCAGGCCGACCCAGCGGAGGCCCAGGAGGGGGTCCTTCTGGGGTCGCAGACCATCTACCCCGGCTGTCGGGCCCGACTCTACCGGATCCCCGACGGGTTGCGCATCGTGGTGGATGACACGGGTGTGTACGATCTCTCCGATCAGGGCAGACGCATCACCTGGCGCGCGTTCCCTGAGGCCACGCTGGATTTTGCGCGGGCCCACCTG
Organism: Gemmatimonadota bacterium; assembly: GCA_041499215.1. Lineage (GTDB taxonomy): Bacteria > Gemmatimonadota > Gemmatimonadetes > Gemmatimonadales > GWC2-71-9 > JADJOM01. The sequence goes on along the minus strand of JBGQJV010000249.1, from coordinate 2,743 downwards.
CTGGGACGGGTGCTGGCCACCATCCTGCACTTCGATGGCGCGCTGGTACTGCACGGCAGCGCCGTGTCGTACTCGGGTGGCGCGGTGGTGTTCCTCGCGCCCAAGCACACCGGTAAGTCGACCCTGGCCCTGGCGCTGACCCTGGCCGGGGGGCGCTTGATTTCAGATGACACCATCACCGTGGCCCACCGGGACCATCCCGAGGTCCTGCCAGGTGTGCACAGCCTCAGGCTGCTTGGCGACGCAGCCGCCGGGCTGGTGGGCACCCTTCCGGAAGAGCGGCGTTCCGACGGCAAGTACCTGATGAGCGATCTGCCTCGCGAACGGCTGGAAACCGACTCCCGCCCGCTGGCGGCGGTATATCTCCTGGCCGCCGCCGAGACGATCACGTCAGGGGCCGCCGTGGCACGTGCCCCGCTGCCGGGACCGGTTGCCGCCGCCGGAATCATGGGCCAGGGCAAGGTGTCCGAGATGCTGGGACCGGGAGAGGCGCCCGAGCTGCTCCGTCGCGCCGCCCTGCTCGCTTCCCGGGTACCGGTCTACCAACTGGCGGTGGTCCGCGATATGGGGCGCCTGGCGGAGGTGACCGCCAGGATGAATGAGTGGCACGACGCTCCCGCGGGGGCACCAGGCCAATGAGTGCGCCCGCGCTCGAAGTGCAGGGCCTTCGCAAGACCTTCCGTGCCCGCCGACCCCTCGGCGAGACGCTCCGCCGGCCCTTCCAGGCCTCCCTGGTGACCGCGCTCGATGGCATCTCCTGCGAGGTCGTCGAGGGCGAGTTCTATGGCCTCCTCGGCGAGAATGGTGCCGGCAAGACCACCTTTTTCAAGATCCTCTCCACCCTGGTTGCTCCGGACGAGGGCGTGGCATCGGTGTTCGGCACCGACGTGAGGCAGCGCCCCGCTCTGGTTCGCCGGCTGGTGGGGCCGGTGCTCGCCAGCGACCGTTCGCTCTACTGGCGGTTGAGCGCCGCCGAGAATCTCCGCCTCTACGCCGCCCTGCATCGGCTGTCGGGAAGCGAAACGCCGGCCCGAATTCGAGAGCTGCTGTCGCTGGTAGGGCTCGCGGATGTACGGGCCAGGCTGGTCGGCACCTTTTCGTCGGGGATGAAGCAACGACTGTTGCTGGCCCGGGCCCTGCTCGCCCGGCCCCGGATGCTTCTGCTGGACGAGCCGACCCGCAGTCTCGATCCGATCGCCGCTCGTGACTTCCGTGAGTTCCTGCGTCGGGACATCGGCCGTGCGCAAGGCTGCACCGTCCTGCTGGCCACCCACGATGCCGACGAGGTCCGTGACCTGTGTGACCGGGTGGGGGTGCTGCACCGGGGTCGCCTGGTCGCGACCGGCACGACCGCCTCGCTGGCCGCGCAGTTCGGCTATCACCGCTTTCGGCTGGTCACCACCGATCCTGGACACCCCGCGGTCGAGGGCCTGGTGGAGTTGGGCGTCCGGCTCGGCGGAATCGGAACGGACCAGGGCGAGTGGCGGGCGCGGGAGCTGGACCTGCCCGGGGGCCCGGCGGACGCTGCGGCCGTCGTGGCCCGGCTCGCGGTCGCCGGCCTCCCCGTGGCCCGATTCGAGCGAATTGAGTTGCCGCTGGCCGAGCTGATAGAACGCCTCGGCCGCGGGGCCGGAGCCGGCGATGCGTGAGATTCTCGCCCTGATGCGGGTGGGCTGGCAGACTGCGCTCAGCTACCGTCTGAACCTGATGTTCTCTCTCCTCGGCCTGGGTCTTACCCTGGTCCCGGTCTATTTCGTGGCCCAGGCGCTTCAACCGATAGCCGCCGCATCGATCAGCGCCGAGGGAGGGCAATACTTCGGTTTCCTCGCGGTCGGCCTTGCGGTGTTCTTCCTGGTGAGCAGCGCGCTCCTCGCGCTGCCGAATGCGGTCTCGGGTGGGATCGGCTCCGGGACTCTGGAGGCGCTGCTGTCCACTCCGGCTCCGCTGCCGGTCCTGCTGATGGGTCTCATCGGTTTCGACCTGACCTGGGCCGCTCTCAGGGCCGCATGCATGCTGGCGGCGGCATCTCTGCTCGGGGCGCACCTCGTCGCCACCGGAGTGCCAATCGCCGCAACCGCCCTGATCCTGACGCTGATGGGTTACTTCGGTCTCGGCCTCGCGCTGGCCGCCATGATCCTGGTATTCCGGACTATCGGCCCCCTGGGGAGTGGCCTGCTCGCAGCCTCCGCCCTGCTCGGTGGGGTATACTACTCCACTACGGTCATTCCCTCATGGATCCGGACCCTCTCGGTGGCAGTGCCGTTGACCTACGGCCTGAGGATCATGCGCCAGGCGCTGCTGGCCGGAATGGACTCCGCCGCGGTGGCGGGTGATCTCATCGTCCTGGCGGGCATTTCCGCGGTCCTGCTTTTGGGGGGCGGGCTGCTGTTCGCTCTCGCCCTGCGGCACGCACGCGGGGAAGGAAGTCTTGGACAGTACTGATGGGTGAATCTGTGCGTCCTGACGTCTCCAGGCCAGAGACCTCCACCGCCCGGGGGAGCGGGCATTCCGTCGGGCCCGAGGTGCGTCTCCTGCTCGCAACCGCCGGTGGCGAAGCGATGGATGCCACGGTGGAGCGACTCGTGGCCGGGCCGATGCGCTGGGAGGTGTTCCTTGGCCTGGTGCAGATCGAGCGCGCGGCGCCGGTGGTCTGGCCACGACTCCGACGCCTGCTCCGCAATCGCATGCCTGCCGACCTGCTCGAGGGACTGGGTCGGGCGGCGGTGATGCAGGACATCCGCAT
>JBGQJV010000248.1:0-6585 GCA_041499215.1 Gemmatimonadota bacterium | reverse complement strand
GGCGCTGGTGCTGAGCGAGCGGCTGTGGCGCAGCCGCTTCGGGGCCGATCCCTCGGTGATTGGGCGGAGCATGCCGATCGATGACCGGGTCTATACCGTGGCGGGGGTGGCACCGCGAGGCTTCGATGCCGGCAACTACGATCCGATCGACGCCTGGGTGGCATTCGCCCCGGTCGCCACCCGGCTCAACGGACCGGACTATCGCACCAACCGCGGGTGGTACTTCGTCAGCCTGATCGCCCGGCTCGCTCCCGGCGCCACCAGGGAGCAGGCCGCGGCCGAGGCCACCGCGCTGATCGCGGCAGGCCGGAGTGACTCGACCACGCGAAACGGCTTCCAGCGGGTGCTGGTCGGTCCGGTTCACGAGGCCAGTGGTCCGGACTATAAGGAAAGCGCGCGGCTGGTATTCTGGCTCGCCGGCGTATCGGTGATCGTGCTGCTTATCGCCTGCGCCAACGTGGCGAACCTGCTTCTGGTCCGGGGGCTGGTGCGGGGCCGGGAGCTCGCCATTCGGAAGGCGCTGGGGGCGGGGCAGGGCAGGGTGGTGAGACAGCTGTTCTTTGAAGGGGTATGGCTGGCGGTGCTCGCTGGAGGGGCCGGGATCCTCGTCTGCCAGTGGGGCGGGGATCTGCTCCGGCGATTCGTGCTGCCGGCCGGGATGACCTCTTCGTTCAGCGTCGACGCGCGGGTGTGCGCCATCGCGGCTGCCGCCAGCGCGCTGGCGGCGATCCTGTCGAGTCTGCTCCCGGCGCTCCGGGTGGTGCAGGGCGACCTGACTCCGGTTCTCAAAGAAGGGGCGCGCGACACCGGCTTCCGCCGCTCGCGGCTCCGGTCCGGCCTGGTGGTGGCGCAGGTGGGTCTCTCGGTGCTGCTGGTGGTGGGGGCGGGGCTGTTCGTCCAGAGTCTCTCCAGGGTCCGCGCGATCGACATCGGGTACGACCGATCCAACATTGTCGTGGTGCGGGCCGATCCGGCCCGGGCGGGCTTCACCGCAGTTGCCACCGGCCAGGCCTTCGATGCGATGGCCCAGGAGGCGCGCGGCTACCCCGGGGTCGAGTCGGTCGCGCTCACGTTCGGGGAGCCGTTCGGGTGGAGCATGGCCCGGGGGCTGCGCGTCCTGGGTCGCGATTCACTGCCCCGATTCTCCAGCGGGGGGCCGTACATCGAGTCCGTCACCGCGGACTACTTCAGCACGATGGGGCTCACGATTCAACGGGGTCATGGTTTCACCGACGCCGACCGTCGCCCGCAACCCACGGTCGCCCTGCTCGGCGCCACCATGGCCAGGCGCTACTTCGGCGACGCCAATCCGCTGGGCCAGTGCCTGCTGCTGGGCGGCTCCAAGACCTGCACCGAAGTCATCGGCGTGGTCAAGGACGGTATCCGCTACAGTCCGCAGGAAGAGCCGCAGGCGATGTACTACGTGCCGCTCGCTCCCACTGACAGCACGACGAAGCACCTGACCATGTTCATCCGGACCCGGGGCGAGGCGCGCCTGCTCGCTCCGGGGTTGCAGGCCGCGCTGCAGACCGCCGTGCCCGATCTTCCCTTCGTGGCGGCCCGGTCGCTCGAGGAGGTCCTGGCGCCGAACTACCACGCCTGGCGGCTGGGCGCGACCCTGTTCAGCCTGTTCGCCACGCTCGCGCTGGTGCTCGCCGCGCTCGGCATCTACAGCGTGCTGGCCTACGCCGTGCGAGGCCGCAGCCAGGAACTCGGCATCCGGCTCGCGCTCGGGGCCGAACCGGGGTCGTTGCTCGCGCTGGTGGTCCGCGACGGGTTGCGACTCACAATGCTGGGCGTGGTCCTGGGTGTCGGAGGCGCGCTGCTCGCCGGCCGGGCGCTCGGGTCGCTGATCTACGGAATCTCCCCCTGGGATCCCGAGACCATCCTACTCGCGGCAGGGACGGTGGTCCTGGTCGCCGTGGCCGCCAGTCTGTTCCCCGCGCGCCGGGCAGCGCGGGTGGACCCGATGATCAGCCTTCGGAGCGAGTGATGGACCCCTCAGCCGGGTGCGCCCTGCCATGAATCTCCTCGTCGAAATCGCCCGCGCGGCTCGACGGCTTCGCCGGTCGGCCGGGACCACAGTGCTCGGCGCGCTCATCCTGGGCCTGGCGTTGGGCTCGGTCACCGCGCTCATCGCGGTGGTGCGGGCTTCGCTGCTGGAGCCGTTGCCCTATGAGCATCCCGGCGAGCTGGTGGCGCTGTGGGAGGCCAACCGTCCCCGGGCCAACGACCACAACGTCGTCAACCCGGCGAACTTCCTCGACTGGCGTGACCGCGCCACCAGTTTCACCGACCTCGCGCTCTACACCTGGTCCGGTGTGGCATTCACCGGCGACGGGGACCCCGAACGGATCAGCGGCCGCGCGGTCACTCCCAACCTCTTCAGCCTGCTCGGGGTGCGGCCGCTCCTCGGCCGGGGCTTCATCCCCGCCGACGCGGACAGCGGCAGCGTGCCGACCCTGCTCCTGAGCTGGGGGCTCTGGCAGCGCCGTTTCGGCGGGAAGCCCGAGGTGGTCGGGCGGATGCTGACGACCGAATCGGGACAGGCCCAGATCATCGGGGTGCTGCCGCGGAGCTTCCTCCCCTTGGGCACTGAGGAGTACTGGGAACCGCTCCGGCTGAGCGAAGGGATGCGGGTCCGCCGGGGTCGCTACTCGATGGCGATCGGGCGGCTCCGCCCGGGTCACACGCTGGCCCAGGCGCAGGAGGAAATGAACTCGATCGGCCGCGCGCTGGAACAGGAATATCCCGGGTTCAACGCGGGGTGGGGCGTGCACGTCCTGCCCCTACGAGAGGACGTGATCGGATCGGTCGAGCGGCCACTGCTGCTGCTGCTGGGTGCGGTGGGCCTGGTGCTGCTCATCGCCGCTTCCAACCTGGGGAACCTGCTTCTGGTCCAGGCCGATGCGCGCCGGCGTGACTTCGCGGTTCAGCGCGCCATGGGCGCGAGCCGCGCCCGGATAGTCGCCGGATGGGTGACCGAGTGCTCCCTGCTGGCGCTGGCCGGCGCCGCGGTGGGGACGGTGTTCGCCTTTTGGGCCATCGACCTGGCCCCCCGGCTGGCCCGTGAAGTACCACGGATCGCCGACGCCCGGCTCGATCTGCCGCTGGTCGCCGGCCTTGTCCTCGGGGCGGTGGGCCTGGGTGCGGTGCTCGGATTCCTGACGGTCGCCGCGTTTCTCCGAGGAGATCCGGGCAGTCTGCTCCGCTCCGGCACCGATCGGGTCCATGGCGGGCGCGCGAGCCGGCGGCTCCGCGCGCTGCTGGTGGCGGGGCAGTTCGCCCTCGCCCTGGTGCTGCTGCACGGCGCCGGGCTCCTGCTCCGGTCGCTGGCCCGGCTCGAGGATGTGAGACCGGGCTTCGACCCCCGGGGCGTGCTGACCGCGGAGCTCAACCTGCCGCAGAGCCGGTATCCTGATGACGCCCGCCAGCTCCTGTTCTTCGAGCAGTTGTTCGAGCGGCTCCGGCGGGACCCCGCGGTGGTGGCCGTGGGCGGTGTCAACTTCCTGCCGTTCACCGGGCCCGGGGCGGGGACCACCTTCCGCCCGAGTGACCGGCCCGTTCCCCTGGCAGGCCAGGAACCGGTCGCCAACGTCCGCATCGTAGATCCGGGTTACTTCAGTGCGATGGACATTCCACTCGTTGCCGGCCGCGGATTCACCGGGCAGGACAGGGCCGGCGCTCCGCGTGTGGTCGTCGTGAGCCAGCAACTCGCCCGGGAAGAGTGGCCCGGGGAGTCTCCGGTCGGGAAGCGGCTCCGGGTGAACTACGGCAGCGACAACGAGGTCGAGGTCGTCGGTGTGGTCGGGGACGTGCTGCACGACCGGCTGGACGGCCCGCCGCGTCCCACGGTCTACTATCCCGCGGCCCAGTTCGCCCCCGGCGGGCTGACCGTGGTGCTCCGCACCCGCGGGGATCCCGCGGCGCTCGCGCCGCTGGTGACCGGCGCGGTGCGCGAGCTGGATCCGCTGCTGCCGGTCGAATCGCTGCAGCCGCTGTCGGCTCGCCTGGGCAATTCGCTGGCAGGGCGGCGGTCGTCGCTGGTTCTGCTGAGTGGATTCGCCGTCATCGCGGTGGTGCTGGCAGCGGCCGGCATCTACAGCGTGCTGAGCCAGGTGGTCCGGCTCCGCACCCGTGAGATCGGCATCCGGCTCGCCCTCGGCTCCAGCCCCGATCGCGAGCTGCGCTCGGTGCTCCGCGGCTCATTGGCCCTGGTCGGGGCGGGGACCGCGATCGGTCTGCTGGGCGCGAGCGGCGTGGGGCACGCGCTCCGCGGGTTCCTATATGCGGTTCCCGCCGGCGATCCGGTCACGGTCGTGGCCGTCCTGCTCGGCCTCGGGCTCACCGCGACGGTAGCGAGTCTCCTGCCGGCCCGGCGGGCCGCGCGGGTGGATCCCGCGGTCGCCCTCCGGAACGAATAGACCCGGCTCCCACAGGGAGGGTCCCATGATCGCCACGTTGATGGAAGACCTCCGGCCGGTGGTACGCGCCCTGCGGCGCTCGCCCGGCTTTGCGGTCACGGCGATCCTGGTGCTTTCCCTTGCGCTTGGGGCCAACACCGCGCTGTTCGATACTCTGTACCGTGCCCTCGCCCGCCCGCTGCCGTATCCCGCCTCCGCCCGGTTGATGCTGGTCTGGCAAACGATGCCGCGGTCGGAGTGGCCCGAGCTGCCGCTTTCGTTTCCGAACTACACCGATCTGCGGGACCAGAACGGGGTGTTCGAGGATCTCGCGGCCTGGCACGGCAGCGGGGAACTGAGTTTCACCCTGACGGGCGCCGTGGTGCCCCGATCGGTGCCCTATGCCATGGCATCGGCCAACCTCTTCGGGCTGCTCGGTGCAGTGCCGGTCCAGGGGCGGGCCTTCCTGCCGGAAGAGGACCGGCCGGGCGGGCCGCGGGTCCTGGTGGTGAGTCACCGGTTCTGGTCGGAGGTGATGGGCGCGGATCCCGCGGCGGTCGGCCGGAAGCTCACCCTGGACGGGGAGCCCTATCAAATGGTGGGGGTGCTGCCCGCCAGCTTCAGGTTCGTGAATCACCCGGCGGAGCCGGATGTGTGGATCCCCCTGGCTCTGGATCCCGGCGGTCGCGGGCGGATGTTCGCCCGGCCGGTGAAGTACCTCGGAGTGGTCGGCCGGCTGCGTCCCGGTGTCACGGCCGGGCAGGCCGCGGTGGAGGTGACCCAGATCGGCCGGCGGCTATCCCAGAACTACCCCGCGCCCAATCCGGGCTGGGGCTTCAGCGTCGAGCCCCTCGCCGAGCACGTCTCCGGGCTGCTTCGGCCGTCGCTGCTCCTGCTGCAGGGGGCGATGCTGCTGGTGCTGCTGGTGGCCTGCGCCAACCTGGCGTCTCTGCTCGCCGCGCGGGGCAACGCCCGGCGCCACGAGCTGGCAGTGCGCTCCGCACTCGGGGCCAGTCGCGGCCGGCTGGCCCGCCAACTCCTCCTCGAGGCCGCAGTGCTGGGACTCGCCGGCGCGGCGGGGGGACTGGTCCTCGCTGTCTGGGGCCGCGACCTGATTCGCGCCGTGACTCCTGGCGGAGGCGGCCCGCTGGCATTCCTCGATCCCCTCGGCAAGGTGGAGCCGCTCGGCGGAGCGACGCTCCTGTTCGGAGTTGGGCTCGCGCTGCTTGCCAGTCTGGCGGCCGGCGTCGTCCCGGCACTCCGGCTCTCGCGGCCGGAAGTCGGCGCGGCACTCCGGTCCGGCTCCGCCGTCGCCGGACGGCGCGACGCCGGGACCTTCCGGGCCGCGCTGGTGGTGGTGGAGGTCGCCATCTCGCTGGTACTGCTACTCGGCGCCGGGCTGCTGCTCCGGAGCCTCGATCGGCTGCGCCAGGTGGATCCGGGCTTTCGGGCGGAGGGCGTCCTCACCGCCGAGCTCGCGCTCAGGCGGGGGAAGTACGACAGCGGTGATCGCATGACTGGGTTGGCGTCCGACCTGGTCACGCGGCTCGGTGCGCTTCCGGGAGTGACCGCTGCTGGCGTGGCGGAGCAGCTGCCGTTGAGCGGTCGGGATCAGGCGACCGACATCCGGCTCGAAGGAGAGGCGCCGAGCCCGTTCGAGTCGAGTCGCGTGGTGCACTACCGCTCGGCCGGGCCGGGCTACTTCGAGGCGATGGGGGTGCGGTTGCTGCGCGGTCGGCTGATCGAGCCTCAGGATGGGCCTCAGGCTCCGGCGGTCGCGGTGGTGAACGAGACCATGGCGCGCCGTCTCTGGCCCGGCCAGGACCCCATCGGGCGGAGGGTCGCGCTCTCAGTCGAGGCGCTGGTGTTCGACCGCGATGGTCCTCCCCGGCTCGATTTTACCCGGGCGTTCCGCTCAGTGGTGGGGGTGGTGGAGGACGTGCACCACAACAGTCTTACCGGAGCGCCTCCGCCCGAGATGTGGGTGCCCTACGCCCAGCGGCCCACCCGGGATCTCGCGATCGTGCTCCGCACCGCGGGGGATCCCGCGACCCTGGCGGGCCCGCTCCGCGCGGCGGTGACCGCGATCGACCCCGATCAGCCGGTCGGACTGCTCGCGACGATGAGCGACCGGGTAGGAGCCTCGCTGGCCCCGCCGCGGACCCAGGCGGGACTGGTCGGG
>JBGQJV010000247.1:0-6623 GCA_041499215.1 Gemmatimonadota bacterium | reverse complement strand
TCCCGGAAACATCACCGTACCCTGGAGACTCGGCGGGGTGAACAGCGGTCCGCTCCGCATGGCGTCGAAGGCAGCGCGGCAGGCATCCCGTTCGGCCGGAGTAACACCCCATAGGTCCTCGCGCGTGAGCGGCGCCGGGAAAAGGGGACGGGGAAGCACCGGAAACGGCTGGGTCGGGGCGGTCACCTCGCCCGCCACGTCGCTCGCGGGCACCGATCGTTCCTCCACCGGGAACAGCGACTTGCCGGTGGCGCGATCGAGAATGAAGAGGTGGCCCATCTTGGTCACCACCGCCACCGCCGGAAGCTGGCGGCCGCCGCGGGGCACGGTGATCAGGGTCGGCTGCGCCCCGACGTCGAAGTCCCACAGATCGTGGTGCGCCACCTGGAAGGACCAGCGGACCCGGCCGGTCTTCGCCTCCAGTGCCACGACAGAGCTGGTGTAGCGATTGTCGCCCGGTCGCTCTCCGCCGAAGAAGTCGGGAGCGGCGGAGCCGGTCGGGACAAAGACCAGCCCAAGAACCGTATCCACCGAGAGTGGTGCCCAGGCGTTCCCCGCGCCGGTGCGGACCGCCGCCGCCGGCTTCCAGCTCGGGTACATCGGGTCGGCGGCCGAGCGGGGGATGGGATCGAAGCCCCACAGCTCGCGTCCGCTCTGGGCGTCGAACCCCCGCACCACCCCGCGCTCCATGTCCACCCGCCGGTTGTCGCCGATCGATGAGCCGACCACGATCACGTCCCCGGCCACCGCAGGCGGCGAGGTGACACCATACTGGCCCTCCTGCACCCGGCCGACGCCGCGATCGAGGTGGACGGTGCCCGCCTCACCGAAATCACCGCAGGGCTTACCCGTCACGGCATCGAGCGCGAGCAGCCGCGCGTCCACCGTCCCGAAGAAGATGCGGCTCTGGCACGACGCTCCCCGTTCCGCGTTCCGCGTTCCGAGCGCCGACCAGTAGGCGACTCCACGGGAGACGAACCCCTCGTTGCGGTCGAGATCCAGCTTGATCTTCGGATCGTGCCGCCAGAGCTCGCGCCCGGTGGCCGGGTCCAGCGCCAGGACCCGGTTGAGCGGCGTGCTCAGATACAGGCGCCCCTCCGCGATAATCGGGGTCGTCTCGAACTTGCTGGCCCCGGTGTGGCAGCGGCCACAACCCTCCTTCGGGCCTTCGCTGTGGTCGTCGTGTGTGGCATCACCGGTCCGGTAGGTCCACGCCACACTGAGGCGGGCGACGTTTTCCCGGGTGACCTGGGTGAGGGAGGAATGCCGGGAGCCGCCGGGGTCGGCGCCGTAACTGCTCCACCCGCCCGGCTCCTCTCTGTCCACGGGGGGACCTGCCTGGCGGCCAGGGACCATGAGAATCAGGAACGCGGCCAGGAACGCGGCACCCGGGGTCCAGCGCCACTGGTGGTGGGATGCGAGCTGCATCGGAGATACTCCCGTTGAGGTGACGGGGATACGATGCGGGGTTCGGTGGCCGCAAGCGTACGGTTTTGTGATGGGTGGGATCGGCGCAGTGACAGGCGGGAAAGGCGGGAGGGGCGGGAAGGCGGAACAGGCTGGAGGGCGGAGAAACAAGAGTCGTGTCCCGCCTTTCCCGCCTATTCCGCCAGCGTCTCCGGCAGCCGGTCCCGGTACCGCCGGCTCAGTATGAGCCTCTCGCCACTCTTCATCACCAGCAGCTGGTCGCCGTGAGACCAGGGCTCCAGATAGTGGATCCGGTCGACGTTTACGATCGCGGTCCGGTGCACCCGGGCGAAGCGCGCGGGATCCAGCCGGGTCTCGATCTCCTTCATCGTGGCGCGCACCAGGTGCACGACGCCGGCGGTGTGCAGCTTGAGGTAGTTGCCGGCCGCCTCGATCCATTCGACTTCATGGGCCGCGACAAAGCGGGAGCGGCCCTGGTCCTTCACCAGGAAACGTTCCACCCGCGGGCGGGCGGGAGCGACCTGCTCCAGGGCGCGGGCGAGGCGGTCGGCCAGGTCCAGACCGGCGCCCCGGCCCAGCTGCTGCCGTGCCCGGTCCAGCGCCTGGTCAAACCGGTCGGGCGCGACCGGTTTGAGCAGATAGTCGATCGCCCCCACCTCGAAGGCCTGGACAGCGTAGTGGTCGTAGGCGGTGACGAAGATGACGTACGGCAGCTGCTCCTGCTCGAGCGCCTCGAGGACCTCGAAGCCGTCGAGCTCGGGCATCTGGATGTCAAGCAGAACCAGATCGGGCCGGATCTGGTCGATAAGCCGAACGGCAGTCAGCCCGTCACCGGCCTCGCCCACCAGCTCGAATTCCGGGTGTCGGGAGAGGAATGCCCGCAACTTGTCGCGCGCGAGCGGCTCGTCATCGACGATGACCGTACGGACCGGCGCGGTAGCCATGGCCCGGGGATTCAGCGCAGGGATGCAGAGGGCGCGGAGGGGGGCAGAGGACCCGCCACTACTTCCTCCGCGACCTCTGTGGTCTCCGCGCCTCTCACTTGCTGGTGTCTCGCCGGAACCTGCACAACCACGACCAGCCCCCCCTCCGGACGATTTGTCAGGGTGAGCGCACCGGTATTGCCGTACAAGGTCCGCAGCCGCTCTGCGGTGTTGGAAAGGCCGACGCCACTGCCGATCGCGGTCGCCGGGTCATCGACGCCGGGACCATCGTCCTCTACCGACAGGAGAAGCCGGTCCCCGGTCTGCCGGGCGGAGATGAGGACTGTTGCAGGACCGGCCCGGCGGGCCGCGCCGTGCTTGAGCGCGTTCTCCACCAGCGGCTGCAGCAACAGGCGTGGCACGGCCAGCCCCAGCGTGTCGGGCGCGATGTCCTGCCGCAGGGTCAGCCGGTCGCCGAACCTGAGCTGCATGATCTGCAGGTACCAGCCGAGCCATTCGAGCTCCTCCGCCAGCGCCACCTCGGGCTCGGGGGAGCGCTGAAAGGTGAGCCGCAGCAGGTCGGACAGCCGGCCGAGCATCCGGTCGGCCCGCGCGGGGTCGTGGTACATCAGGGAGGAGATGACGTTCAGAGTGTTGAACAGGAAGTGGGGCTGCAGCTGAGCCTCGAGCCGCTCGAGCCGGGCCCGGCCCAGCTCCTGCTCCAGCCGCGCGGCCTGCACCTCCCGTTCCCGGGTGCGCTGGTACCAGCGCCAGCTGTGGACCAGCGCCACAAAGATCGTGATGTCGGGCGCCTGGGTGGCGAACTCCATGGGGTAGCGATACCACATGAGGCCGTAGTCGTATCGCCCGAGCCCAACCAGTGGGAAGAGCAGCTCCCGGCTCAGCCACATCAGCGTCGTGTGGCAGATGCCCAGCAGCAGGATCAGCCCGAGGTACGCGGGCAGCCTCCGGGCCCAGTTCCCCCGCTCGAGCGGATAGCGGGGCACGATCCAGGTCAGCAACAGGAACACGACGCCGGCGGCGTAACCACCCGTCAGTTCCTCGATCAGCCGGCGGAGGAGAGTGCCGTGGTGCTCGCGCGCGAGGTCGTCCAGCCAGAAGTGGGCGAACTTCGACAGCCCGAAGGCGGTGAAGATGCCGAAGACGGCGAGCGGAAGCACCCAGGTGCGGCGAGCGGCCATGGCCCGCAATGTGGTGTCGCCCCGGGCACCGCGCCACGGTCTGAGTGACGAGTGGGACTTCTGTGGTGATAGCCGGGTCGGAAGGTGGCGGGGGGGTGAACGGTGAACCGTGACGGTGGACGCCTGGGAACTCCGTTCACCGTTGACCGTTCACCGTTCACCGCCCTCCACCCTCATTGACTCCGCCCCCGTTCGGACAGCAGATTCTCACGGCACGCTCGGCGTTCCCCACCCTCACCACTCTCCGAATGCCAGCTCTACTCCGTCGCAAACCATACGACGTCTGCATCGTCGGCTCGGGGGCCGGTGGCGGCATGGCCGCGCACATGCTGACCCGGGCCGGAGCCGATGTGGTTCTGCTCGAAGCCGGCGGCATGTGGGACAACACCAGGGACTCGGCGATGCTCAAATGGGCGCACGAGTCTCCCCGCCGCGGTTCGTCCACTCCGGAGCGCCCGTTCGGAGAGTTCGATGCCTGCATCGGAGGCTGGGACGTCCCAGGGGAGCCGTACACCCGGGCGCCGGGCACCGAGTTCGACTGGTGGCGGGCGCGGATGCTGGGGGGACGCACCAACCACTGGGGCCGGATTTCGCTCCGCTTCGGGCCGGACGACTTCAAGGGAAAGAGCCGCGACGGCCTGGGGGACGACTGGCCGATCTCCTACGAGGACCTCCGTCCCTGGTACGACGAGGTGGACCGGCTGGTCGGCATCTTCGGCAGCAACGAGGGGCTGCCCAACCACCCCGACGGCATCTTCCTCCCACCCCCCCGGCCGCGCTGCTGGGAACTCCTGGTGAAGCAGGCCGCGGACCGGCTCAAGGTCACCTGCATTCCGTCACGGCTCTCGATCCTCACTCAGCCGCACAACGGCCGAGCCGGGTGCCACTATTGCGGCCAGTGCAGCCGCGGCTGTGCGGTCAACGCCAATTTCACCTCCCCCAACGTGCTGATCCTGCCCGCTCTGGCGACCGGCAAGCTCACCATCGTCACCGGCGCGATGGCCCGGGAGGTGACCCTTGATCGCCGCGGGCGGGCGGACGGGGTGATCTACATCGACAAGGCCACCCGCGGCGAGCGGCGGGTCGATGCCAGGATCGTGGTGCTGGCGGCGAGCGCCTGCGAGACCGCCCGCATCCTGCTCAACTCCCGCGCGAGCCGCTTCCCCGAGGGACTGGCCAACAGCAGCGGTCTGGTCGGGAAGTACCTGACGGACACCACGGGTACCGATGTGGCCGGGTACGTCCCTGCGATGGTGGACCACGTGCCCCACAACGAGGACGGCGTCGGCGGGGCGCATCTCTACATGCCGTGGTGGGTGGACAACAAGACTCTCGGCTTCCCCCGGGGCTACCATATCGAGATCTGGGGAGGACTGTATCCGCCCTCCTACGGGTTCATGGGCGGGATCCAGGGTTACCCCCCGGGCGGAGGCTATGGCCGCCAGCTCAAGGCCGACTACCGGAAGTACTACGGCGCGACGATCGGGTTCTCGGGCCGGGGGGAGATGATCCCCAACGCCGACTCCTACTGCGAGCTGGATCCGAAGGTGGTGGACCAGTGGGGCATCCCGGTGCTCCGCTTCCACTGGAAGTGGAGCGACTACGAGTACAACCAGGTAAAGCACATGCAGGAGACCTTCCGGCAACTGGTGAGCGCCATGGGAGGGCAGGTCTGGTCGCCGATGCCAACCCGGGAGGAGGGCTACGGCATCGCCACCGGAGGGAGGATCATCCACGAGCTGGGCTGCGTCCGCATGGGCGACCGACCGTCGACCTCGGTGCTGAACGGCAACTGCCAGGCATGGGACGTGAAGAACCTGTTCGTGACGGACGGCGGGCCGTTCGTGTCCCAGGCGGACAAGAATCCGACCTGGACCATTCTCGCGCTCTCCATGCGTACCTCGGCGTACATCGGCGAATCCATGAAGCGAGGCGAACTGTGATGCAAGGCGGACAAGCGGACCGGCGGACGGGCGGACCGCTGTCATTCCGAGGGGCGAAGCCCCGAGGAATCCCTGCTCGTGGCGACTCCGCGGTGAAAGAACGAAAGGCCTGACATGTCTGACTTGACCAGGCGGGAAGCAATGCAGATTCTCGGCGGGATCCCCCTGCTGGCCGCGGGGCTCTCTCCTCAGGCGGTAAGCCGGGCCACCCTCGCCGCGCGCGACGCGCTCGCGGCCCGGACCGCATTCGCGCCGAAGTTCTTCACCGCGCACGAGCTGGCCACCGTAAGCCCGCTGGCCGAGCTGGTGATCCCGCGCGACGAACGCTCCGGCAGCGCCACCGACGCGGGTGTGCCCCAGTTCATGGACTTCATCCTGGACGAGAACGAGGACATGCGGACCCCGTTCCGCGGCGGTCTGGCCTGGCTGGACGCCGAATCCCACCGGCGCTTCGGGAAGGACTTTGTGGAGGCGACGGATACCCAGCGGCGGCAGATTCTCGATGACATTGCCTGGCCGGCAAAGGCCCGTAAAGAATTCTCCCAGGGCGTGGCCTTCTTCGACAAGTTCCGCGACCTGACTGCCTCAGGCTTCTTCTCCAGCAAGCTCGGCGTAGACGACCTGCAGTACCTCGGCAATCAGTTCGTCACCGAATGGCAGGGCTGCCCACCGGCCGCGCTGGCGAAGCTGGGCGTGCGGTACTAAGAAGGCGGGAAGGCGGGAGGACGGACGGGCGGAGAGGAGGCGTGTCATCCCTCGTCGCTTCGCTCCTCGGGATGACAGCTCCCGCCTTCCCGCCTTTTACGGCTTCCGCTTCCCTGTCGCCATCAGCGAATCCCCCTCTCCCCGCACCTCGAAGGCGCTGGCGAGCTTCTGGCCCCGCTTCCGGGCAAACTCGATCACCATGTCCTTCTCGACTTCGTAGAGCTCGCCTTTCTCGGTGAATCCGGTGATGAACCAATCCTCCTTGATCGGGATGAGGATGAACGGACCCGCCTCGGGCCAGGGGAGCGGGTTCCACTCCCCGATGAGGGTACTGTCCTGGTGAGTGATGGTGAGCGTCAGCGAGGCAGTATCACCGGGCTCCTTCTGGACCCAGTCGAAAGTGTATCGCCCCACGTAGGGCC
>JBGQJV010000246.1:0-6668 GCA_041499215.1 Gemmatimonadota bacterium | reverse complement strand
GATTGGTAGGTCCCGGAGAGCCGAGCGGCCAGGAGCACCGCGACCACCTCGTCCGCCTCTGCCCGGGCGTCGCGGAGGACCCGCACGAACTCGCCGGGGGTGGGCTGGGAGGTGGTGGGGTTCACCTTGGAAACCCGCATCCTCCGATAGAAGTCCTCGCCCTTCAGCTCTACCCGATCCCGGAAAGTCTGATCCCCGAACATCACCTGCAGGGGCACCAGCGCGATGTGATGCCGGTCCAGCACGGCGTCCGGCAGGTCGGCGGACGAGTCAGCCACCACCGCCACCGGGCGCCGCTCGCCGTGGGCCAGTTTCCGGTGCTGGGCCCGCATGTCTTCGGCCTTGGTGGTCTCGATGCTGCCCCACCGGCCCGCGAATGTAAAGACGGCATCCGGGGTATCCGTGTGCACATGGATCTTGAGCAGATCCCCGGCCGCCACCACCTGTACGGAGCCGCCGAAGTTGCGGATTTGCGTCCGGACCTCGTTGGCGGGCGGCAGCTGCTCCCCCCGAACCATAACCTCGGTACAGAACTGGAAGTCACGCTCGGCGGCCACCTCGATCAGGGCCGCGGGTGCCAGGTTCTCCAAGGTGTCGGACAGGGTGATTGGGAGGATGGGGTCCCCCTCGATGTAGCGTACGACCCCTTCGATCATCCTCACAAATCCCTTGCCGCCCGCGTCGACCACCCCGGCCTCCTTCAGGACCGCCAGGAGCTCAGGAGTGCGCGCGAGGGCCACCTCCCCCTCCTGCAGCAGGCGGTTCATGAAGACGGAAATGTCGGGGGAGTCGGCGGCGGCGCGCCTGGCGGCCAGGGCGGCCTCGCGGGCGACGGTGAGGATAGTGCCCTCCCGAGGATCATCGAGCGAGCTGTAGAGGCGTTCCGCGCCGACCCGGAAGCCCTCGGCCACCTCCTGGGCGGTCGCCTCCTCCTTGTCATCCATGACCTCGGCAAAGCCGAGCAGGAAGTGGGCGAGCATCATCCCGGAATTGCCCCGGGCGCCGAGCACCGCGCCGCGGGCGGCGGTCTTGGCCGTGACCCCAAGCGGGGCGTCGCCGAGCGCCCGGAGGGTGTCGGCGACGGCTCGGAGCGTCAGACTGAAGTTGGTACCGGTGTCCCCATCGGGCACGGGGAACACGTTGATCCGGTTGATCTCTTCCCGGCCGGCGGCCACCCAGTCGGAGGCTGCGAAGAGAGACCGCGCCAGTCTCGCGCCGTCGATGTACCGGATCCCGACCGTCATCGCGCGGCGGTTACTCCGCGACCACCGTCACGCGAATTTCGGCAATTACGTCGTGATGCAGTCGCACCGGCACGTTATGCTGGCCGACGGTCTTGATCGGGTGCTCCAGCTCGATGCGGCGCTTGTCGACCGCGTGACCCTGGGCGGCCAGCGCATCGGCTACGTCCTGTGCGGTGATCGAGCCGAACAGCCGGTCGCCTTCGCCCGCCTTGCGCTTGAGGGTGAGCGACACGCCGCTCAGCTGCTGGGCCAGCGCGCGGGCCTCACCGGACTCCTGCTCCGCCCGCGCCGACCGGGCCTTCGACTCGGCCAGGATCCGTTTGCGGTTGCCTTCGGTTGCCTCGTAGGCCAGCCCCTTCGGCAGGAGGTAGTTCCGGGCGTAGCCCGGCTTCACCTTCACCAGCTCCCCCGCCTTGCCGAGGGTCTTGATGTCTTCGCGCAGGATGACTTCCATCGCTCACTCCCTTGTCAGATTGGCGGGCCGGAAGCGCCGCCGGAAATCCACCCAGGTATCGGCCAGACCGAGCGCGAACCACCCGCCCAGCGCGACCGGCAGAATGAACAGCGCACCCAGCCCCACGATCAGCAGCACGAAGGCCGGGAAGGTCTCGATCGTGCTCCAGGTGATCGCCACCCCGCGGGCCACGTACAGGCCCCCCAGCACCACCGCGGCGTTGCCGACAATGTTCTGGACCGGCTCCGGAGTCGGGAGCACGAATGCCGCCACGCACAGCACCACCGCCCAGACCAGCTGGTCGCTGAAGCGGAAGTCGCGGAACCGCTCCGGGGGCGCCCCCGCCGGATGGGCGGCCAGCCGGTGGTACCAGCCCCACGCCAGTGCGAGTCCGGGCAGCACCCGCAGGACCAGCAGCGCCGGGAGCAGGTCCGAGGTGATACCGACCATCGCCCCCAGCGTGTCGACATACTCCCTGAGCGCGGCGATCTGATCCGGGGCAAGGGTCTGGCCCCACAGCAGCAGCACCCGGCAGGCCTCCCAGCCCTGGTGCGCTGCCGCGATCTGGATATCCTGCCAGCCGGTACCGAGCACCCGGGCCCACAGGGTCACCAGTCCCAGACCGGCCAGGGTGGCGCCGAGCGCGCCGGCCACGATCCCCTGCCGGCCGGCGAGCATGAGCACCACGAACCCCGCGGTGACGAACAGAGCCCAGGCGTGCTGCGCCTGCAGCGCCAGGCCGCTCGGCTCATACAGGGAGAGGGCCAGCCAGAGGCCCGCGGCCGAAATCCAGGCCCACTCCCGGAACGTCGCCGGCCGCGAGGCCACCAGCAGGCCCGCGAGCGGCCCCAGCACGAACAACGGCGGGAAGAGGAGCAGGTATCCCGCCAGCAGCGCCATTGCCCGCCACGTGACCACCGGCCGCGTGGGGGCTGCGACCGTCAGCTCGCGCCCCGTTTCACGTAGGGCAGCAGGGCGAGGTAGCGGGCCCGCTTGATCGCCACGCTCAGCTGACGCTGGTGCCGGGCGGTGATTCCCGAAAGCCGGGCGGGCAGGATCTTGCCCCGCTCGGTCAGGAACCGCTGCAGCATCTTCTCGTCCTTGTAGTCGACATAGCGGATGCCCGCTTCGGCGAGCGGGTCACCCTTCTTCATGCGCTTCATTCGTCGTCCTCCTCCATCTTCCGATCCGACAGGTCGCGGCTCGGCGTGTAGTCATGCTCGTTCACCACCACGAGGAAGCGCAGCACTCCATCGTCGAGCTTGATGGCGCGCTCGAACTCCGGCAGTTGACCGGCCTGGGCCTCGAAGTTGGCCACGACGTAATAGCCGGTTTCGCGCTTCTTGATCGGGTAGGCGAGCGTGCGCTTGCCCCAGTGGTTCACCTTGATGGTGTCCTCACCGGGTTTCTGAATCAGCGCGTGGAAGCGGGAGAGCTTCTCGTTGATGGCGGCTTCTTCGAGGGCACTGTCGAAGATATAAACCGCCTCGTACTGACGGGGCATGTCACCTTCCTTTGGTCTGGACGCCCCGGCCCTGGTGAGGGGCACGGGGAGGAGGAATGTTGGGGCGAGAACTATAGCCGGGAGAAGGGGTTAGGGCAAGTCGGGACGGGCGGGACGGTCGAGACGGGCGGGTCGAGTCTCCAACCCCGCCGGCGCCTTCCTTATGGGCTCGCCAGGTGCCACAATAATGGAGAGGCGCGATCTCGTCCGTCCCGTCCGTCCCGACCGTCCGGACCGTCTAGCTCGCAGCACCCGTTCCCTCCACCGGAGATCCCACCATGTCTCGATACTTCGCCGCGACGGCCGTGTTCGCGGCTCTGGTGACCGGCGCCTGTTCGGATACTTCAGAACCGACTCCTCAACCCGTAGTCGCTGCCGACCGCGTCGGTCATAGAGGCCCGACCCTCACCCCCCAGACCAGCGGCACCACCAACCGGCTGCAGGCAATCAGCCCGGTGAACCCGTGGGTGGCCTGGGCCAGCGGGGTGAACGGCACCTTCGCTCGAACCACTGATGGGGGTGCAACCTGGCATACCGGCGTGGTTCCGGGAGCGGAAGCGCTCCAATTCCGCGATGTCGAAGGCGTGAGTGCCCGGGAGGCATACTTGATGTCGGCCGGTCCAGGCACGGACTCCAGGATCTACAAGACGAAGGACGGCGGCCGGACCTGGACTCAGCAGTTCGAGAATCAGGATCCCAACGCGTTCTACGACTGCTTCGCGTTCTGGTCGCCGGACCGCGGCATCACCTTCAGCGACGCGGTCAACGGACGGTTCCCCGTGATCCGCACGACCGATGGGCGGACCTGGCAGGATATCGGGGACCGTCTGCCGGCGGCTCAGGCGGGAGAGGCGGGATTCGCGGCGAGCGGAACCTGCGTCGCGGTGCAGGGTGGGAAGCGCGCGTGGATCGCGACTGGTGGTGCGGAAAAAGCCCGGATCCTCGCGACCACCGACGGCGGCCGCAGCTGGAAGGCCTACGAGACCCCGATCGTTCAGGGCACAGCCAGCTCCGGGGGATTCAGTGTGGACTTCCGTGACCCCTTCCACG
Source organism: Gemmatimonadota bacterium (assembly GCA_041499215.1). Classification (GTDB taxonomy): domain Bacteria; phylum Gemmatimonadota; class Gemmatimonadetes; order Gemmatimonadales; family GWC2-71-9; genus JADJOM01. The sequence goes on along the minus strand of JBGQJV010000246.1, from coordinate 2,416 downwards.
GCATACTCGGCGGCGGCGAGCTGGCGGCGCCGGATGCTACTTCGAACAACATTGCCCGGAGCCGCGATGGTGGCAGGACCTGGACCCTGGCCACCCCCACCCCGTTTCCGGGTGCGGTGTACGGGCTGAGTTACGTTCGCGGATTTGGCCAGCGCACGGTCGTCGCCACCGGCCCCGCGGGTGCCGCCTGGTCGCCCGATGAAGGCGGGACGTGGTTCCTGCTGCCGGAAACCACGAACTACTGGGCGGTGGCCTTTGCCGGTCCCAAGACTGGCTGGCTGGTGGGGACTGAGGGGAGGATTCTGAAGGTGAGCTTCTGAGACAGACGGACGGACAGACGGACAGACGGACGGTCGGGACGGCGACTAAGTCATCCCGACCGTTTTCTGTCCGTCCGTCCGTCCGTCTCTAGTTCCGCCGGCCCCCAAACAATCTCAGGAGGAACAGGAACAGGTTGATGAAATCGAGATACAGCGCCAAGGCTCCCACGATGGCATAGGAGCCGGTCCGACCGTCGGGCAGGGCCAGCGCCATCTGCTTGAGTCTCTGGGCATCCCAGGCGGTGAGTCCGGTGAAGACCACCACCCCGCACACCGAGATTACGAACTGCAGCATGCTGCTATGCCAGAAGAACCCGACGACCGAGGCGATGATGACCCCGATCAGGCCCATGAAGGCGAAATGCCCCACCCCGGCGAGATTCCGTTTGGTCATGGTGCCGAACAGCGCCAGGGCGCCGAACATGGCGGACGCGGTCAGGAAGGTGCTGGCGATCGAGCCGCCAGTGTAGATCAGGAAAATGCCGGATAGCATGGCGCCCATGAGGGCGGAGTACACCGCGAACAGGGCTCCTGCCGTATTGGGGGCCAACTGGTCCACTTTGGCGGAGATATACCACACCATTCCCAGGGTGACGAAGAACAGGCCCCACCGGGCGATCGAGTTGCCGTACAGGAGACTCAGGGCGGCAGGGGAACTCGCGACGGCCATCGAGACCACCGCGGTGATGCCGAGGCCGATGAACATCCAGCCATAGGTCTTGCTCAGGAAGCCGGAGATGCGCTCGGCTTCGGCGATGGAGGCGTTGTAATTCTGGGTGGAGCCAATGGGGCTCGACATTTCAGTGCTCGGGTTTAGGACACTCGTAATGTAATGGCGGGCAGGGCGGGCAGGACGGACAGGTCGGGCAAGGCGGGCAGGGCGGGCAGGGCGGAGGGAAAAAGGCCGGAAAGGCGAGCGACCGTCCGACCGTCTGTCCGTCTCTCCGTCTGTCCGTCTGTCCGTCTGTCCGTCTCGTCACTTCAGGATGTTGAGCGCCCTCGACCGTGTCACCTGCCGTTCCGAGCCGGCCTCCTTGACCGCCACCTGCAGCAGGTAGTCGCCGGCTTTGAGGTTGGCGAGGCCCAGGCCTCGGGTCACCAGCTGGTATGGGGCCGTGGCGGTGAACTCGAAGCCGGCCTCGACGGCGGGCCTGGCGTTTGGCTTGTCGCCCCGCTTCCGCACGGCCATGGTGATCTGATAGGCTGTGCCGGGAAGGAGCCCGCCGATCTCGTAGAACAGGTCGGCATCGCCACCTCTGGGATAGGTGTCGAGTGGGTTGAGCGGTATGCGCGTCCCGCCGTAGCTCCAGCTGAGACCGCTCTGCTCCCGGCCAAGGATAAGGTCGGAGAGCACCAGGTCTCGGGGTGAGGGAGGGACCTCCACGCTGTCGCGGCCGGCGCCGGTGGCGGCGTCGAGGCCCGGCACGGTAACCATGGTGCGGACCTGGTAGTGGCCGGGCGGGACCGCGAGTTCCACGAAGCCGGTGAGATGCTGCTCGCCCTTGAGGGTATCCCTGGTCAGGAAGGTGCGGGTGGTATCGAGCTGTCGGATCACGCCGTGCTCCCGATCCATGGCGATGATGCGCAGGGTGACCGGGTAGAGCAGGCCGGCCCCGCCGTCGGAACGCGGCCTGGGTGTGAGTCCCCGGCCCGGCACCGCGAAGACGGTGAGCACCCGGCGGGTCTCGCCGTAGCCGAAGCCGACGCCGTAGACCTGAACTACGGCGTCGAGGTCCTGCTTGAAGTGCTGGGGGAACCCGTCGGTGGTGACGCCGACGGCGATTGCGTTGCGCCCGCGCTCAATCTCACGATAGGCGATCTCGGGGTGGAAGGTGACCGGGAAGGCTCGGCGTGCCTCGAGCCGGCTGGCAACATTCACCGCGGCGGCAGCGGAGCCCGGCCGCTGATCCCACAACCCGGTGGTGTCGATGCCTGAGTTGGGCGACAGGACGGCACCCCGCATCTGAGCGATCTTGCGCTGCAGGTCCGACGCGATCGCGGTGTAGCGGGAATCCAGGTTGCCGCGGGAATCGAGCATCTCCGGCTGGAGCGGCAGCGCGGCGACCAGGGTGGTCGCGGCGGTGGTGCCGAGGGCG
>JBGQJV010000245.1:0-6690 GCA_041499215.1 Gemmatimonadota bacterium | reverse complement strand
GCGAAGTTGGACCCCGTTGAAACCCCGAAGTCTAGGGCTACGTCCGGCAAAGCCCCGTACCGCCCTGGCCGCCGGTCCCCGCATCCGGGAAACCCGTGACGGGTAACGGGAGAGTGGTTCACCGACGTCTCCTCTGTCGTCCCAACGCCGAGTAGTCCGATGAAGCTCTCCGACGTTTCCATCCGGCGACCCATTCTCGCCAGCATGCTGAGCCTGGGGCTCGTGCTGTTTGGCGTGATCGGCTATCTCAACCTTCCGGTTCGCGACTACCCCGACGTGGATCCGCCGATCATCTCGGTGACCACGGTCCTGCCGGGTGCCGATCCCCAGGTGGTCGAGTCGGCGGTGACCGACATCCTCGAGGAAGAGCTCAGCACCGTTGCCGGCCTCAGGACCCTGACCAGCTCCAGCGCCGAGCAGGTCAGCAATATCACCCTCGAGTTCACCCTGGACCGGAATGTCGACGTCGCGTCCCAGGACGTGCGCGACAAGGTGGCCCGCGTTCGGGGGCGGCTGCCGCGCGATATCGAAGAGCCGGTGGTGGCCAAGCAGGAGGCGGATGCCCAGCCCTTCTTCTGGCTGGCGCTCTCCGGCGCCAACTACGACCTGCTGCAGCTGTCGGACATCGCCGATCGCCGGGTGAAGGCCAGGCTACAGAGCCTGGGCGGGGTGGGTAGCGCCCAGATCTTCGGCGAGCGGCGCTTCTCCATGCGAGTATGGCTCTCGACCAGCGAGCTGGCCGCGCGGGGCATCACGGTGCAGGAGGTTGAGGCGGCGATCAAGAGCCGCAACGTCGAGGTCCCCGCCGGACGGATCGAGTCGGAGCGGCGGGAGTTCTCGGTTCGGTCCCTGGGTGAGCTCAAGACCCCGGCGGAGTTCGACAACCTGGTGGTCACCAGCAAGGCGGGCCAGACGGTGCGGCTCCGCGACCTGGGCCGGGTGGAGCTGGGGGCGGAAGACGAGCGCAGCATGCTCCGGTTCAACGGCAGCTCCGCCGTGGCCATCGGGGTGGTGCGCCAGTCCAAGGCCAACCTGATCCAGGTGGCCAAGGAGATCCGCTCGGAGCTGCCCGCCATCCAGGCCTCGCTGCCGCCGGGGGTGGAGATCGCCATCGCATTCGACGGCTCCGAGTTCGTCACCCGGTCGATCCGGGAGGCGCAGGACACCCTGGTGCTGGCCGCGGTGCTGGTGGTGATCATCATCTTCCTGTTCCTCAGGAATCTCCGGGCGACGATCATCCCCGGCCTGGCGATCCCGACATCGATCATCGCGACCTTCGCGGTGATGTACTTCCTCGGCTTCTCGGTCAACAACCTGACGCTGCTGGCGCTCACCCTGGCCATCGGCATCGTGGTGGACGATGCGATCATCGTGCTGGAGAACGCCTACCGGCACCAGGAGGAGCTGGGCGAGGCACCGGACGTGGCCGCAACCAACGGCACCCGGGAAATCGCCTTCGCCGTGATCGCAACGACCATCTCGCTGGTGGCGGTGTTCACCCCGCTGGCCTTCCTCAAGGGGAACACCGGCCGGCTGTTCAACGAGTTCGGCATCGCGGTGGCCGGCTCGGTCCTGATCTCCGGGTTCGTGGCGCTTACCCTGACGCCCATGCTCTGCGCCAAGGTGCTGCGGGTGCCCCCGCGGCATGGGGCCCTTTACCAGGTGCTGGAGCGGGGTTTTGAAGGCCTGGCCCGCGGCTATGCCCGCACCCTCGGCTGGGCCCTGCGGAGCCGCGGGGCGATCCTGCTGGCTGCGGCGGGCGCAATCGTGCTGGCGGTGGTGCTGTTCCGGAGTCTCAAGCGGGAGTTCATCCCGGCCGACGACCAAGGCTGGTTCCTGACCTTCATCGTGGCGCCGGAGGGCTCGTCGCTGGCGTACACCGACGGCTATCAGCGGCAGGTGGAGGCCATCCTCGGCCGGACGCCTGAGGTGCAAGGCTACTTCAGCGTGGTGAACTTCGGCACCGGTCCCAACAGCGGGATCGTGTTCAGCATGCTCAAGGACTACGCCGATCGGAAGCGGTCGGCCCAGCAGATCGTGGGCGACGTCCAGGGCCAGTTCTTCGGGATCCCGGGGATCTTCGCATTCGCCACCAACCCGCAGGCGATCGGCGGGTTTGGCAAGCCGGTGCAGTTCGTCGTCCAGAACCCGAATTTCCAGGTGCTGGGCTCGGTGATGGACAGCTTCGTCGCCCGGGCGCGGCAGATTCCCGGGCTGCAGAACGTCGATACCGATCTCCGGGTCAACAAACCGCAGCTCACCATCAACTTCGACCGTGACCGGGCGGAGGACCTCGGGGTCCCGGTGGGAGACATCGCGGGTACCCTGCAGGCGCTGCTGGGCGGGCAGAAGGTCAGCACCTACACCCGGAACAACAAGCTATACAACGTGATGATCCAGCTGGACCCGCGGGAGCGGGCTACGCCCTCCGATGTTTCCGGCCTGTATGTCCGGGGACGGGATAACCAGCTGGTGCAGCTCAGTGCGGTGACCAGGGTAGAGGAGGGGATCGGACCCCGGCAGCTCAACCACTACAACCGGATCGCCGCGTTCACGCTGGACGCGAGCCTGGCGCCCGGATTCACCCTGGGTGAGGCCATCGACTCGCTCAACGCTCTGGCGCGCGAGGTACTGCCCGCGGGGAGCACCACCGCGCTGGCGGGCGAATCCCGCGAGCTGGAAGAGAGCGGTGGCTCGTTGTACTTCGCCTTCGGCCTGGCGCTGGTGGTGGTCTTCATGGTGCTCGCCTCCCAGTTCGAGTCGCTGGTTCACCCCTTCACGGTGCTCCTCGCGGTCCCGCTGGCCGTCACCGGGGCGCTGGCGGTGCTGTGGGTGGCCGGGTCCACCATCAACCTCTACAGCCAGATCGGGATGATCCTGCTGATCGGTCTGGTCACCAAGAACTCGATTCTGCTGGTGGAGTATGCCAACCAGCTGAAGGCGAAGGGCCTCGATGCCAGAGCCGCAATGCTGGAGGCCGGCCGCATCCGTCTCCGGCCGATCCTGATGACTTCGGTGGCCACCATCACCAGCGCGCTTCCCATCGCGTTCGGCCTGGGCGCGGGCTCGTTGAGCCGCCGGCCGCTCGGCTATGCAATCGTGGGCGGGGTGTTCCTCTCTACCCTGCTGACCCTCTACCTGGTGCCCGTGGTGTACACCCTCTTCGACCGGCTGGTGTCCCGCGAGACCGCGGACCTGGAGAAGGTTGCGCGCGTGATCGGCGCCAAGCCCGCGGAGGAGGCCCGGTGATCGGGCTCGCACTGGCGCTGCAGATGGCGGCCTCGGTTCCCGCCTTTTCCGCCCCTTCCGCCTCAAGTGGGGGCCGCACAGCCGTACGGCCCCACCTTGAGGCGGCTCAGGCGAGCGACACCATCCCGACCCTGACCCTCGCCGACGCCCTGGCGCGGTCCCTCCGACTCAACCCGAACTATGTCGCGGCACTGGGCCGGGTGGGTGAGTCGGAGTGGGCCCGTACGGCCGCCAAGGTGGCGTTCTTCGTCCCCTCGGCCCAGGCCAGTCTCGACTACACCAAGTACTCGCAGGCCTTCTTCAACATCGGGACCTTCAACCAGTCGAGCACTTCGTCGACCTTCAACCTCTCGGCCAGCTACGACATCTTCAGCGCCCGAAAGTTCACCGAGCTGTCCCGGACGGCGGCGGAGCTGGAGAACGCCACCGCGACCGAGGCGAAGACCCGGTACGCCGCGGCACTGCTGACCGAGGCGGCGTACTACGATGTGCTGGCGGGCCAGGAGCTCACCCGTGCGGCCGAGCAGCGCTCGGCCCGGGCCGAAGAGGCGCTGCGTGTGGCCCGTGCGAGGGTGTCCTCGGGCGCCGCGGTGCAATCGGATTCGCTCTCCGTCAGACTCGAGCTGGTGCGGGCGCAGGTGGCGCTGTTGATCCAGGGTTCGGCACTCCGGGTGGCGCGGCTCGAGCTCGGGCGGCGCGCGGGGATCGACGGCCCTGCCGGTGCCGCGCCGCTCGACTCCGCTCCCCCACCCGGCCTGCCGATCACTCTGCCGCAGGCAGTAGCCCAGGCGCTGGAGCAGGGGCCGGAGTATCGCGCGGCCCGCGCCGCCGAGCGGGCGGCGGAGGCGGACCTCAAGGGACGGCGGGGCGCGTATCTGCCGACCGTGAACCTCTCGGCCGCGCACAGCCGGTTCGACGTGGGGCTGTTCCCCAACGCGAGCAACGTATCGTCACTCACCATTACCGCTTCGCTGCCGCTGTGGAACAACGGCCTGCGGGAGCTCCAGATCCGGCAGAGCAACACCAACCGCGACGTCGCCCGCGCCGTGCGCGCCGACCTCGAGCGTGCGGCGCTCCGGGATGTGACCGCGGCATACGACACCTACGAAACCGCGCGCGCGTCCTTCACCCTGGCGAGCGACGGCCTGGTGGTGGCACGGGAGAACTACCGGGTGAACCAGGCCCGGTACCAGAGCGGCGCGATTACCGTCATCGAGCTCATCACCGCCCAGAACGGCCTGACCGACGCCGAGTCCGGAGTGGTAGGCGCCCGTTATGCTGCCCGCCTGGCCCTTGCCCGGCTGGAGGCGATCCTCGGTACCCGGCTGCTGCAAACCCAGGGAGGCAATCAGTGACGTTCCTTCGGCTGTTCACGCTCGGCCTGGCCGGGCTCACGGCGTGCAACAAGGGCGAGGCCAAGCCCGACGCCGGGGCCATGGGCGCCGGCGGCAAGATGCCCCCCAGCGCGGTCGAAGTAGCACTCGCCCGGACCGACACGGTGGTGGATCTCATCGATGCCAACGGCCAGGTCGAGGCGGTCCAGGCCATCGAGCTGCGCCCCGACATCGAGGGCAGGATCGTCGACATCCCCGCCACCGAAGGAAGGGAAGTCTCCTCCGGCGCCCCCTTGGTCCGGATCGACGAACAGGAGCTCAAGGTGCAGGTCGCCAAGGCGGAGGCCGATCGGGACCTGGCACGCCAGGCGCTCACCCGCACGCGGGAGCTGCTCGATCAGCGGGCCTCCTCCGCTTCGGACCTGGAAAAGGCGGAGGCCACCTCCCGGAGCACTCAGGCTGAGCTGGATCTGCTCACCCTGCGGCTCGGCCGCACCACCGTGCGGGCGCCGTTCGCCGGAGTGGTGGGACAGCGCTTCGTGAGCCTGGGGGACTACGTCACCACCTCCACGCGGCTCCTGAGCCTGCAGACCGTCAATCCTCAGCGGGTGGCGTTCACGGTGCCGGAGCGTTACGCCAGCCGGCTCAAGCGGGGACAGCGGGTGGTGTTCCGCGTAGCCTCGCTGCCGGGGCAGGAGTTCGAGGGTGGGGTCGATTTCGTGGATCCGGTGGTTCAGCTTCCGGGTCGTACGATCCTGATCAAGGCGCTCGTGCCAAACGGTCGCCGTCAGCTCGCCGCGGGGATGTTCGCCGAGGCACGGCTCGCCACCGAGGTCCGGCCCCGCGCGGTGGTGGTACCGGAGGACGCGTTGCTGCCGTTGCAGGGCGCCTTCTTCCTATGGGTGTCCAAGGAGGGGAAGGCGACCCGGCGTCAGGTCGGGATCGGGGTGCGCACACCCGGGTTCGTCGAGATCAGGAGCGGGGTCGACGCGGGCGAGCAGGTCGTGGTCGGGGGCCAGGAGCGGCTGTTCGAGGGCGCGCCGCTCGCGCCTACTGTGGTGGAACGAACTCCGGCGGCAAAGAAGGAGACGGACTAGCGGGAGGGGCGGAGGGGCAGGAGGGGCAGGAGGGGCAGGAGGGGCGGCTGTCATCCCGAGGGTGCGGAGCGACCGAGGGATCTCTTTGGGTTCGAGGTGAACCCGGCGGGATCCCTCGCCCGCGTTTGCGGCCTCGGGATGACCCGATCGCCGCGACGGCCCCCGGCACTATCTTCACGGGTCTCACTTCCCGCGTCTCACGTCTCACGTCCGACGGTTCACCGTTCACTGCTCACCGATGGTCACTTCGCGTTCCTGAAATAGACGATCGCCCCGCCGGGCAGCAGGATGACGAGCGTCAGGCCGATTGCGATCCACCGCAGATAGCGATACTCCCTGCCCGTCGAAGTGATCTTGCCGTCCTGGATCGTCGCACTCCGGATTACGTAATACGGCGAGGCGAGATGGACCCCTGCCTTGGTGAGCCCGGTCCGAATGAAGCGGGGGAGGTCATTGCGCTCGAGCCTCCCGGCGAGCGTGTCGGGGAAGTAGTCAGGATTCCAAGCGGAATCGACGATATAGCTGATCGGCTTCTCGTCGGTCCATCCGGGTTCGACCAACGCCACGTAGGTAAACGACTCTTTGAGGCCGCCGCCCGGCAGCGACTTCGAATATTCGTAGGTGGCATCGAGGATCTGATAGCCCCGAACGACCACGAATTTCGCATCGGAAGCGGGAAGGGCGGTCGACTTGGCAAGGTCCAGCTGGTAGATCGGCCGCCTCATGTCAGCCGCTTCTCGTCGGTCCTGCACGAGATACCAGAGGCCGGGGATCGCACCGACCGCCAGGGAAACCAGGAGGAGAACGAGCCACTGATGGGCGGGGCTCCACGCTGGGCCTGATTCGATGGGCGCCGCGGGTGACGAACCGGCCGGCGTCGATTCGAGCGCCTCTGGCGGGAGACGGCGAACCGCGATGATCCAACTGGGGATCGCGAGGATCAAATAGCCGGCAAAGGCGGTCATCCGAGGGGAGACTCCCCCGAACCACTGCATTCCCAAATCGAACAG
>JBGQJV010000244.1:0-6733 GCA_041499215.1 Gemmatimonadota bacterium | reverse complement strand
GTGGCCCGGCTCAAGAAGGGCGCCACCCTGGGGCAGGCCCAGAGCGACATGGACCGTCTGGCCGCCAACCTGCGGGAAACCTACCAGTTCCACGCGACCCAGAAGACGCAGATCGTGGTGGGTGGCATGCACCACGACGTGGTGGAACAGGCCCGCCCCGCGCTGCTGGCGCTGCTCGGTGCGGTAGGGTTCGTCCTGCTGATTGCCTGTGCCAACATCGCGAATCTGCTTCTGGTGCGAGCCTCCGAGCGGGGCCGCGAGATCGCGGTGCGCGCGGCGATCGGGAGCGGGCGGGGCCGCATCGTGGCCCAGATGCTTACCGAGAGCATGGTGCTCGCGGCCGGCGGCACGGTTCTCGGACTGGGGCTCGCGTGGCTGGGGATCCGGGTGATCAAGGCACTCAGTCCGGCCAACCTGCCGCGGATCGAGCACCTTTCCCTCGATGCGGGCACCTTCGCGTTCGCCGCCGCGGCCGCCGTGGTGGCGGCGCTCCTCTTCGGCCTCGCTCCCGCGCTCCGCGCCGTCCGAGGCAACCTGGCGGACGGTCTCCGGGATCGCGGCACCGACACCGGCAGCGTCCGGGGGAACAAGCTCCGCACGGTCTTGGTGGTCAGCGAAATGACCCTGTCGCTGGTCCTGCTGATCGGGGCCGGGCTCATGGTGCGCAGCTTCGCCGCGATTCAGAAAGTGAACCCCGGCTTCGACCCGAAGAACGCGGTGACGTTCACCGCGCCGCTCCCGTTCATCAAATACTTCACCTCCCAGGCACGGGCGACCTTCGTCAACCAGCTGGGCGACGCCCTGGCCGCCATTCCGGGGGTCGAATCGGTGGGCGGTGTCACCCCCTTGCCCTTGGCCGGGGGCGAACAGTACGCGGTCGGCTCGTACGGCAAAGTCGGCGAGGCCGATGACGGGTACCGGACCAACAAGGCGGACTACAAGGCCGTGCTGCCGGGCTACTTCGAGGCGATGAAGATCAGGCTGGTGTCCGGTCGTACCCTCCTCCGCTCGGACAATGAAGACCAGGCCCAGGATGTCGTGGTGGTGGACCAGAAGTTTGCGACCCGGGTGTTCGGCCGGGAGAATCCGCTGGGGGCCCAGATCCTGGTGGATCACTTCAGCGAAAAGACCTTCTCGTTGGAGCGGCTTCCGGTGACCGTCGTCGGGGTCGTGGCGAATGTCCGCTCGGGGTCCCTCGCGGCGGAGGGTCGGGAGACGATCTACTATCCCTACGTGTTCCAGTCGTTCCTGCCGCTCACCTTCGTGCTGCGCACCACCACCGATCCCGGGAGCCTGATGCCCCAGATTCGGGCCGCGGTCACGGCGCTGGATAAGGACGTCCCGGTCGCCGACCTGAATACGCTCCAATCCTGGGTCACGGAGGCAATGGCCCAGACCCGGTTCCTGCTCGCCCTCTCCACCACCTTCGCCGGCCTGGCCCTGGTTCTCGCGGCGCTCGGTCTGTATGGCGTCATTTCCTATTCGGCGCGGCAGCGCACCAGGGAGATCGGGGTGCGCGTCGCCCTGGGCGCCAGCGAGCAGGACGTACGCCGGTTGATCCTCGGCCATGGGTTGGTCGTGGCGGCGGTCGGCATCGTGCTGGGCCTCGGCGCCTCGGTGGCGCTGACCCGGGTGGTAACCAGCTATCTGGTGGGCGTGAGCGCCACTGACCCGGTCACCTTCGCCGGTGTGCCCCTCGTGCTGCTCGGGGTTGCCGCGCTGGCCTCGTACCTCCCGGCGCGGCGGGCGGCGACCATCGATCCAATCCGGGCGCTGCGCGACGAGTGACGGAGAGTGTTTGCCCCTACCTCCCCACCACCCCCAGCACCTCTCCCACCAGCCCTCCCGGCTGGTCCCAGTTCAGGTTCGACGCGATGATCCTGAAAACCCTCGAGGTCCTGGGGCCCCTGCACGGCTATGGCGTGGCCCGCCGGATCGAGGAGACCAGCAAGAACCGCCGGACCCTCAATCAGGGACTCTGTACCCCGCCCTGCTCAAGCTGGAGCAGGAGGGGCTGGTTACCGCGGAATGGCGCCAGTCGGAGAACAACCGTCGCGCCAAATTCTACGCGCTTCCCTTTGACGAACAGAGCGATCCGTTCGGCGGCTTTGGCGCCAGGTGCGACTAAGGCTTGGGCGTCACCTTCGGTGTTGAAGTAGGACCGCATTTCGTCGCCCGAGGTGACCGCCATCAGGCGCAATTCGGCTTGGACCCGACCTTTCGCGCGGCTGAACTCCCCGATGCTCCGGAAGCCGGGCGTTCGGGTGATAGCGGATTTCCGTGAGGACCGCCAGCTCGGTACGGAGAAGGACGGGGATGCCGAGCAGGGCCTGGGCCCACTAGGTCGCCTACAGCCTCCCCCGTTTCATCTGCTCCACCGCGTAGTGGCACGCCCGGGCCGTGAGCGCCATGTAGGTGAGCGACGGGTTCTGGTTGCCGCTTGAGGTCATGCAGGCCCCGTCGGTGATGAACAGGTTGGGGACGTCCCACGACTGATTCCACCGGTTCAGCACCGAGGTCCTGGCGTCCCGTCCCATCCGCGCGGTGCCCATCTCGTGATTGGTGCCGCCCGGGGTGCTGGGGCCGCGGCCATCGGGCCGGATATTCCTGGCGCCGGAGGCCTCGAGCAGCTCCGCCGCCGTCAGCTGCATGTCCCGGTGCATCGCCAGCTCATTGTCACTCCAGCAGCAGTCGATGTTGAGCACCGGAATGGCCCAGGCATCGACCAGGGTCGGATGCACGGTGGCCCGGTTGTCCGATCGAGGCAGCATCTCCCCGAACCCGCCGAAGCTCATCACCCACGGCCCCGGCTCCAGCAGCTTCTGCTTGAACGCGGCCCCGAATCCGGGTGACCCTCTTTGTGACTGCCAGCCCTCCCGGCCGGCCCCGCCCTGAAAGCCGTAGCCCCGGATGAAGTCGGGATGTCGCACGCCGAGGTTCCGGAAGCGGGGCACATAGATGCCGTTGGGACGGTTGCCGAAGGTGGAGCGGTCCTGCCACTCGTCGAATCGTCCGCTCGCCCCTCCCCACTTGATGTGGTCCATGATGTTGCGTCCCACCTGGTCGCTCGAATTGGCCAGGCCGGTAGGACTGTCGGGAGAGGCGGAGTTGAGCAGGATGCGGGCACTCTCGATGGCGGAGGCGCAGAGGAAGACGATCCGAGCGGTGCAGGTCCGCGCTTCCCGGGTGCGGGCATCCACCACATGCACATTCGAGACGCGGTTGGTCTGCCGGTCCAGCTCGAGGCTCCGCACGATGCTCCACGGTACCAGGGTCAGCCGTCCGGTCGCCTCGGCCGCCGGCAGGGTGGAGCTGAGGCTGCTGAAGTACGAGCGAGTGATGCAGCCGCGGTGGCACGGCCCGCAGTAGTGGCACGCGGCTCGGCCGTTGTGCTGCTGAGTGAGGTTAGCCACCCGGCCGATCGTGAGCATCCGCTCCTTCCCGAAGCGGCGGGCGATGGCATCCCGGGCATGTTGTTCGACACAGTTGAGCGCCATCGGCGGGAGAAACTTTCCGTCCGGAAGGTGAGCCAACCCTTCCGCCTGGCCGGAGACGCCGATGAACTGCTCCACGCGGTCGTACCACGGAGCGATGTCGCGATAACGAATCGGCCAGTCGACCGCGAGGCCGTCGCGCAGGTTGGCTTCGAAGTCGAGGTCACTCCAGCGGTACACCTGCCGGCCCCAGATGATCGACTTGCCGCCGACCTGGCGGGCGCGGAACCAGAAGAACGGCTTGCCCTCCGGCGTGGTGTAGGGATTGTCCACGTCGTCGGTCCAGAAGACGTGGCTCAGCTCGTCGAAGGAGGCGGAGTTGCGCTGCATGGGCTGACGCCGCTCCTCCGCCAGTCGGTCACCCAGGCCCCGAAACGGCATCTCCCACACCGGAACGTGCTCGGTGTAGTCCTGCTCCGGCGAGATGGGGCGGCCGGCCTCCAGCACCAGGGTGCGAAGGCCCAGCTCGGTGAGCTCCTTCGCGGCCCACCCCCCGGTGATGCCGGAGCCGATGACGATGGCGTCGAACTGAGGATCCCGTCGAGGCATGAGGGGCGACCTAGATAGTGAAGCCGAGCCCTTCGAGATAGTGTTTCGACATCGCGGCGGATTCTTTCGGGGTACGGGTGGAGACCGGCACCTGATCCAGCTCGACGATGGCCCAGCCCTCGAAGCCGGCCTGCTCCAGCGCGGCGAAGAACCCGGGGAAGTCCACCCGACCCTGACCCAGTTCGACGAATCGATAGGACTCGGGCCCTTTGCCCGGAAGGGGGCTCTCCAGGTCCTTGAGGTGAAGGAAGAGGAGGCGGTTGCCATGCTTCTTCACCGCGGACACCGGCAGCCCGCCGCCCTGCTGATAGTGGGCGGTATCCAGCTCCAGCTTCACAAACCGAGGATCGGCGGCCTCAAGCACCCGGTCGATCTCCTCGGGAGCCTGGCCCAGATTCCCCATGTGATTGTGATACCCCAGCTGGACGCCCTCGTCGCTGGTCCGTTTTCCCAGCTCGGTCAGCAGCCGGCCCATTCTCTTGTAGTCGTCCGGGACGGGAGCCCGACCCTGGGACCGCTGGTCCAGCACCTGGAGATAGAGTCCTCCCGCCTGTTTGAGGAATCGGGCGTTCCGGACATGCAGCTCCAGGTCTTCCGATTGGTAGGCGGGGTCGAGCCGAACCACCCCACTCGAGAGCGCCACCAGGGTCAATCTATTGGCCGCGAGCAGCTCGGCGAGCTCTCCCGGCCGATCACCCCACTGCTGGATGGCGGAGGCCCGAAGCTGGATTCCGCGGTAGCCCAGGGCAGAGATGTCGGTAATCGCCTGGCGCTCGTTGCCAACCCAGGTGATTGCGGCACAGCCGAAACGGATCATGGGGAGGAACCGCCGAGTCGGGCGAACGCCGGCCATCAAGGCCAGGGCGGCGGTGCTCTGCTCGAGCAGGTCTCGGCGGTTCATTTGATTCGCGCTGTTGCCGGAGGCCGATCGCGGCTTACGGCGTCCCCCCGGTCTCGCAGGGTGGATCCTTCCTGGGTGTAGTGGGAGGAGTAGGTTCCCCATTTTCCCTGCACATCAACCGGCGCGGGGAGCTGGGCACACCATCCGGCCGGCAGCGTGTGGGGCGGCCGGCAGCAAAGACGTCCCGCATCCGATCGCGGTCGGCGGCGGATTCGTTCACCGTCTCCACGGTCTGGAACGGCAGCGCGGTGGGGGGCGGGGCCACCTTGTGGCCCTGGGCGTCGTACTTGCCATCCCATCAGTTCGGTCATGCGGATCGGTCTCCTCCACCTACGATGCGCCCTCAAACACCTGCAGATCGAGGAAGGCGGTGGGCTGCAGCTTGTCGAACCCCGACTGCGGCACCTTGAGGTACTGCCAAGCCTGCCCGGTGAGCGTCGTGGCGTTCTCACACCAGAGCCGGGCCGCCCGGTCCTTGTGGGCCACATCGGGGTCCTCCCGTCCCTTGGTCTCGACCAGTTGGTGCGAGCCGTCCGCCAGCACCGCGACGAAATCGGGCTCGTAGTACCGAAGGCTGGCGGCGCTGTCGGTGTACTCGATGGCAAAGCCGAACTGGCTGGGCAGCTTGGCAAAGGCCGCGACGTCCGGCGCATCCTGGAGAAACCGCGCGAACCGGCCCTCGAACTCGTTGTCACAGGTGACCAGGTTGAACACCGTCTTGGGGGCCACGAAGGTCGGCCGGGTGTAGGGAAAGGCCGGCGTCTCGCTCACCCGGCGCGCGGCCACCAGCCGTGGCTCCTGCTCCTCCACCACCAGCGCCCGCAGCGCCTTCACGAACAGATCCACCGTGACGAACCGGGCGACGTTGCTGGAGATCGCCTGGACCATCTCCCGCCCCTCCAGCTCCACCGGCCGGCCGAAGGCCCGGGTGGCGAGGAATTCCCGGACCTTGGGCACCAGGGCGGAGAACTGGGCCGGCAGCTTCACGTCCTGGGCGATGCGCTTGGCGTAGTAGCTGATCACCTCCTGGGTGGTCTGCGGCTCGGGCATCCGGTACTCCCGCTCCACCACCTTCTCCATCGTGATGACGTCGTAGCCTTCGTAGCGGAAGTTCTTCGCTTCGTCGCTCCCCTCCTTCATCGGGAAGGGTGCGCACCTGAAGCTGCCGATGTCGAGCGCCGCGATTTCTTCGGCCAGGGTCTTCTTGCGAACCAGGATCGGGCTTAGGGTCGGGACCTCGATGTCCCGGTCGAGCTTGGCCGGGTCAGGCGCAATAGTCTTGATGGCAAGGTGGTCCTTGCCCAGCTCGAACTGCTCGAGCTTGAGGTCCTCGTCCTTCTCCAGCTGGTCCACCAGTTCCATGAACTTGCGGGTGCCGATGACGTCCACCCGCTCCTGGTAGCCGGTCCCCTCGCCCCGAAACATGAGCCGGAGCCCCCGCCCCAGGGTCTGCTCCGGCAGGATGTTGGCCTTGGATGAATAGGGTCTGAGCCCCACGATCACAGTCACGTTTTGGACGTCCCACCCCTCCCGCAGCATCAGCACGCTGACGATGGCGTTGACCGGGCTGGTATCGAGATCCACCTCCCGGGCCGCCTTCCGGGCCTCATCCTCGCTCCCCCTGGCGATGTCTCCGCTCCGGTTGGTGTGGATCACCAGCAGGCGCTCACCGGCGAATTCCGCCGGGTACCTGGCCTGCAGGAATTCGGCGACGTCGTCGGCGTCGTGGGTCTCGTTCATCATGACGAACAGCACCGGCTTCCTGCCGAGCGGCGCCAGCTGGTCGCGG
>JBGQJV010000243.1:0-6752 GCA_041499215.1 Gemmatimonadota bacterium | reverse complement strand
GGACCCACAGCCTACCGCCGCCGGGGACCCTCGTCCTCGTCCTCCAGCTCTTCGAAGTCGGCGTCGAAGTCCTCGTCGTCGAAGTCGTCGTCGTCCAGGTCCTCGTCGTCCTCGTCGAGATCTTCGTCGTCGAAGTCCTCGTCGTCCTCCTCGTCGTCGAACGAGAAGGCATCGTCCTCGTCATCGAAGTCGTCGTCGTCCCGGCGGCGACGTGCGTCCATCGCGTCGACCGACGCTTCCCACGGCAACATGACTGCCTCCCTCACTGGGTGAAAAGGGACGGACTGCTCTTCTACGACGCGTCCGCGGCGCGCGCGGCCGCCCGGGCCATCTTCTTCCGATCGTTCGCCGCCAGCGCCCGCTTGCGGAGCCGGATCGACTTCGGCGTCACCTCGATCAACTCGTCTTCCTCGATGTACTCGAGGGCGTACTCCAGCGTGATCTGCCGCGGCGGCTCCAGCTGGATGTTCTCATCCGACGCGGTGGTGCGCATGTTGGTCAGCTTTTTTTCCTTCGACACGTTCACATCCATGTCGCCCGGCCGGGAGTTCTCCCCGCAGACCATCCCCTCGTACACCTCGTCGCCCGGCGAGATGAACATCTGGGCCCGCTCCTGCAGGTTGAACAGGGCGAAGCCTACCGCCTCGCCGACCCGGTCCGCCACCAGCACGCCGTTCTTCCGCCCCGCCAGCGGCCCGGCCCAGGGCCCGTACTCCAGGAACCGGTGGTGCAGGGTCCCGGTGCCCCGGGTGTCGGTCAGGAACTCCGACCGGTAGCCGAACAGGCCGCGGGCGGGGATCCGGAAGTTCATGCGGACCATCCCCTGTCCCGGATTCTTCATCTCGCTCAACTCCGCCCGGCGAGGGCCCAGCTTCTCGATGACGGTGCCGATATACCCCTCGGGCACATCCGCCATCAGCTCCTCGTAGGGCTCCAGCCGCTCGCCGTCCGGACCCACCTTGGTGATGACCCGGGGCCGGGAGACCTGGAACTCGAACCCCTCCCGCCGCATGGTCTCCATCAGGATGCCGAGGTGTAGCTCGCCCCGGCCGGAAACCTGCCAGGTGTCGGGGCTGTCGGTGTCCTCCACCCGGAGGGCGACGTTGCGCTCCAGTTCCTTATATAGCCGGTCCCGGACCTGGCGGCTGGTGACGAACTTCCCATCCCGGCCGGCGAAGGGACTGTTGTTGACGATGAAGTCGACCGACATCGTCGGCTCCTCCACCGCGATACCCTCGAGCCGCTCCGGATGATCCACCGCGGTGATCGTCCGGCCGATCTCGATCCCCTCCACCCCCGCGATCACCGCGATGTCCCCGGCCGAGACCTCCTCGGTATCCACCTTGTTGAGCCCGTCGAAGGTCATCAGCTTGGTGATCCGGCCCTTCTCGAAGGTGCCCTCCACCATGCCCGGTTCGCCGATGGGGAGCAGGGCCACCTCCTGCCCCACCCGGACCTTCCCCCGCTCGATCCGGCCGATCCCCATCCGGCCCACGAAGGTGGAGAAGTCGAGGGTCGAGATCAGCATCTGGAACGGGCCATCCGAGTCGCCCTGGGGCGGCGGCACGTGCTGCAGGATCGCCTCGAACAACGGCGTCAGGTTCGTCCCCGGATGGTCCAGCTCCGGGGTAGCCGTCCCCGCCCGGCTCGAGGTATAAAGGAACGGCGCATCCAGCTGCGCGTGGCTCGCCTCGAGATCGATGAACAGCCCCAGCACTTCGTCGTGCACCCTGAGCGGTTCGGCGTCCTGCCGGTCGATCTTGTTAATCGCCACGATCGGCTGCAGCCCCAGCGCCAGCGCCTTGCGGGTCACGAACCGGGTCTGCGGCATGGGCCCCTCCGCCGCATCGACCAGGATCAGCACCCCATCCACCATCCGCAGGATTCGCTCCACTTCGCCGCCGAAATCGGCGTGGCCCGGGGTGTCGACGATGTTGATCTTGGTGTCGCCCCAGCGGACCGCGGTGTTCTTGGCGAGGATGGTAATGCCCCGCTCCCGCTCCAGCGGGTTGGAGTCCATCACCCGTTCCTCGACCTGCTGATTGGCACGGAACGCCCCCGCCTGCCGCAGCATCTGATCAACCAGCGTGGTCTTGCCGTGGTCGACGTGCGCGATGATGGCGATGTTGCGAATCTGGCGGTCTGTCGGCATCCGGTCCTTCACCAGCGAACGACTGGCCCCATCATGACTTAGGGGCAACGACGGGTACTACCCTCGGGGCAGCATCCCAGGTTCACGCGCGGCATATATAGACGGGGCGGGAGTGGGGCACAAGGGCGCCCCTGGGGCGGAAAGGCGGGAGGGCGGGCGGGCGGGAAACTGCGTTTCTGGCGCCAGGTCAGGCCCTGAAAAGGTCCTCGGCTCCAGTCTGCCGAAGCTAGTCTCCGGAGATGGAACCCTATGAACGTTTTCAGGCTTGGCAGGAGGCCCACATCACGGCGCTGGAAATCCATCGGGCTACCCGCTCCTGGCCAGTTGAGGAGCGGTACGGCCTCATCGCCGAGATTCGCAGGGCAGCTCGGTCGGTTCCAACCAACATTGTTGAGGGATCGGCCAAGCGAGGGAGAGCAGAGTTCCGCCGATTCCTAGATGTCAGCTTGGGCAGCCTGGCAGAGGTAGGGTATCTGCTTCGATTCGCCCGAGACCTAGGAATCCTCGCCCACGAGAAGTGGCTCCGCCTCGAAGACCAGCGCACGCGAGCCGGGAAGCTGCTGTGGGGCCTGTACCGCTCGCTCGGCCCGAAAGAGCGCCTGAAATCCGGCTAATGAGGATGACGGTGACCGGGGTGGTGTTGGTGACCTGCGGCCACGCGGGCGCTCCCGCCCTCCCGCCATTCCGCCATCCCGCCCTCGCCCGCCTTCCCGCCTTCCCGCCCTCCCGCCCTTTCCTCACACCCCTCCCCCGTCTCCAGCTGCACCGTCACGTGCTTGATCCCCATTTCCGCCAGGGCGAGCCGGATGCCGTTGAGGACTCCGGGGTGGGCGTCGAGGTCCGGAACCACCGCGTGACCGCTCATCGCCACGATGCCGCTGGCCACTGTCCACACGTGCAGGTCGTGCACCGCCGTGACCCCGGGGAGACCGGCCATTCGGCGCTCCACCTCACCCATGGAGATATGGCCAGGAACCGCTTCCAGCAGGACGTCGGTGCTCTCCCGCACCAGCCGCCAGGCGCCAACCAGAATCAGCAGTGACAGCGCCACCGACATGATGGGGTCGGCCAGGGTCCACCCGGTCAGCAGCACGATGACCGCCGCGGCGACGGCACCGACCGACCCCAGCAGATCGCCCAGGATATGGAGGTAGGCGCCGCGAGTGTTCAGGTGATCGTGGTGGTTGCCGTGGAGCAGCGCCAGGGCCACGCCGTTCACCACCAGCCCCGCGGTCGCCACGCCGAAGAACAGCCCGCCATGGATCGGTGCGGGGTGGTTGATCCGGCCGATCGCCTCCACCACGACCCACCACGCCAGACCGAACAGCACCGCGCCGTTGACCAGGGCCGCGAGGATCTCCCACCGCAGGTAGCCGTAAGTCTTGCTCTGGTCCGCGGGCCGGCGGGCAATCCAGGCGGTGAGCAGCGTGAGCCCCAGCGCACCGACGTCGGTGAGCATGTGGCCCGCGTCGGCCAGCAGGGCCAGCGAGCCCGACAGCCATCCCCCCACTGCCTCCACCACCATGAATACGGCGGTGAGGCCGAAGACGACAGTGAGCCGCCCGATCGGCGGGCCCGCCGAGCGGCGGTCGGCCCCGACGTGGACGCAGGGCGAGGGAGGGATGGTCATGAGTGAAACTTAAGAGGATGCGGCGGTGATGGTGAACGGTGAACGGTGAACGGTGAACGGTGAACGGTGAACGGTGAACGGTGAACGGTGAAGGGTGAAGGGTGTCATTCCGAGCCGTGAAGCAGCGAGGAATCCCTCCGGGTCAGCACCGCTCTCCCCTTGAGGGATTCCTCGTGCCCGCTTCGCGGGCTCTCGGAA
Source organism: Gemmatimonadota bacterium (assembly GCA_041499215.1). Lineage (GTDB taxonomy): Bacteria > Gemmatimonadota > Gemmatimonadetes > Gemmatimonadales > GWC2-71-9 > JADJOM01. The sequence continues at coordinate 2,772 of JBGQJV010000243.1, read as the reverse complement.
TGACAGGCCTCCTCACCGACCAGCGTCGATCCTCTCCTCACTTCTCACTTCTCACTTCTCACTCCTCACTTCTCACTCCTCACCCCTCACCCCTCACTTGTCACTGACTCAGCCTGATCCTGATCGCCTCCGCATGCCCGTACAGGCCCTCCGACTCCGCCAGCGCAATGATCCGGGCCGCGTCGTTGTTGAGCCGGTCGGGGGTGTAGCTGATGATGCTGGTGCGCTTGACGAAGTCATACACTCCGAGCGGCGAGCCATGCCGGGCCGTTCCGCCGGTCGGGAGGACGTGGCTGGGCCCGGCGATGTAGTCTCCCACCGGCTCCGGGGTGTTGTCGCCCAGGAAGATGGCGCCGGCATGGCGGATGCCCTGGGCCACGGCTTCCGGATCATGGGTGACGATTTCGAGGTGTTCGGGGGCCCGCAGGTTGGCGACCTGGACCGCATCCTGGATGCTTGGCACCCACACGATGAGCCCGTTCCGCGCCAGCGAGGCCCTGGCCAGGGCGGCCCGCGGATTCTTGGCAAGCTGCCGCTCCAGGGCGGCGGGCAGCGAGTCCGCCAGCACGACATCGGTCGTAACGCACCAGGCACAGGCGTCCTCGTCGTGCTCGGCCTGGGCGACGAGATCCGCGGCAATCCGATCGGGGTTCGCGGTCTGGTCGGCAATCACCACCAGCTCCGTCGGCCCGGCAAACATGTCGATCCCCACCGGACCGGCCACCTGCCGCTTCGCCTCGGCGACCCACTTGTTTCCGGGCCCCACGATCTTGTCCACCCGGCCGATGGTCCGGGTGCCGAAGGCCAGCGCCCCGATGGCCTGCGCCCCCCCGATGCGGTACATCCGGGTCACCCCGGAGAGGAGGCAGGCCGCCAGCACGGCGTCGGTCACCCCCGCTGGAGGGGTGACGGCAATGATCTCCTCCACACCGGCGACCGTGGCTGGAACCGCGTTCATGATGACGCTCGAGGGGTAGGCCGCCTTGCCACCGGGGACGTACAGCCCGACCCGGTCGAGCGGCGCAACCCGCATGCCGAGGATGGTGCCGTCTTCCTCGAGGATGGTGAAGCCGGGGTCGCGCTGCCGCCGGTGATACTCCCGCACTCGGGCCACGGCCGCCTCGAGGGCCTCCCGCAGCTCGACGCTGATCCGTTCCAGCGCGTTCTCCCATTCGCTCACCGGCAGTTCCCACGCGGCGGGCGCCAGATCCACATGGTCGAGCGTGAGGGTCCACTCCCGCACCGCCTGATCGCCGCGCTCCGCCACGTCCGCGAGGATTTCCGTCACCTTGATCCGGGTGGCGACGTCGGTCACGCTGGGTTTGGGTAAATAGGGCTCCAGCCGGTCGAATGGGGGAACGGCGAGTTGGCGGATCATGCGGTGCCCTCGCGGGCGGTGGACTGGGGGGCTAGTGTTACCGGATATGGAACCGCCGGAAACTAGCTGGGTGGCCGCCAAACTGGCGTCCGTCGTGGTGCTGGTGGCGCTCAACGCCTTCTTCGTGGCGGCCGAGTTCGCGCTGGTGGGTGCGCGCCGGACCCGGCTGGAGGAGATGGCCCAGCGAGGGGACAAGAAGGCGCTCCTGGCCCAGCGAGCCACCCGCTCGCTCTACCGCTACATCTCCGCGACCCAGCTCGGGATCACCCTCTCCTCCCTGGGCCTGGGCTGGATCGGTGAACCCGCCGTCGCCAGCGTCCTGCAGGGCTGGTTCATCGCGCTCCCCGCCGTGCTGCAACCGATCGCGACGCATGGCGTGGCGGTGCTGGTGGCCTTCACGTTCATCACCGCCCTCCACATCGTCCTGGGCGAGCTCATCCCCAAGGCGATCGGCCTGATCTACCCGGAAACCGTAAGCTCCTGGGTCGCCGGGCCGTTGATCGGCTTCGCGTGGGTGATGCAGCTGCCGATTGCCCTGCTCAACGGCTCCGCCAACCGCCTGCTCAAGGCCTTTCACATCAATCCCCCCGGCGAGCATGAACGGCTCCACTCCCCGGAGGAGATCCGCATGCTGGTGGAGCAGAGCGAGGAGGGAGGGTCGCTCGGCAAGGGTGACGCCCGGCTGCTGGAAGGGGTCTTCGAGTTCTCCGAGAAGACCGCGCAGGAGGTGATGACTCCTCGTACCCAGATGGTAGCGCTCGAGCGCGAGCTGACCGTGGAGGAAGCCGCGGACGTCGTGGCCCAGGCCCGCCGCTCCCGCTACCCAGTCTATGGTGAATCGCTGGATGACATCGCCGGAGTGGTACACGCGAAGGACATCCTCACCGCGCTCCGCCAGCACCCCGGGTCCAACGTCGGCAGCATCATGCGGCCACCACTGTTCGTGCCGGGCACCCGCGAAGTGGAGGACGTGCTGGCCGACATGAAGCGGCTCAAGGTGCATCTCGCCGTGGTGCTGGACGAGTACGGGGGGACCGCCGGGCTGGTCACGATGGAAGACCTGCTGGAAGAGATCGTGGGCGACATCTTCGACGAGTACGACCGGCTCGAACGCCCTGCGCCCGCCGCCGAGGGCGCACCGCTGCTCGACGGCGCGATCTCAATCTCGGACTTCAACGGCGAGCATGACCTGCAGCTGGATGACACGGACTACACCACCCTCGGCGGCTACCTGTTCGGCCAGCTCGGCCGCCTCCCCCGACCCGGCGACCGGGTGACCGTCGGCAAAGACGCCTTCGAGATCGTGGAGATGGACGGCCGGCGGGTGAAGTCGGTGCGGTTTCTGCTCGGAGGTGGTGTGACGGTGCAGAAGCCGGCGTCAGCGCAGAAGTAGG
>JBGQJV010000242.1:0-6786 GCA_041499215.1 Gemmatimonadota bacterium | reverse complement strand
GCGGTCCAGATCGCCACGACGGCGCAGATCCGGGGCCGGTTCCCCGGTCTGATCCTCAGCGGGCCGATCACCGCGACCGGCACTCTCGTGGTGACGGGCAGCCTGACTCTCACCGGCGTTACCGCCGACCTGGTGCTGGGCGGCAACCGGGCGAACATCACCGGCAACCTGACCACCCAGAGCGGCGCGGTCTTCACGATGACCAGCCCCCTGGACACGGTTCAGCTGCTGGGCAATGCCAACTTCGGAGGCGGCTCCACCACTGGCAGGCTCACCCAGGGGGTGCTCTCGGTGGGCGCGAGCTTCACCCAATCGGGAGCGGCCACCAGCTTCGCGCCCAGCGGAAGTCACCGGGTCAACATCAACGGGGTGACGACCCACACCATCACCTTCAGCGACCCGGCCAACTCCCGATTCCAGAACCTCGACGTCGGCGCCAACGCCGCCTCGATCGCGCTGGCCACCAATGTCACCGTGCTCGGCCAGCTGATCTCCAAACCGACCGGAATTTCTCCGCCGGTTGTCACGACCGCTGGCACCTCGACGCTGACTGCCGGTGGCGCAGACATTACCCTGCTCACCATCGACAAGGTCCCGCTGACCCTGAGCGGGGGGACGATCGGCGCGTTCAGCAACGTCATCTTCCAGAACCAGCCGTCCACTGCGACCCAGCTCCGGGTGACCAACACCGGGCAGGCTGCGCCGTTCGTGTTCGACAAACTGACGTTCCTCACCCTGCCGACCGGTGGCGGTCTCTACCTGGTGGCGAACGATCTGGACGGCGCCACCCCGAACCCGTTGGTCATCAACCTGACCAACGCCTCGCCTGCCACTGGCGGCGCGCTGTTCCAGGCCACCAACGGCGCGGTGGTCAACTGGCCGGTGGGGGCGGTGCGGACCTGGACCGGCGTGGTGAACACTGACTGGAGCACGGCAGGAAACTGGAACCCCGCGCAGGTGCCGACTGGCACCGACGACGTCGTCATCCCCGCCACAACCAACGCGCCCACCGCCAGCAACACCTGCGCGGCGAAGACGCTGACGGTGAACGCCGGCGCCACGCTCAACCTGGCCGCGATCACCTGCCAGGTCGGCGGCAACGTCTTCGCCGACGGAGCGATCAACGGGGGAACGGTGCAGATCACGGCCGCGGCGAGCGTGCGCGGCACCATAGCCACCCTGGCCGTAGCCGGCGCCGTGACCGTAACCGGCAACATGGCGCTGTCCAACAATCTGACCATCAGCAGCGGAGATCTGACCCTCAACGGGCACAGTGTGACGGTGGGGAATCTCCTGGCCACTCAGGGAAGCGGCACGCTGACCATGACCAACGCGGCCGATCAGCTGACGGTAGTCAACCTGGCTGACTTCAGCGGTGGCAGCACCACCGGGAAACTGACGGCGGGGCAGCTGATCCTGCAGGGCAACTTCAACCAGGGAAGCGCGACCACGAGCTTCGCCCCCTCGGGGAGCCACCTGACGACGCTGGCCAGCTCCCTCGGCAACGTCACCTTCACCAACCCCGGAAGCTCATTCTTCCAGAATCTCACGATTACTGGGAACAGTCAGCGCCTGATTTCCGATTTGCAGGTCAAAGGGATGCTGACGGCGACGCAGACCACCCTGCAGGCGCCCACCCCGCCGCACACCGTCACGGTGGGCGGGGTGAACGTCAACAGGATCGGCCTGAGCGGCCTGGCGTTCGTCATCCAGGGCGGGCCGATCGTGCAGTTCGACACGGTGCTCTTCTCCAACTCCCCGACCACCACGGCCCAGCTGACCGTGAATCATCCGGGTGCGGCCACCCCGTTCACCTTCCATGGCATCCAATTCGCCACCACGCCCGTGGCGCCGAACGGCTTCTATCTCGCGGCCACCGACCTGGTCCCGGGCGACGGGCTCCCGCTGGTGATCAACATGCGGGAACCGCAGCCGCTCACTCCATCCGGCTTCGTCGCGGCCGCGGGCGGAGCCACGGTGCCATGGCCCCAGGCCCTGACCCTGACCTGGACCGGGGGGACCTCGCAGTTCTTCGGCACGGCCACCAACTGGAGCCCGGCCAACTTCCCCACCAGCGTGGACGATGTGATCATCCCGGCCACCGCCACCCAGCCGGTGACGTCGGGCGGGGTGTTTCTCCACAACCTGACGCTGCAGAGCGGCGCGATCCTCACGCTCCAGGGCCAGTTCCTGTCGGTGGGTGGAGACCTGGTGAATGACGGCACCATCAACGGAGGCACGCAGGGAGTGGTCCTGACGGGGGGCGGCAACGTGGTCCGCGGCAACGGCGTGCTGCAGACGCCGACGGTGATCACGGGACACTACACCATGACCGGGAACCTGAGCCTCCGTCCCACCAACGGCGGGGCGCTGGCGCTGAGCGGCACCGCCCAGCTGTCCCTCAACGGCCACACCCTCAACGACAGCACGCCGTTCGCGCTCAGCAACAGCGCAACGGTGGTGATGACCAACCCGCTCGACTCGCTGATCCTCGGCGGCTTCCCCGCCCTGTTCGACGGGGGCGATGAGACCAACCGCCTCACCAGCGGTGTGCTGGTCCTCACCCAGGCGAGCCTGGTACAGGCCAATACCAACGGCGCGGGCAACAGCTTCGTGTCGCTCGGCAACCACAAGGTGGCGGTGCGCGGCAGCAGTGGTTCGATCACGCTGGCCACCCCAGCCAGCGCGCCCATCTCCCAGTTCGAATGCGGCAGCACCGGCGGGGTCGGCTGCACCTTCGGCTCGAACGTGACGGTGACGGGCAACGTGGTGGTCCCCGGCAGCGGACTCCTCGTTCCGAGTGGGCGTACCCTCACAATCGGGGTCGGCCTGACGACCACTGGGACCGGCCGGCTCGCAATGCTCAATGCGAACGACTCCATCCTGGTGGGGGCCAACGCCAACTTTGCCGGTGGGCCCACCCAGGGCCTGCTCACTCAGGGTGTGCTGGTGGTGAAGGGCGATTTCACCCAGTCCGCCGTGACCAGCACCACCAGCTACTCGCCCAGCGGCACCCACAAGACGGTGCTGGGCGACGCCGTGGCGCGGGCCATCTCAATGGGCTCTCCCGGAGCCTTGACCGCCGGGTCCCACTTCCAGGTCCTGGACGTGAGCAACGCCACCGGCGGGCTGTCGCTCGATGTGAACATGCAGGCCGACTCGCTGATCTCAAACTCGGCCGCCGCCAAGCTGACGAGCGCGGGGGTGGCGTTGACAGTGCGGCGGGCCCAGGTGTCGGGGCTGATCCTGGACCAGACCCGGTTCATCCTGGACGAGCAGGGAACCTTCATGACCGAGAACTTCAGCAACGTGACCTTTACCGGGTTCCCGATTCCGACAACCAACACCACGATGCTTACCGTCATGGGTCCCGGTGGCGCCGCCGCGGCCCGACCGGTGGTGAAGACCGACGGCGTGACCTTCCAATCGATGGCGACAAACAGCGGCAATTTCTACGTGAGCCTCACATCCACCAACGGCTTCCCCTTCGGGATGACCATGAACGGCTCCAACCAGCGACCGGCGGTCGGGGGCAATGGTCCCACGCTCACGGAGCTTATTCCGCCGACAGGCGCAGCGACGGTGAACTGGCCGTAGAAACGCCGACCGTGGACTGACGGAAGGTCGCTCGGGATGACGCGGATACGCCTTCCTTAGACCAAACTTGACAACGCGCTGTTCCGGCGGACGTTAGGGGCATCCTTAATGATCTCCCCTAACGTGGACCACCCCGTGCCTGTCCCTCCGCACCGGGGCGGGATGCATCGCATCCTGCGCTCCGCCGTCGTGGCGTTGGCCACGCTTTCCCTGATCACCTGCGCCGAGGACCCTGTCGGACCGGCGGGGGGCCGCGGAATCCTGCGGGTGGTTCCCGTGTTCGACGCCAATGCGCGCTTCTCGCCGCTCCTGCTGGATCAGGTACGGGTGGTCGTGGAGCGGCCGCTGCCGGCGGCGGAGACCAGCGATACGGTGGCCGATGTGACCCGCGGTTTCGACCGGGGACGGGACCAGATCACCATCGACGACATCAGCATACGGATGCAGCAGCAGAGCGAGGATCTGCTCGTCACCATCCAGCTGCTGTCGGGTACAACGCTCCTGTTCGCGGGTAGCCAGACCGTCCACGTGGTGCGCGGCCAGAGAACCCCGTCCACCTCGATCCCGGTCTCCTACCAGGGCCCCGGTGGCAACGTGGCCAGTCTGGTCCTGGCCCCGCAGGATACCATCCTGAGCCCGGGCGCCACCCTGGATTACCGGCTGGACGCGTTCGATGTCCAGGGCGCCCCGGTGGCGCAGTACTACGTCCACTGGAGCCTGGTCGGCGGGCCGGCCACCGGCGCGAGCATCGATGCCGGCGGACGGCTCACCGCACCGGCCATCCGGGACACCTTCTACGTGAAGGTGGTCTCGCTTCCGACTAACATCGAGGATTCCACTCGGGTGATCATCGCACCCTCGGCGACGCCGACGGTGACCCCGGTGCCGCTCGCCGCGGGCGATGACCAGAGCTGCCAGATCAAGGCCGGGGTGACCTTCTGCTGGGGCGCCAACGACCTGGGTCAGCTGGGCGATGGGACCACCACCGACCGGCTGGTGCCCACCCCGGTGGCGGGCGGGCACACCTTCGTTGCGGTCTCCATCGGGGTGACCCACACCTGTGCGCTGACCGCCACGGGTCAGGCGTTCTGCTGGGGCGACAACTCCACCGGCGCGCTGGGCGACGGGACCACCACCGACCAGACGGCGCCGGTCGCGGTGAGCGGCGGCCTCACCTTTGCCGAGATCGCGACCGCGAACGGATTCACCTGCGCGGTGACGCTGCAGGGCGAGGGCCGCTGCTGGGGCGCCAACTTCGAGGGGCAGCTGGGTGACGGGACCACCACCAGCAGCAACGCTCCAGTCGCGGTGGCGGGCGGTCACAGTTTTGTCCGCATCAGCGCGGCCGGCTTCTTCGATAGCAGCACCGATCACAGCTGCGCGATCGATGGCACGGGCCAGGGCTGGTGCTGGGGCGCCAACAACGAGGGGCAGCTGGGGAACGGCTCGCAGACCGGGAGCCTGGTCCCGGTGGCGGTGAGCGGCGGCCTGAGCTTCAGCGACATCTCCGTGGGCGGCGAGTCCAGCTGCGCCATCAGCACCGCCGGCGTGGGCTTCTGCTGGGGCTTCAACTTCGGCGTCCAGCTCACCACGCCGCAGCAGGTGGCCGGCGGATTCACCTACACCGCGCTGGACATGGGGGCGGACCATGTCTGCGGCCGGACCGCCTCCGGGTGGGTCTGCGGCGGGGACAACTCCTCCGGTCAGTTGGGCGACGGCACCACCACCGAGCGGCAGACGCCGGTGGCTCCCTCGGGAGGCCACAACTTCACCACGCTGGCGGCCGGCGATTCCCACACCTGCGGCATCACCGCGACCGACACCTACTGCTGGGGTTACAACGGGACCGGCCAGCTGGGGACTGGCGACCCGAACCTGGCCGACCACCTCACGCCGGCCCTCGTGGTGGGCGCGCCCGCCAGCGTTACGCTGAACGCCGGCAACGGACAATCTGCCCCGGCTGGCGGCTCCGTGGCCGTTCCCCCCGCGGTGCTGGTCCGCGACGCGCAGGGCAATCCGGTGCCGGGCGCCGAGGTGATCTTCACCGTCACCAGCGGCGGCGGCACCCTGGTACTCGGGAACGGCACGACCGAGCCGGTGCTGACCGACGCGGCGGGCGTCGCAACGGTGAGCGGCTGGACCCTGGGCGCCACGGCGGGCAGCAATGGGCTGGGCGCCAGAGTGAGCGCGGCCGGGGTGACCGGCAACCCGGTCAGCTTCACGGCCACCGGCACTACCGGGACCATCGCCACCTTCACCTGGACCGGTGGAACGAGTACCGACTGGAGTGTGCCCGGCAATTGGAGCCCGGCCCAGGTACCGGGGGCCCTCGACAGCGCGGTGATCGGCGCGGCGGGTCGCCAGCCGTCGCTGTCCACCACCACGGTAGTGGGGGCGGTCAGCATCGTCGCGGGAGGCAACCTCGTCATCAAAGGCCAGGGCCTGTCGATCGTCCGCGGCCTGGCCACCGGCGGCACCGGGGTCCTGACCATGACCTCAGGGCAAGACGCCGTCGTGGTGGGGGGCAACGCCGTGTTCGACGGCGGCAGCGAGCTCAACCTGCTCACCGCCGGCGGCATCAGCATCGCGGGGAACCTGACGCAGCTCGCCAGCACCAGCGGCGACAGCTATCACCCCTCCGGTACTCACCTGACGGTATTCGCGGGCGCTGCGCCGCGGGTGAGCTTCGCGACGCCGGGTCTGGTGCCCGGCACCTCGCACTTCCAGGACCTGGCCTGGGTCGGTACCGGAACCCTCACCTTGCTGACTCCGGTCATGGCGCACGGGACGCTCGTCGTCAGCTCCGCCACCAGCTCGACCATCGCCACGTCGAACGGGTCGCGGCTCACCGTGGGCGACCTCGCGGCGGTAGCGCCGGTGGTGTTCAACGGCGTGCCGCTGACGATCAGCCAGAGCACGCCCGGCTCGCTCGCACTCAACAACCTCACCTTCCAGGGCATGCCCACCAACATCAGCCAGCTGGTGGTGAGCAGTCCCGGCGCGGGCGGCCCATTCGACTTCACCAACCTGGTGTTCAGCACGCTGCCGGTCGCACCCAACGGGTTCTACATCGAGGCCGTGGACACGACTGGTGGGGTCGATGGGATCCTGACCATCAACATGGTCACGCCGACACCGGCGTCCGGAGGGGCGTTCATCAAGGCGCGGAACGGTGCGGTCGTGAACTGG
>JBGQJV010000241.1:0-6807 GCA_041499215.1 Gemmatimonadota bacterium | reverse complement strand
GTCGGCATAGACGCCCATCTCCCGGGAGACCTGGCCGGCGTAGTCCCGGCCCATCGAGATCTCCTGGCTCTCGGAGACGAACGACAGCTCCTTCTTTCCGGTAACGGGATTGGTGGCGCAGGTGCTGAGGGCCACGGCCACGACGGCCGTGCCCAGCAGCAGCCTGCCCACCCGCAGATGGGAGTGAGTCAGGCGCACCCTTCCTCCTTTGGATCAGCCGGCGCGGGCCCGCGCCGGTTCAGACCCGGGCGCGCTCGGTGGTGAGAAGCTCGCGCACCCGGTCGAGCAGCACCGAGGGCGTGAACGGTTTTTGCAGATACTCCATGCCCGACTCGAGTCCGCCGCGCAGGTCCAGCGCTTCGCTGGGGTAGCCGGAGACGAACAGCACCCGGAGACCTGGCCGCTCCAGCACGAGGCGATTGGCGAGATCGCTGCCGTTCATCCGAGGCATCACCACGTCGGTGACCATGAGGTCGATCGGCCCGACGTGGGTGCGGGAGATCGCGAGCGCCTCGTCGCCATGCTCGGCCACCATGACGGTATAGCCGGCCCGGCGCAGCGTGCGACTCACCAGGTCCCGGACCAGCTGCTCGTCCTCCACCACCAGAACCGTCGCCCCCTGAACCGGGGCGGCGGGGCCGAGCGAGGCGACCTGCTCCTCCTCCGGGTGCTCCTGCACCCTCGGAAGGTATACCCGGACTGTTGTACCGGCACCGGGGATGCTGTCCAGCCATACGCTGCCCCCGCTCTGCTTCACGATGCCGTACACGGTCGACAGACCCAGTCCGGTGCCCTTGCCGGGCTCCTTGGTGGTGAAGAAGGGGTCGAACGCGCGGTTCCGGGTCGCCGCGTCCATGCCGCTGCCGGTGTCCTGCACCAGCAGGCAGACGTGCGGACCAGCCGTCATGCCCACGTGCGCCCGGGCATACGCCTCATCCAACTCCACCGACATGGTGGCGACGGTGAGCGACCCGCCCTGCGGCATGGCATCACGGGCGTTCAGCACCAGATTGAGAATGACCTGTTCGATCTGGCCGCGATCCACCCGTACGAAGGTTTCGCCCGCCGCGTGCTGGGTGATGAGCTTGATGTCCTCTCCGATCAGGCGGCGCAGCATTCCGCCAAGCTGGTCCACCACCTGCTGCAGGTCGAGCACGCTGGGCGAGAGGATCTGCTGCCGGCTGTAGGCCAGCAGCTGCCGGGTGAGGCTGGCGGCCCGGGACGAGGCCCGGGTGATCTCCAGGGCGTCCTGGTAGGCCACGCCATCGGGCGGCAGGGTGGTCAGGAGGGCCTCGGCGTATCCGCCGATGGCGGTGAGCAGGTTGTTGAAGTCGTGCGCCACGCCCCCGGCCAGCTTCCCGACTGCCTCCATCTTCTGGGCCTGGCGGAGCTGTTCCTCCAGCTGCTTGCGGTCGGTGATGTCCCACACGGCACCGTCGTAGTACTGGATGGTGCCGTTGAGCCCACGCACCGCAGTGCTGCTGACCAGGGCGGAGAACTGCGAGCCGTCCCGGCGGAGGAACTGCACTTCCTCGTTGGTAAAGAAACCTTCCCGGGCGATGAGCCGCTTGAGCTCCTCCCGCCGGGCCGGGTCCGCGTACAGGTTGAGCGAGGGGACCTGCAGCATCGCCTCCGGGCTGTCATGGCCGAACATGGTGGCGAAGGCGCGATTGACGTACACCATGCCGCGTTCCGGCGTGCTCCGGAAGATTCCCTCCGCCACGTTCCGGTTGACCGAGGCGAGCAGATCCTCGCGCCGCTCCCGCTCGATGGCGATCGCGGCCAGCGAGGCCGCCCGTTCCACCAGGGACAACTCGGCCGATAGCGGCGAGCGCGGCTCCCGGTAGTAGACCGCGAAGGTCCCGAGCACCTCGCCGGCGGCCCCCCGGAGCGGCACCGACCAGCAGGCCCGGAGCCCGTGGGGGAGCGCCGCCGCCCGGTAGTCGGCCCACAGCGGATCGGTCGCAATGTCGCTCACCACCACGGTGCGGTTGTGGTAGGCGGCGGTACCGCAGGACCCGGCTGCCGGACCGATCTCCACCCCTTCGATGAGGGCGTTGTAGCTCGCGGGGAGCGAGGGTGCGAGCGCCACGTGCACTCGCCGGCCTTCCAGCAGCAGCACGGAGCACAGCCCGCCCTCGGTCTGGCTCTCGATTCCGAGAACGATGGTTTCCAGCACGTCGCGGGTCGGGTACCCCGTGGCGACCAGTTCCAGCACCCGCGCCTGCCAGGCGAGCAGGTCCTCGGCCCGCTTGCGGTCGGTGATGTCCCGCACCAGACAGAGCGCCTCCCCGGGAGCGACCCGGACGAACCGCGCCTCCCGCACCCACCGATGCCGCCCGACGCGCATCTCGTACTCGATCGGCTCCGGTGGCGCGCCGGCCAGAGCCGCGGCAAGAAGCTGGCGCATCCGTGGTGCGTGCTCCGGCACCGTATCCTCCAGCCGGTGACCCAGCACCTGCTCCGGTTGCATGGCCGCTACCTGACCGGGAGGGACATACATGTCGAGGTACACGCCGTCGGCGTTGAGCCGGTAGGTGAAGTCCGGCAGGACTTCCTGGAATGCGTGCAGGGCCAGGTCACTCCGGCGACGCTCGGCCACCGCCTCGCCACGCTCGCCGATCAGGGCGCCGAGCATCAGCGGCGCCACGGTCAACACCAGCACAAAGGCCTGCAACGCCAGCACCCGTGCGCCCGCCGAGGCGCTGACGAACGGCCCGTGGCCGAAGAGGGTGCCCATGACCGCGATCAGGGACAGGATCGTGGCCACGGTCGCCGCACCCCGCGGCCCGAACCGCACCGCGGCGTACAGGATCCCCCCGAGCGAGAGATAGGACAGGATCATCCCGATCTCGCCGTCGTGCGTGTTCAGCACCATCAGCCAGAGGAAGACGGCGATCACCGCCGCTCCCCCGGCGACCTCGAGCACGCTCCGGCGGGAGGGTCGGCCGAGGTCGCCCGCGGTCCAGCTGAGGATGGTCGGCGTGATGACCAGGATTCCGAGGCTGTTCATCCGCCACCAGCCCCATGCCGCGGTGGGAGACCCGGCGTAGGGATGATTGGTGTAGACGTACATCAGCGCGGCCAGGCCCGCGCTCGCCACCGGCGCGATGACCGCGGCGGCGATGAGCGCGAACACGTCTCGCAGGCGGCCGAAGTGGGGATCGAACCGGAAGCGGCGAAGCAGGGCCCAGGCGGTGAGCGCCTCGAGACCGTTGCCAACGGCGGGGTACAGGGAGGCGGGCAGGGAGCGCCCGATGAAGATCCGATGCAGGAAGGTGGCCGCCGCGACGTACAGCGCCGCCCGCGGACCCAGCAGCCACACCCCGGCGACCCCGATCCCCGTCGGGATCCAGAACACGGACTCCCGGAGAATCGTGCTGTCCCCGTGCATGGCGGCGGCAAGGAAGTGCGCCGCCACGAGCAGGACCGCGCCCAGAGCCTGCCGAAGGGGTCTGGATTCCATACCCATAGTCTCGGCGCACCCCCCGCCCCACCAAAGGGAGCTGGTGAATCCACCGTCGGCGCGGGACCACCGTACTTGCCCCGAGCCCGGCAGGTCCAAGATACTCCCCTGCCCCGGCGTTCCGCACCGGGCCGCCGCCCCGGAGTGGCGCTCCCCGATGGCGCGGCGCAGATTGCAAGGAATTCTTCATGCCGGCGCGGCACCCATGTCATCCACCTGCTCCCCCGATTCCGGCCCTCCGAGGCCGGAGCTTCCTGGTGGACCGGCCCCCGACTCTCTTTCCAGCAGCTACATGACCAGTCCCGCTTCCTCGGTTTCGGTTCCTCCCCTGCCCCCGCCGGCGACCCACGGGGAACGCATGCAGATCGTGATCGGCGGACACGTCGACCACGGCAAGAGCACTGTGGTGGGCCGGCTGCTGGCCGACACCGGCTCGCTGCCCGAGGGGAAGCTCGACCAGATCAAGACGCTCTGCCAGCGTACCGCTCGGCCATTCGAGTACGCCTTCCTGCTCGACGCACTCAAGGACGAACAGGCGCAGGGCATCACCATCGACTCCGCCCGGGTGTTCTTCAAGACCGCCCGGCGGCACTACATCATCATCGACGCCCCCGGCCACATCGAGTTTCTCAAGAACATGGTGACCGGCGCGGCCCGGGCTGAGGCCGCCCTGCTGGTGATCGATGCCAAGGAGGGGGTGCAGGAGAACTCCCGCCGTCACGGGTACATGATGTCGCTGCTGGGCATCCGCCAGGTCGCGGTCCTGGTGAACAAGATGGACCTGGTGGGCTACGACCAGGGGCAGTTCCACTCCATCGTGCGGGAATATGCCGAGTTCCTGGACCGCCTCGGGGTACACCCCGACTGTTTCATTCCGGCGGCGGCGCGCGAGGGGGACAACATCGCCCACCCGTCGGAGGCGATGCGGTGGTACACCGGTCCCACGGTACTCGAGGCGCTCGACCGGTTCGTCACCGCGCGGCCCGCCACCGACCAGCCGTTCCGCATGCCGGTCCAGGATGTCTACAAGTTCACCGCCCAGGGCGACGACCGGCGCATTGTGGCGGGCACGGTGGAGAGCGGCATCCTCCATCCGGGCGACGAGGTGGTCTTCTATCCCTCGGGCAAGAAGAGCCGGGTAAGATCGATCGAGGCCTTCAACCGGCCGACCCGGATCGAGGCTCGCGCGGGCCAGGCCGCCGGCTTCACCCTGACCGAGCAGATCTTCGTGGGCCGCGGCGAGCTGGCCACCGTCGCCGGACAGCCGCGACCGGAGGTGACTACCCGGCTCCGGGTCAGCCTCTTTTGGCTGGGCAAGCAGCCGCTGGTCAGGAAGCGCGACTACATCCTCAAGCTGGGCTCGGCCCGGGTGGCCTGTCGGCTGGAATCGGTGATCCGGGTGGTCGACGCGTCGACCCTCTCCACCACCGAGAGCAAGGACCGCATCGACCGGAATGATGTGGCCGAGTGCATCCTGACGCTCAGCCGGGTCCTGGCCTTCGATACCGCCGAAGGCAACGCCGGAACCGGCCGGTTCGTGCTGGTGGACGACTACGAGATCCGGGGCGGCGGCATCGTACGCGAGGGGCTCCCCGACCGGCAGTCGGAGATCCGCGCCAAGGTGATGCTCCGCAATCTCAAGTGGGAGCCGAGCATCATCCCGCCCGAGCGGCGGGCGGAGAAGTACAGTCAGCGGGCTTCGCTGCTGCTCATCACCGGCGAGCGGGAGGCCGACCGGAAGTCGCTGGGGAAGGACCTCGAGGCCCGGCTGTTCGAGGATGGACGGGTGGTGTACTTCCTGGGCATGGCCAACGTGCTCTATGGGGTGGACGCCGATATCGAGCGCAAGGCCGAGAACCGGAGCGAGCACCTCCGGCGGCTGGGCGAGGTGGCAAACATGCTGCTGGACGCGGGCGCAATCCTGATCGTAACGGCGCAAAGGCTGGCCCAGGACGACCTGGAGGTCGTGAAGACCACCGTCGATCCGGACCGGATCGAGGTGGTCTGGGTCGGCGATCAGGTCACCACCGACATCGCCTGCGACCTGGTGCTGGGTGACGAGGAAGCCGAGAACGAGGGCGTGGACCGGATCAAGCACCTGCTGCAGGACAAGGGCGTCCTGTTCCGGCCCTGGTGAGCGCCATGCGTCCCTCCCAGGTCGGCCTCGTCCGCCCCGCGCCGGTGACCGTCTCGCCGGATGCCCTGGTGCGTCTGGCCCACCTGGCAGTGGCCGCGGGGCAGGCCACGCTGCAGCACTACCACCCCGGCATCCAGGTGGAGCGGAAAGACGATCAGAGCCCGGTGACCGCCGCCGACCGCATGTCGCATGCGATCATCGTCGAAGGGCTGCACCACTGGGATCCGACCGTACCGATCCTGTCCGAGGAAGGCACCGTACCGCCGGCGGAGGAACGGGCCGGCTGGGACCGCTTCTGGCTGGTGGACCCGCTCGACGGCACCAAGGAGTTCATCCAGCAGAACGGAGAGTTCACGGTCAACATCGCCCTGATCGACGAGGGAGAACCGGTGCTCGGCGTGATCTATGCGCCCGCACTCGACCTGCTCTACTACGCCGGCCGCGGCCTGGGTACCTGGAAGCGGGAGGGCAAGGCCGCGCCGGAACGGATCACCTCCCGGCCCCCGCTTGCGGGCCAGGGACTGCGGGTGGCCGAGAGCCGTTCCCATCCCTCAAAGGAGCTCGAGGAGTTCCTCCGCGCCCTCCCGGTCGTGGAACGGGTTCCCGCCGGAAGCTCCCTCAAGTTCTGCTGGGTGGCGGAGGGGCGGGCGGACGTGTACCCACGGCTCGGGCCAACGATGGAATGGGACGTCGCTGCCGGCGACTGCATCTTTCGCAATTCAGGAGCGGACCGGCCACGGACCAGTCTCCTGGTTTACAACCAGCCCGAGCTCAGGAATCAGGGCTTTGTGATCGGCTTGGCCGATACCGGAACTGCCGGTGCCGGCGGCGCGGGCATGGTGCTCTGGTTCACCGGCCTTTCCGGGTCGGGAAAGAGCACTATCGCCGGCCGAGTGGTGGAGGAGCTTGAGCGGCGCGGCCAGGCGGTGGAGTACCTCGATGGAGACGCCATCCGGGATCTCTTCCCCGGGACCGGATTCACCCGCCCGGAGCGGGACGCCCACATCCGCCGGGTGGGCTGGGTGGCGAGCCGCTTCGAGTCGCATGGGGTGATCGTAGTGGCCTCGCTGGTGTCACCCTACATCGCCTCACGCAGCTTTGTGCGCGGACTCTGCCGTCGGTTCGTGGAGATCCACATCTCGACCCCCTTCGAGGAGTGCGCCCGCCGGGACGTGAAGGGGCTGTACGCCCGGGCCAAAGCCGG
>JBGQJV010000240.1:0-6810 GCA_041499215.1 Gemmatimonadota bacterium | reverse complement strand
GTAGAAGTAGTCCCGCTCCAGGCGCCAGGCCTCGGCGAACATCTGGCGCCACTCCTCGCGCGGCACGATCGGGAAGGACCAGCCCGACAGGTCTACCTGGGCCTTCCCCAGCTCTCCCGGCTTGGCACCGGCATCCAACACATAGAGGGCCTTGTCCTTGGTGACCAGGAGCTTCTTGCGGTCAAGCGACTGCTCGTAACCCTTCACGTCCTCCAGGTATACCTCAGGATCCTGTGCCTTGGGACCGATCGCCAGGGTCTTGAGGGTCGCTTTGGGTTGACCGCTCAAGTCCCAGGACAGGAAATAGAGCCGAGCCCCGTCCACCGCGAGGTCGCTCAGGTTTCCGGCGGGTGTCGGCACGGCATAAAGTCGAGTGGAGAGCCCCGCCGTGTCGACCGCGACCTTCACTCCGGAGTCGGGTTTCGCCGCGGGGGCCGGCGCCGCCGGTTTCTTCCCGCCCTTGGCACTCCCGGCCTTGCCGGTGTCGGGCGGCGTCGTCTTGGCGGTGTCGGCGGGATGCAGCTCGTCCACCGGCAGGAAGGGGAAGCGCAGGCCCCGGGTGAGCGCGACCGCGAAGATCTGGGCCTGCCGGTCGAAGTAGGGCTCGGGCTGGCGCGCCCCCCAGGGCGCTCGCACCAGCGATTCGAAATGCCGGTCGGAGAGGAGGTACAGCCACTTGCCGTCCGGACTCCAGGCGGGGCTGTAGCCGTCGTACCGGTCGCTGGTCAGCGGTATGGTCTTGCCGGATTGGAGACCATACAGGAACAGCTGCTGAAACTGGTTGTCCTGGGTCGCACCGAAGACCAGCCAACGGCTGTCGGGCGACCAGGCCAGGTCACTGAAGCTGTTGTTCGCGTTGGTGCCGATCCTGGTCTGCTTGCCCGTGGCCACCTCCAGCAGCCACAACTCCCAGTTCTTGTCATGATGCGCGATCCACTTCCCGTCCGGCGAGGGGAGCGCCTGCCAGCGCAGCACGTGCCCATCGTGTGTCAGCACCTGAGTGCCGCCTACCCCGTTGGCCGGCAGCCGGGCCAGCTCCACCTCGCCGGTTTCAGTGCTCAGGGTCAGCAGCGACTTGCCGTCCGGGAAGAACCGGGCGTCGCGGTAACGCACCGCTTGGGTCCGGGTGGCCTCGACTAGCCGTCCCTGGCTCGCCGGTGCCACGAAGACCTGCCCTCGGGCGGTGAGCACCACCCGGTCTCCGCTGGGGGAGAGGTGCGCCGCCGTCAGGTAGTCGAACGGATTGCGGACCCAACGTTCCCTCTGCTGATCGAAGTCCGATGGCAGTGTGATGGTGAGGGCGGTGTCGCTGCCGCGGGTGAGATCGAACAGCCGCAGGTCCGCGCCCAGCTGATACACGATCCGGCCATCGCCCAGCGCAGGGGACTGGACATCCCAGCCCTTGTGAAAGGTCAACTGCTTGAGGTCCGATCCCGCGTCGTTCATCGACCAGAGGTTCATCGACCCGTCGCGGTCGCTGGCGAAGTACACCCGCCCCTGCCACCACATCGGGACCTTGCTGGTACCGGGGTAGTCGCCGGTAAGCGGCACCGCCTCACCCCCGTCGGCATACTTCCACAGCTGCTGAGCGGTGCCGCCCTGGTACCGTTTGGTGTGGCTCCCCTGGAACTCCTGCCGGGTGAAATAGAGAGTCTTGCCGCTTTGGTCGTAGCTGCCGTCTGCCGCCTCGCTGAGCGGCACCCGAGTCCGGGCACCGGTCTTGAGATCCAGGGTGATGAGCTGTCCGTCGGGAAGTCCGGCGTAGTGCGCCGAGCGATAGAGGAGTCGCCCGTCGGGTATCCAGCCGGTGGAAAAGGCGCCGTCGCCATCCCAGGTACGGCGAGTCGGCGGCCCACCAGCGAGCGGCATGGTGTAGACCTCGAACGGTCCCTCGTATCGGGCCGTGAAGGCTAGGGTCGTGCCGTCCGGGGAGATCGTGGGGCTGGTTTCCTGCCACGGGTGCGAAGTGAGCCGGGTCGCCACCCCGCCGCCGATCCCGACCCGCCACAGATCTCCTTCCGCCACGAACACGATGGTCTCGCCTCGGATGGCGGGCATCCGGTAATAGCCGGTGGTCTGAGCCCCGGCGAGGCTGGTCGCGAGACAGAACAGGGAGATCAACAGGAAGGAATGCAGCAGGTGACGCATGCGGCCTCCGACTCCGGATCGGGAGACTGGCGGGAGTTTCAAATCGAACGGCTCAGTTCAGGAGGGGGATAAGGGCGAGACGGGAGACAATCTGTGGCGGCTTGTGACCTCGCGCCAGTTGGGTGGGGCAATAGCGCAGTGGGCCAGGAGCGGCGGGATCAAGTCCCGCCACCTCCCAGTCCACCGTTCACCGTTCACTGTTCACTGCTCACTTTCCACCGTTCACCGCCGTTCACCCTACGGCGTCGGCTGAGCGCCGAGCGTCACCGGGGTTCCCTGTCCGTTGTCGGGCGAGTAGCAGTAGACCTGCCCCTCCCAGTTCCCGAAGTTGATGGTCGCCCCGCCGCTGGGATTGGCCCCGGTGTACCACTGCAGCTGGTCGGCGGCGTAGACGTCCGCTCCGGAGTAGAGCGCCAGCTCGCCGCACAGGCGAGTTCCGTCGAACGCGGGATCGTCGTGTATGCTGCTGGCCGAAACCCCGCAGGCGTACAGGTAGATGCTCTTGATGTACGATTTCCAGGCACTGGTCCGGGCGACTGTGCTCCAGGTGAGGCCGGGGTTCCCCAGCTGGAGGCCGTTAGCGCCCACCGGCTCCGGGTAGGTCACGGCGTTGCGGCTATCGCTCAGGACCGCATAGCCGTGACACATGATCAGCAGCTCGTCGAGTCCCGACTGGCTCTTGGCGTAGGTGCCGATCCAGTCGATGACATGGTTGGTGGTCACGCCGGTGCCGACGATGTAGGTGTTCTGGGCAATGAAGGGCGCGGTCCCACTCAGGCGCTTGTCGTGGACCAGCATTCTCTTGGGCATGGGCGTGATTCCTCCGAGGAGCGGGTGGCCGTTGAGTTCTCAGGCCTGAGGGCCCAGGGCATTGGGCGGTAGAGTGACGCAGCGCACCAACCAGGATTCTCACCCCCGGCCGAAACCGGGCTGGGGGCCACTCTCCGTCACCCTGGAGGCCCGTGGCCACCCGGAGGGATTCCTCGCCGCTTCGCGGCTCGGAATGACAATCGATCTGCCTCCGCTCGATTCCCTCCTCCCTTCCCCTTCTCCCTTCTCACTTCTCACTTCTCACTCCTCACTCCTCACTTCTCCCTTCTCCCTTCTCACTCCTCACTTCTCACCGCTCACCGCTCACCGCTCACTGCTAACTGCCCAGGCCTACATCGAGATCGACCCTTCCCGGAAATCGGTCCGGTCCAGCCATACGTTCACCAGCACCGCTCGTCCCTCACGCGCAATCTCCCGCGCCCGGTCCAGCGCCGGCCTCAGCTCGGCGGTGTGTTTCACCAGGATTCCCTCGGCCCCGAAGCCGCGGACCACCTCGTGATAGTCGGCGCGGGTCAGCACGGTGGCCACGTCATCCTTGAGCAGCTTGACCTGTTCCCGCGCGATCTGGGTCCAGCCCGCATCGTTGCCGATTACCGCGATGACGGGCAGACTGTGACGGGTGAGGCTGTCGAACTCCGTCAGGCTCCATCCCGCCGCTCCGTCCCCCAGCAGAACCCAGACCTCGGCGTCCGGACGGCAGAGCCGGGCGCCCACCGCAAACCCGGCGCCAACCCCCAGAGTGCCGAACACACCGGGGTCGAGCCAGCCGAGCGGGCCTCGGGGGCGCACTGTATAGGAGGCGGTGGCCACGAAGTCGCCGCCGTCCGCCACCAGCACCGATTCCTCCCCCGCCGCCCGCTCGATCTCGCGGCACAGCCGCAGCGGATTGACGAATTCGCCCTCCATGTCCGCCTGCTTCTCGATCTCCGCTTCGCGCGCGGCGTCGCGTTCCCTGAGCCGGCTGAACCACGGGGCGTATCGGTCCGGTGCCGGGGCCGAGAGGCCCGCGAGCTGGCAGAGGAACAGCCCGGCGTCGCCCTCCACGGTCAGGGCGGGGCGGCGGTTGAGCCGCGCTTCCCGCCGGCTCCGGTTGGCCGCGATGAGCACGGCGCTTCTTCCCACGTGTTTCCCGTAGTCCAGCCGGAAGTCGGCGGGCGCACCCGCCAGGATCACGCAGTCCGCCTCTTTGAGCGCCGCGCGCCGCTGGTGCCTGAGCTGCAGGGTGTGGTCCCGGCCGAGCAGTCCCCGGGCCATGCCGGAGAGATAGACCGGGAGCCCCAGGGCACCGACCGCGACGGCAACGCGCGGGGCTTCGGAGGCGAGCGTCATCGCCTGGCTGCCGACCAGCAGCACCGGTCGCTGGGATCGGGCCAGAATCCGGGCGGCGCGACGCACCGCTCCGTCGTCGGGCTCACGCACCAGCGGGACCGCGGTCAGCGGCGTGGAGGTATCCTGCGATTCGGCGAACATGCGCTCCACGTGGCGGCGCAGGTATAGCGCGATTGCCCGCTCAGCCAGGCTGCCGCCCTTGCCGGAGGCGGCGCCGTACCACTCGCGCACGATCGCCTCGGGGTACAGCAGGTCCACCGGGCACTCGACGAATACCGGCCCGGGCACGCCCGAGCGGGACAGCGCGAGCGCGTCATTCACCGCCGGCCCGAGGTCTCGGACCCGAGTCACCGCGTGTACCCGCTTCACGTGCGGCCGGGCGGTGGCGATCTGATCGATGTCCTGCAGCGCGCCGCGGCCGCGGAGCGCGGTCGGCGCGGCCCCGCCCAACAGGACCAGGGGAGACTGCGCCAGCTGGGCGTTGCGGAGCGCGGTCAGCGCGTTGGTGAGGCCGGGGCCCGCCGTCACCGCGGCGACACCCGGGATTCCCGTCAGCCGGGCGACGGCGTCGGCCGCGAACACCGCCGTGGCCTCGTCTCTCAGGTCCACCACCCGGATCCCTCGCACCCGGGCTCCGGTCAGGATGGGCGATATGTGCCCCCCGCAGAGGGTGAACAGGTACTGCACGCCGTGAGAGCGCAGCACCTCCGCTATCCGGTCGCCGCCGTGCCTCACGCTCACTGAGCCCCCTTGAGCCGCGCCCGCTCTTCATCCATCAGCGTCCTGAAGTCGACTTTGCCGATTCGGGTCTTGGGAAGTTCGGCGCGGAACTCCACGTCCCGGGGGCAGGACCACTTGATGAGCTGCCGCTGGCAGTGGTCGATCAGCTCCCGGGTGAGTGCGGGTCCGGCGCGCGACGGGTCGCGCGGCACCACGACCGCCTTTACCCGCTCACCCTGTGACTCGTCCGGCACGCCGATGACGCAGGCTTCCAGCACCGCCGGATGCTGGTACAGCACGGCCTCAACCTGCGCCGGGTAGACATTGAAGCCCGACGACTTGATCATCCGTTTGAGCCGGGTGCTGAAATAGAAGAACCCGTCCGCATCCATCCGGCCGAGATCGCCGGTATGCAGCCAGGTGCGCCCGTCCTGGTGGCGCCGCAACGTCTCGGCGGTGGCGACCGGGTCGTCCAGGTAACCGAGCATCACCGGTGGGCCGGAGAGGCAGATCTCCCCCTCCTCCCCGGGGGGCAGCTCCTCCTCGGTCGCGGGTCGACAGATCTTGGCGAGCATGTCGGGGAAGGGGATCCCGACGCTGCCCTCCCGGTAGCTGTCGAGCGGGGTCGCCATGACCGCGGTAACGGCCTCGGTGAGGCCGTACCCCTCCAGCAGCCTGACGCGGCCACCCTGTCTCGCCACGACTTCCTCGAACCGTTCCTTAACCGGCCGGGGCAGGGTGTCGGCGCCGGAGAAGGCCGCCCGGAGCGAGGAAAGATCGGCACGCCGGAGCGAGGGATCCCGGGACAGCGCGTCGAACAGTGTGGGTACACCCGCGATGACGGTCGGGCGCCGGGTGCGCATCAGCCCGGCCACCACCTCCGGGCTGAAGAGCGGCACCATGATGGCCTGGGCGCCGCCCATCAGGGCCGCGTTCACCAGCGCGCTCAACCCGAAGCCATGAAAGATGGGCAGCACCGCCAGCACCCGATCGGTCTCACTCAGGCTGCCCCACGCGGCCACCTGCATTCCCTCGCTGATGAAGTTGTGGTGCGAGAGCATGATTCCCTTGGGCGATCCGGTGGTGCCCCCGGAGTAGAGAATCGCCGCCAGGCTGTGCGTATCCACCTGCGCCACCGGGGCCTCGGGGTGCTCCCGGGCCATGAGGTCCGACCACCAGTGGACCGGGGCATCCCGCGGGACCGGGGGGATCTTGCGGCCGCGGGTGAGCCAGAAGCCGAGTCGCTTGAGCGGGGAGAGATAGTCAGGGATCCGGGCGAGGATCAGGGTCTCGAGCGGCGTGCGGTCCCGAATCTCGGCGAAGCGGCCGTAGAAGGCGTCCAGGGTGAGCGCCATCTTCGAGCGACTCAGCTTGAGGTAGAACTCGATCTCCGGCGCGGTGGAGAGCGGATGGATCATCGACGGGACCGCACCCAGCCGGTTGGCCGCGTAGAACGCGATGACTCCCTGCGGACTGGTCGGCATCGAAATGGTGATGCGGTCGCCCTCGCGGAGACCCAGCGCGGCCAGCGCCGCGGCGCACCGGTCGATCGCCAGGCCGAGCTCCCGGTAGGTGGAGCGGGAGCCCAGGAACTCGTAGGCGATGGCATCGGGAACCCGCCGCACCGAGGCCATCACCGCCTGGTACAGAGTGACCGACGGATAAGCGATGGTGGCGGGGACGTCGCCGTAGAAGCGAAGCCAGGGGCGGGTGGCGTTCATGAAGAGGGGCAGCAAATCACCCTGTCCAACGTACTCGGTGTCCGGAGACACGCCAGCCCGG
>JBGQJV010000239.1:0-6895 GCA_041499215.1 Gemmatimonadota bacterium | reverse complement strand
GCAGCTGGGCGCTACCGTCCTGCTGCTGACCCTCTTCTATCTGCTGGCCCGCCACGCCGGGGCCCGACCCTACTTCATCCGCTGGACCGGTGCCTGGGTGGCGATGTGCGTTGCCATCCTCGCGGTGGTGTGCCGGTACGTGATCGCTCCGCCGGTGGTTCCCGCCGAAAAGCCGGTTCCGGCGGTGTATCTGGCACTGTTGCTTGGCCTGTATCTCTTCGCCAAGCTGGTGCACTTCTGGCTCCTGCTGGCCGGGACCTGGCAGCTGTGCCGTGATCGGCCTCTGCCGGGCCGGGACGCCGCCTGGATCGCTGGGGCCGCGATCCTCGCCCTGGTCAGCGCGTACGGGACGGTGAGCCTGAGACCGCTGATGCCCCTGCAGGGGGTGGTCGCGGTCGCCACCTTCGTCACCTGCGCCGCGCTGCTGCTCGGCCAGACTGGAGCTCGGCGCAACCTGGGTACTCAGGTAACGGCTGCGATCTTCGTGGCGCTCGCCCTGCTGTGGTCCTGGTATGGCGCCCTGTACACCTGGCGGCTACTCGCCCCGGAAGCGAACCTGGGCCTTGGCCTCCTGTTCGCCAGACTCAGTTCGTATCTCGATACCACCCTGGAAGTCCTGCTGGGCTTCGGCATGGTAGTCACCCTGCTGGAGGATGCGCAGCGGGAGGCCGAGCGCGCCCGGGCAGCGCACATGACCGCTGTTGCAGACGCGGAGTCCCGCCGTGCCCAGGCGCTCAGGATCGAAGCACTGGGCCGGCTGGTCTCCGGCGTGGCCCACGAGCTCAACAATCCGCTCGCTTCGATCCTGACCTTCAGTGAACAGCTCATCGCGGAACGCCCCCATGCGGACGCCGCCGGCCCGCTCGGCACCATCCGGGAGCAGGCGCGCCGGGCTCGCGCCATCGTGCGGGACCTGCTGACCTTCGTTCGCCGCCGGGACGACCGCTGGGAGCCGGCTGATATCCCGGTGCTGGTGGACCGCACCATTCG
This sequence comes from Gemmatimonadota bacterium, assembly GCA_041499215.1. GTDB lineage: Bacteria > Gemmatimonadota > Gemmatimonadetes > Gemmatimonadales > GWC2-71-9 > JADJOM01. The sequence continues at coordinate 5,905 of JBGQJV010000239.1, read as the reverse complement.
GGCGCTGGAGGCAGATCGGAAACGACTCGGGGTCGCGCTGGTCGTGGAGCTCGAGCCGGGGCTGCCGCCGCTCCTCTGTGCCCCGTCCGCCCTCGAACAGGTGCTCACCAATCTGATCGACAATGCCATGCGGGCTGCCCCCGGTGGCCGGGTTCGGCTGGCGGCGCGCAGTGATAGCCAGGGGATCACCTTCTCCGTGGCCGATACCGGTGGGGGGATTCCAGCCGAGAACCTCCCTCGGATCTTCGAGCCTTTCTTCACCACTCGGGGCCACGGGGAGGGGACAGGACTGGGTCTCTCCGTGTCGCTCGGAATCGTCGAGCAGCACCATGGAACCCTGGTGGCTCGGAACCGTGAGCCCGGCCCCGGGGCGATCTTCGAGGCCTGGCTGCCGCTGACCGCTGCGGCCCCCGTCAGCACCACACCAGCACCCCAGAGTGGTCCCGCCCGGTTGGAAGGTCCGCCGGGAAGGGTGCTCATCATCGATGATGAGGCCCCGTTCCGGGCCAGCGTGCGACGGGTCTTCGAGCGGTGCGGCTGGTCCGTCAGGGAGGCGGATGATGGGGCGGTGGCCCTGGAGGTGTTGAGCGCCACCACCAGTGATACCCGTTTCGATCTGATCCTGTGCGACCTCAAGATGCCGGGTGTCTCAGGCATGGAAGTCTATCGGACCGTCCGCCACTCCCGGCCGGAGCTCCTCCCCAGGCTGGTCTTCGCCTCGGGGGATACCGCATCGGTCGAAACGGCTGCTTTCCTCGAGTCTACCCCTTGCCCGGTGCTCGAAAAGCCGTTCGAGCTCTCGGAGCTGGCAACGGTCGTCGCCCGGGTTCGCGCCCGGCCCGCGGACACCTGACCTGCCAGCTCGACCAGACTCACTGTCGGGGCCGGTGGTCCCACTGTCACTCTGACCGGAATCTTCACTTCCGAGCGGGCATGCCGGATGCGAAAGGGGCCGGCGTGCCGGTCTGGTACCGGCCTCGGCAGGGAACGTGGGCTCCGGCACCACCCCGCCGATTCATCATTGAAAGCCCAGGCCCCGGAGTCAGACCAGAAACACCGCACGGAGGCTCCATGTCGCTCACCATCACTCGCAAGAGACCGCTCGCCGACGGCCGCCGGCTGAACCAGATGCTGGACCAGGCGTTTAACGGATGGCCGTTCGCCAGCGAGTTCCCCGATCTCGTCACGTCGGCCTGGGTTCCGCCGACCGACGTCTTCGAGGAGGCCGACGGTATCCGGATCGTGCTCGAACTGCCCGGTCTCAAGGCCGAGGATGTGAAGGTCACCCTGGAAAACTTCACTCTTACCATCCGGGGCGAGAAGAAGCAGGTGGCCGAGGAGAGTACCACGAAGGTGCACCGGTACGAGCGGAGCTACGGCGTCTTCGAGCGCTCGTTCAGCCTCCCCAGTACGGTGGACTCCGAGAAGGTGTCGGCCAAGTTCGAGAATGGCGTGCTGACCGTGTCGATTCCGAAGGCCGAGAAGGCCAAGCCGCGGGAGATTCAGGTGAAGGTCGGCTGAGGCGAGCCGTTGGCTGGTAGTCGAAATAGACCCTCCGGTGCGATTGAGGCCGGAGGGCCGTTCATGGGGAGGAGTGATGGCTGACGGCTATTCGTCCAGCTGCCGGCGGCCGCAGACCAATCACAGCGGGCCGACTGCGCCGCCGCTCCGCCACCACCTGCACCACCTGCCACACATCACCTACTTCATTGCTGACTCCCCCCGGCCGCTGCAGCAACTGGTACAGGGAATCGGCCTGCCGCTGCGCCCCGAGGGCCGCGAGGGCGTCAGCCTCCAGCAGATACAGCGTCACTGTCGAGCGGCCGAAGTAGCAGCCCGGGCGCGCCCGGGCTGCCTGACGCGCCGCCGCGGCGAAGTCGCCGCGGGCGAACGAGGCGCTGGCCTCGATCCCGGCCAGGGCCACGTGGTAGCTCGACAGCCCGCGGCCGGCGTCCTTGGCACTGAGAAGGTGGCGTAGCGCGCCGATACGGTCCGTGTCCGCAAGCTGCGCCGCGATGGCCGCGGCCCATTCCGTCAGCCGGCCGTAAGCCGGCGGAGACAGATCCGCGGCGCTAATCCAGCGGGATGCTTCATCCAGCAGGTCGAGCGCATGCTTCGGGGAGCCGCCCAGACCCAGCTCCCCCTGTGCCTGCAGGAGGAGCGCGCGGGGGAACTCCTGCATCCACCCTTGTGCCCGAACCGGTTCCAGCAGACTGTCGCTCTGTCGCACCTGGCCGAGGGCGAGGAGGGAGGTCATCCGAGCGTAGGGACTCAGTTCGCGGGAGAGCAGGTATCGCCAGTCCTTGCGGCGCACGGCGCTGCCAGTGGCAACCGCGCGGCTGGCCCAGCCGGAGTCTGGTCCGAGGGACCTGGCATAGCGCCGGGCAGCCACGGTATCACCCGACCCGATGTATGAGTCGAGCTTGACGAACTGCATGTACCGGTCGGTGGGGTCCAGCCGGAGTGCCGCGTCGGCGGCGGCCACCACATCGGCGGTGCGGCCCAGCGCTCGATAGGTCCAGGTCACCCCCTGGTGAGCCAGCGGCTCATCGGGGTAGCTGGCGAGTACCGCATTCCAGTAGACCAGTGCGCTGTCAAGCCGGTCGGCCACGACTTGTTCGTAGCGCGCCCGGACCAGGAGCCGCTCCCGCCCCGGGAGCTGGCTGCTCAACTGGAGGGCCCGAGTGAGGTGATAACTGCTCTCCCGCTGGCGATCGACGTACCAGAGTTGATCGCCGAGCAGATAGTGGGCCATGGCGAACGCGCTATCCTGCAGGAGGGCGCTCTGGAGCAGAGTGATCGCCATTGTCCGGTCGAGCCGGTCCAGCGCTTGGCGCGCTTGAACAAAGTTCTGCAGCGCTGGCAGCGAGGCGGTGGTGATGGCGGGGAGGGGATGGCGATCGGTGTCGCGCGGCAGGGCACCCAGATACCCTGCCACCTCATCAGTCAACGGGGCCACTGTCGATAGCAGGTCGCCGGTGTCGGACGCCTCCCGGACCAGGATCTGGCCGGATGTCTGGCAGGGTGGCCGGAGCATGCGCAGGTGCAGGCGCGCCACCGCACCGATGGTGGAGATGGCTGGAGCCAGTACGACGGTGAGGCCGCGGCGCAGCCCGATCTCACACGCCAGCACTTCGGTCACCTGAGTGTCCCGCGGCAGCCGCATCAGGCGCAACGTCTCGTGAGTCGCCGCCTCACTCAGCACCTGCAACTCCGGACGGGACTCGAGCTCCGCCCGCAATGCGGTCTGGATCGCCAGGGTGAGAGTACCGGTCTGACCGCTGACGTCTGCGAGGATGACACCCACTGGAAGTGCGGGTGCGGCCGGGGGGCGCGGTCGCAGGACCACCGCGCCAAGCAGCAGAACCCCGACGGTCGCACCCGCGGCCGCCAGGGACCACCGGCGTCGACGCGGAGCAGGGCCGGGAGGAGCCGGTCCGGGGAGACCTGCAACGGTCGCTGCCACCTGGGGCGTGGCGGGCAGCGTGGGGGGGCGGTGGCGGAGCCGTGGAGCTGACGGACGGACCTCCTGCCGCAACTGTTCCTTCAGGCACCGCACCGCGGGATCCGGCCCGACCTCCAGCAGGCTCCGCAGGAGCTCGGAGTGGGCTTCGGCGTGTTGCACGGCGCCCGGGCGGTCACCGGCGGCCACCAGCGCGCGCATCAGCCCAAGCGCGATCCGTGAGTCGGTGGGATCCAGGGCGGAGCGCCGCGACCACCACCGCACCGCCTCTTCCGGCGCGCCGCGCCGGGAGGCATCATCGGCCAGCCGTTCGAGGGCCGCGCCCGCGGCGTCGGTCAACCGCGCCCGCTCCTCTTCCACCCACCGATCAAACTCGGGCGCATCCGACAGGAAAAACCCATCCAGAAACGGGCCGTGGTAGAGTGCCACCGCGTCCTCGCACCGGCCGGCGGTCAGCGCGTCGGCAAAGTCCCGCACGTCGCTGGAGATGCTGCTCCAGTTCAGCCGTAACTGGTCTACTCCCGCCAGTAGGACGTCCTCCCCCAGCGATTGCCGCAGGCCATAGATCAACTGGGACAGCGAGTGCCGCCCCTGCTCGTCGGTTCGCTCGGGCCACAACCAGCCGATCAGCCGGTCCCGGCTTACCCCACGATCCCGCCCCGCGGCCAGCAGCACCAGCAGGGCGAGCCGACGGCGCTGGGTGACCCGACCACTCAGCGGGCGCCCGCCGCGTTCCAGGGAGATGCCACCCAACACCTTGAGCCGCAGCATGTTCGACCGGTTGACGGTAGTCGGAGAGGCAGATGAGAAGCTAGGGCTACGTTACGGCCGCGTTCACCTCAGGGCAAGAGAGAAACCCATGGCCGGAGGACGCATGCCGAGATCACGGAAGGCGGAGGAGCGGCTCTCGAACTTGCCGCCCGAGTTGATCAGCGCCGAGGCGGAGGAAGCCACCGGGGGACGGACGCCGCTCAGCGATGTTGGGCCGTCTCCGCCGATCGTCCGGCTCGATCCGGCCATCGGCGTCAGGAAAAAGCAGGGACCGCCCAACCCAGGCGCCTGAGCTGCTCGCAAACGGGAAGAGAAAAGGAGCACCAAGTGACCGTGAAATACCCACCCTTTGGGATCGAGATCGATGGCGGCGACCTGCCCGCTGCCGATCGGAGCCATTACGAGGCGTCGGTAAAATGGCACCTCGATCTGATCAACCGGAGTCAAACCGGACGCGCCCTCCTGGAGGCAATTCGCAGCACGGGTAAAGGCTTGTCGATCCAACCCTGGCTGAAGACCGACGTGAACGCCACAGCGAGCGCGCGTGATATGCGTGGGGCGACAGCGGCCGGCGAATACGTCATCGGTGATCAAAACAGACCGATGCAGGGCGGATCCTGGGCGTGGAAGGGGCCGATCGTCGGCACCGGGCAAGGCAGCAAAGCCGTGGTGCGTTACTCGCCCTCGATGTTCGGGTTCGGGGGCTCGGGTGCCGCAACTGCGCCGCCCACCGCCGCGGGCACGGGACCAACCGCCGTCCTGTTTCACGAGATGTGTCACGCCTACCGGATCATGCGAGGAACTCAGTATTCCGGGGCCACCATGGGGGGGCGCGCGGGTTACGATGACGAGGAGGAGTTCTTCGCCATTCTGGTCAGCAATGTGTTCGTCAGCGATCCGTCCACGCAGGTCCAGGTGCGAATCCTGCGGGCCGATCATCATGGGTTTGCCACTCTGGCGGCAAACCGGGCGACCTCCACCGGCTTCCTGCAGGATGCCGCGAACCAGCGTCTGATGGTCAAGCTGTTCACCAGTGAGCCGGGGCTGGCCAATGCGCTGCGTGCGGTGCCGGCCGGCTTCAACCCGGTCAGGCAGTACTTCGGGGCGCCGGCCCCCTAGAGGCGATTTCATGACGTCCATGACCAGCGCAAGGAGGGTCGCTTTGCGTCGCATCGCCCGGCCCTCGGCCGCCTCAAGCGGCGGGCTTTCCTGCGGGCTTTCCTACTGTCGGCAAGAAGGCGCGTTTCGCGATCTCCTGGCAGGAATCATCGCGCGGGGGAGTCACTCTCGAATCGGGAGATGAGCCATGGGGAACCGGGGGAAGTCCAAGGCACGGAAGGGGAACGGGATCCAGGACCTGGCGCCGAAGAGCACCAGAGGGGTGAAAGGCGGGGACAAGGCCACCACGAAGGCCGTGCGGCAGTCCCCGGGCGTGACCCACAGCGAGCTTGTGATCGTCAAGAACATAGACGTCGCCTCACCCTAAATCATCCATGCCGTCGAGACGAGGCTTGCGCTGATTGAGACATCCGAGGATGGGGATACCGCTGCCGGAACCTGGATACCGTCCGGCGCACACCTTGGCAACGCTCCGGAGGTACGCATGACGAAGTCGCCGAAAGCTCGGCTGAAGACTCGGAACCTGCAAAGCCGGGGATTGAGTCCTACTCG
>JBGQJV010000238.1:0-6895 GCA_041499215.1 Gemmatimonadota bacterium | reverse complement strand
TCCCGACTCGGCGTGGGCCAGGCCAGTCACCACGATCGGCATGCCGGCACCAAAGGGCACGAACTCCGTGCCGGCGAACGGCCGGAATCCCTCGAGCGAGGCCGGCGCCTGCCGGGTGACGACCGGGAGATCGGGCAGTTCAACGCCTTCGCGCATGTGCGAGACGACCGCGTCGAGCAGCAGGACCACGGGAACCCGCAATCGCTCACTGATATTGAAGGCCTCGACGGTCACTTCGAAGACGTCGCGCACCGAGGAAGCGGTGAGTACCACCGCCGCGCGGTCACCATGGCTTCCCCAGCGGGCCTGCATCACGTCGCCCTGAGACGGCAGTGTGGGCAGGCCGGTGCTCGGACCCATGCGCTGCGAATCCACCACCACGCATGGGGTCTCGGTCATGGCAGCGTAGCCGAGGTTCTCCTGCATCAGGGAGAAGCCCGGCCCGGAGGTCGCGGTCATCGCCTTGGCCCCGCCCCAGGCAGCGCCAATCACGGCGGCGAGGGCGCCGATCTCATCCTCCATCTGCAGGAACACGCCGTGCCGGGGCGGGAGCAGCCGAGCCAGCTGCTCCATGATCTCGGAGGCCGGCGTGATCGGATACCCGGCGTAGAAGGTGCAGCCGGCGTGAATCGCGCCGAGGGCGCAGGCCTCGTTACCCTGGATCAGGCGCATGCCATCCCCCCCGGGTCATGCGACGGCGCGGTCCAGCGCGGCACCGGCCGATCGATGGCGATGGCAAAGTCGGGACACCGGACCGCGCAGATGCCGCAGAACACGCATCGGCCGATTCCGGGGGCGACGACGATGTGGTGCTCGTCCAGGGCAAGGAGCTTCTCCGGGCAGTCCGCCACGCAGATCCCGCAGCCCTTGCAGTGGCTCCGGTACACCACCAGGGCCATCTCACCCTGGCAATACCGCACCGCGTCGGTCCTCATGAGACGACTCGACTCTCCGACGGGCGGAGGAAGGCGTCGATTCCCAGGGCGGCGATCTTCGCCGCCCGCACGGCCTCAACCACCGTGCCGCCCCCATTCAGTACGTCCCCGCCGGCGAAGTACCGCGGGTTCGAGGTCTGGCCGGTCGCCGGGTCGACGGCCGGCCGGCCGCTCCGGAGTTCGAGCCCCTCGACCCACTGCAGGAATTCGAGCCGTGGCTGCTGGCCGATCGCCCGAACGACCGTGTCGACCGGGAGCAGGAACTCGGAACCGGGTTGCGCTACGGGGCGTGCCCGGCCGGAGGCGTCGGGTTCGCCGAGCTGCATCCGCTGGCAGATCACGCCACTCAAGCGCGACTCGCCCACGAACGACAGTGGGTTGGTGAGCCACTCGAACCGGACCCCCTCCGCGCGGGCACCCTCCACCTCGAAGCGGTAGGCCGGCATCTCGGCTTCGCTGCGGCGATACAGCAGGCGTACCTCGTCAGCGCCGAGCCGGACGGCTTCGCGGGCGACATCGATGGCGGTATTGCCGCCGCCGATCACCGCCACCCGGCGCCCGATCCCGGTCATATGCCGGAGCTTGATCGCCTCGATGAAGTCGAGTGAGTTCCACACCCCGGGCAGGTGATCGCCTGGATAAGCCTGATCGACATCCGGGCCCATGCCCACCCCGAGGAAGATCGCATCGGCCTCGGCCTCGATCCGGCGCAACGCCTCGGGCGAGTCGACCGGACGACCGAGGTAGAGCTCCACCCCGAGGGCCAGGATCCGCCGGACTTCGTCCTCCAGCGGCTCCAGATCGAGCCGGTACGGCGCGATGGCGCGGCGAATCAGGCCGCCGGAGTCAGGGCGTGCCTCGTAGATCCGCACCGCATGACCGAGGATCGCCAGCTCACCTGCGCAAACCAGGCCGGCGGGGCCTGCCCCGATGACGGCGATCCGCTTCCCGGTGGGCCGGGCCGGAGCACGGAACGTGGACCAGGGATTGTGCAGCGCCCGGTCGGCGGCGTACCGCTGCAGCCGCCCGATCTCGACCGGGCGCCGGCCCTGTGCGGTAAGGACGCAGGCCCCCTCGCACAGCTCTTCCGTCGGGCAGACCCGGGCGCAGCTGGCGCCCAGCAGGTTCGAGGCGAAGATCAGCTCCGCGGCGCCTTCCCAGTCGTCGTGGGCAATGGCATCGATGAAGCGGGGCACGTCGACCATGGCGGGACAGGCGGCGGCACAGGGGGCGGGCGCGGCCGGCCCGCCGCAGACCAGGCAGCGGTCGGCCTCGAGCGCGACAGCATCATCCGCCAGGGGCGGCTTGACCTCGGTGAAGAGGCGAACGGCCTCCGGCGGCAGGATGCCGTGGGGCAGGGTCTCCGGGTGGGCAAGGGACATACCAAACTCCCCAGGTAGCGGCACGAACTCCCGTGCCGTGGACCCCGGCCAGCCGGCCCCGATCCTCGCTCCCAGGGCCGGGGCGAACCGGCAGGCGGGATGACATCGCGCCCGATACGGGCGTTGAAGGACGATGAAGACCGAGACGTGAAAAGGTCGTTAAATGCGGAGGAGACTGGGCAGCAGGGTGGGCGCGCGGAACTCCCGGGAGCCGCACGCCGAAGCGTAACTCACCGCCTGGCTTCGAGTTCACCGGCTGGATCCCTCGGGCTCTTCGAGCCCTCGGGATGACATGGGGTGAAGCACGGCGCAAGCCCACTGTCATTCCGAGCGAAGCGAGGAATCCCTATCCTTTGCAGGGAGCGGATTCCTCGCCGGCACGCGAAAACCTTCAAACCCGCCACTCCTGAGCGGTATCCTAGAAAGGCGCATCGGTGCTCCTGCCCGGCTATGCGCCTTCCTTTGTCTCGAGCACGCATGCCGCGACTCATCGCTTTCGCCCTCCTGCTCGCCCTGCTGCCACCCATGGCGCGAGCCCAGAATCCGTACCAACGCTACACCGACGCCTTCGAGCTCCGCTTCGCGCGGTCCCAGCCGGTCGTGAGCTACACCCTGCAGATCGACTCGGCCGACCTTACCGGGTGGAGCGTGGCGATGCACCTGCGCAACCTTCCCGACACCTTCCGCCTGGCGATGGCGGCCCACCCGGAATACGATGACCGGTACTGGCGGTTTGTCCGTGGATTGAGTGTGGATTCGGCAGCTGGGGGTGCTGCCACCATTGTGCGACAGGATAGCGCCCTCTGGCGGGTGATCGCACCGGGAGGATCGGCGGTGGTTCACTACCGGATTCAACTGCCGCCGCCTCCACCTGCGCCTCGGGGCGCCTGGCGCCCATTCCTCGCGCCGACCGGCGGACTCACCGGCGGTCCGCACGCGTTCATGTATGTCCTCGGCGCGGAGCTGGGGCCGGCGATGGTCACGCTGGACATCCCGGCGAGCTGGCAGATCGCGACCGGGCTCGAGCCAACCGCGGATCCGCGGACTTACTTCGCGCCGACCGTCGATGTGCTTGTCGAATCCCCGATCCTGGTGGGCCAGCTGCATCGCTGGCGCTTCGCGATCGACGATGTCCCTCACAGCGTGGTCTACTGGGCGCTGCCCGACGCGACGCCGTTCGACAGCGCCGCCTTCGTCCGCGGCATCGAGGGGATGGTGCGGCAGGCAGTGGCACTGTTCGGGCGGCCACCATATCGCGAATACACCTTCCTGTTTCAGGACGGGGCCTACGGGGCGCTGGAGCATCCCAACTCAGTCACCCTGGGAGCCCCCAGTTCGGATCTCGCCAAGGACCCTTCCAGCGCACTGGAAGAAACGGCCCACGAGTTCTTCCATACCTGGAACCTGATGCGGATTCGTCCGGTCGAATACCAGGGGGTCACCTTCCGCACCCAGCCGCCGGTCCACGGCCTCTGGTTCAGCGAAGGGGTGACCATGTTCTACGCCGACCTGATCCTTCGACGGGCCGGTCTGCCGACCGGACAGTCGCGCACTGAGCATGTGGAAGGCCTGATTGCCCGCTATCTCGGCGAGTCCGGCAACTCCCGGTTTTCCGCCGAGTCGGTCTCCGCCGTGGCCGAGAACGTGGAGCCGGGTGCGCTCGGTGATTACCAGGCCAGCACGCATCTCCAGGGGGAACTCCTCGGAACAATCATTGACCTGGTCATTCGCGACGCGACTCGCGGCAGACGCTCGATGGATGACGTCATGCGTCTCATGCTGGAGCGTTACGCCGGAGGGCGGGGATTCGACGGAAGGGATGTCGAGCGAGTGGTGGAAGAGGTATGCCGCTGCGATGTCACTCCCCTGTTCGACCGGTACATTCGCAGCGGCCGTCATCCGATTGATTTCGATCGCTACCTCGGTCTGGCCGGATTCCGGACCCGAACCACGTGGAATCCAGCGGTCTGGGACAACCAGCCGCAACCCGATCAACGCATCTGGGCCTGGCCCCGGCCGGATTCCAGCCTGGGCCTCGGCATCGGCGATCCGACAAGCATCTGGGCCAAGGCGGGCCTGCACACCCGTGACCGGCTCGCGTCTATCAATGGAGTGAGGGTCACCACCTGGCGGGAGATGCGGGCTACGGTCGGCAACCTCAAGCTGGGAGACACGGTCCGGGTCGAGGTGGGCCGCCCCACAGGCCCCTTCAAGGCGACGGTCGTGGTCGCCGGCTACCAGCAGCCGACGGTGCACATCGAGGAGATTCCAGGCGCGAGTACCCGGCAACAGGAGCTGAGGGCGGCGTGGCTTCGGGGCCAGCCGTAGCCGGGCGGGAAGGAGGCGCAGCGTTGTCATTCCGAAGGCCCGCAGGGCCCGAGGAGTCCCCATAGGTTCGCTGCGAGGGATAGGGATTCCTCCCCCTCGCTCCGCTCGGGGTCGGAATGACAACCGGGACGGCCGGACTCGACCGGAAATGCCCCGGGCCCGACGGGACTACATCGCCGCCAATTGCTGTGTCTTCGTCCGCACCAGCGCATAGTTGAGCGCCGGCAACCCATTCCAATGTGCTGCCTGGCCGGCATAGTCCCTGGCCTTCGCGGTATCGCCCTTCCCCTTATACGCCAGGGCCAGGCGGTACAGGTTATAGGGATCCTGCTGGTTGGCCTGAAGCAGTTCGGCGATCGCGGTGTCGTACTGGTTGGCGGCGAGCGCGATCCTGCCAGCCAGCTCATGGGTCAGGTTGAGCTGGAACCGGTTCTGATTCCCCTCGGTGCCCTGGGTGAACGCGTCCGACTCACGCCGGGCCGTTTCCAGGTCATTCTTCGCGATGGCCACCGCGGCGACATTCGCATGGTGGAACAACCGGGTCAGCTGCTTCGCCCCGGACGCAAGGCCCGAACCCTCCACCAGCTGCAGTGCGCGGTCGAATGTGGCCAGTGCCTCGTCATGCTTCCCCATCGCCAGCAGCATGTTCGCCTTGAAATTGAGGTCCGCGCTCATCGCGGCGACGTCGCCGATCTTCTCTGCGATCCCGAACTCCTTCACCGCCTCCTGGATCGCCTGCTCCATCTTCCCCTGATCGGCGTAGACTACGGCCTGCACGAAGACTGCCTGGCGGCGCTCGCCGTCGTTCCGGGCGTGGGTGAACAGCTCCGTGAGGCCGGCGGTGGCGACCTCCGGCTTCCCCAGGTAGAGCGCGTCGATCGCCGAGCCGATCCTGGCCGAGATGAAGTGCGGGTCGAGCGCGAGCGCCTTCTGGTACTGCGCAATCGACTCGTCGAACCGACCCATCTTCATCAGCAGCTCGGCGTAGGAATCGTAGGGATTCGGGTCGCCGGGAATGAGTTCGGCGTACTTCTTGAACGCCTTCTCCGCCTCCGGATAGTTGGCGACCGTCTTGTAGGCATAGCCCAGGCTGTTGTAGACCGGCGGGAATCCCGGTGCGATCGTGATCGTGGCCTTGAAGACCTCGATGGCCTTGGCATTGTCCTGTTGTCCGGCGTAGAACCCGCCGAGGGCGAACCGCGCCCGCTCATCGTTGGGAAAGAGGGCCACGTTCTTCTCGACGTATTCCTTCGATTTGGCCGCGTTGCCCACCGCCCCGGCTTCGGCGGCGAGGATGGTCAGCCGCTCACCCTCCGAGGCTCGGCCGCTGAGCGCGATCGCCTTGTCCAGGTGGTCACGAAAGTCCTTGGCCGTCGGCGCGACATTCGCCCGGGCCAGCTCCGCCGACGCAAAGTTCGGATCGAGGGCCAACGCCTTGTCGAAGTGCGCGATGGCATCGGTCAGGCGGAGGTTGTCGGCCAGCGCGCGACCCCGCATGAACTCCTTCCGGGCCGCTTCCGACGTGGTCGTGACGGGAATCTTGCCGTCGCCCGGGTCGGCGGCGGCCGCCAGGGCCAGCACGGCGCACACCGGGAGCAGCACCAATGGTGACATCCGTTTCATCGCGCGACTCCTTCTTGAGGAATGGTGCAGAATGGAAGGAACGGCATCTCCGGCAGGAGGTGCCATTGGGCCGTCCTACGAGGTTGCTGGGCGTGAGGTGTCGCGACCATACCGGAGTCGTACAGGCCCGGGGGGGGACAGGTAGTGCATGTAAGGACGTTGCCAAGGCGGCGGATGGTGGGATCGTAGGCCTTCTGTCATTGCGAGGAGGGCGCGCGGCGCCCGACGAAGCAATCTCTTTGCACAACAGGACGGATTGCTTCGGGCCCGGCGCTTCCCTAGCTCCGCTCGGGACAGGCCGCGCCGGGCCCCTCGCAATGACAGAATGCGGTAACGCCAGGTCAGTGGAAGGAGATCGCGCCGAACAAGCCATGACGCTCGGTTGGCGAACCGGCGGTGAAGTAAAGACTGTTGGGGTCGCCGACTCCGTCCGTCCGGAACACCAGGGCCCACAGGCCCGGATTGAGGATCACCTTTCCCGCGCCGTCCTTGAGTTGACCCAGGTAGGCCCCGGTCGTGGGGTCAAAGGCGCTGATGGCTCCGTCCCCGAAGTTGCCGATCAGAATGTCGTTGCTGAATGGGCCGAAGTTGGCGCCCGCACGGACCATCCCCCACGGTGCGTTGAGC
>JBGQJV010000237.1:0-6904 GCA_041499215.1 Gemmatimonadota bacterium | reverse complement strand
TCACTCCCCCCCTTTCCATAGGAACATCATCAGGTACCCGATGGTGGCGACCCCCATCGAAGCGATGGCCGAGGCCTTGTGTGGCGTCCAGCCACCCCGCTTCCCTGACGCGATTCGGGCATCAATCTTGGAAGTGCTGGGCGCCTTCGCGATCGAGTAGACGAAGCCGGCGTCCGCGGCGACCATGAGCAGCGAGTGCCAGGTCCGTCGCTTCCTGCCCTGCTTGACCTTCCCCGCCTCGGCCAGATTCCACAACCCGGTCACCGTGTTGAGGGTGAAGATCCCGGCCACCGCGTACGCGGCGGGTTTGTGCACCTTCTCGGCCCACAGCGGCGCGTCGCTACCCTGCTCCAGCAGCTTCTGGCCCGCCACATACTCCAGCAGGAACAGCGGCAGCGTGGCGTAGGCGGCGTAGCGGTGGATGTCGAGCCGGGTATAGTAGCCGTCGGACAGTTGGATGGCCTGCCTGCGGGTGGAATCGGGAATCAGCGCCCCCAGCCGGGACTCGCCCGATTCGGGAGCGGGCCACTCCGGCCGCGGCAGGGCCAGCTCATGAGGCGCGGGAAGCGAGCGGACGTTCTGGATGGTCGGCGCCAGGCTGGTGAGGGCCTGGAGCAGGATCAGCGCGGACAGCGCCATCACGACTCCGGATGGGGGGGTACTTCCAGAGTAGTCAGACGGAACGGGATCGCAAGGAGACGGACGGGACGGACGGGACGGACGGGACGGTCCACGGTTCGGCCGGTCCGTCTTGTCCGTCCCGTCCGTCGCTACATCCCTACCTTTGCCGTCGCCCAGTCAACCGCCTGCTTGTCGTTGCGATAGAGCTGGTCGACGTTCACGACCAGATTCTTTCCGTTCTTTCGGATGGCGAACCGGTCCATGTTCCGGGTTGCGCGGCCGCTGATGAAGGTTCCGTCCGGCTGGTATTTGGACTTGTGCTTGGGGCACTGGAATCGGGAGTCGGCGTCCATCCACCTGAGCGCGGTGTTCTGATGCGGGCAGGAGAGCGAGAAGGCGAACACCTCCCCCTTCCAGCGGACCAGGATCACCTCGTTGTCCCGGTCGATCGTCGCGCCATCGGCGGTGGGGACCGGGTAGGTGAGCTCGTCGCCCACGACGCGGAGCGCGGAGCCCAGCGAAAGCGGAAGGGCGTGGGCTTCACCCGGCGTAGCAGACAACGCCGCCATGATCGCGGCGACGGCGGCGGTCACTTCACGCAGGAACTGGCGCCGCCCGGGCGCGGGGCAATCGGTGCAGTCGGACACGAGCGGAGGTTCAGCTGACGTTGGGTAGAATGGAGCCGGCGAGCACCACGGCGAACCACAGGCCGAGACTCACCAACGAGGCAGTGCGGAGCCTGCGCCAATCCCGGGCATCGGCCAAATCACCCGCCTGGAGCCTCCGCTCGGTACGGAGCATGGCGTAGCCGTTGACCAGCAGCAGGGAGACCAGCCCCATCTTGGCCCAGAATACCAGCGAGCTGGCCAGCGTCTGCAGGTCGGCGGCGAACATGAGCAGGCCGCTCAGGGCGGTCACGGCCAGCGCCCCCACCACGATGGGGTGAATACCGGACAGCTCACGCAGGTGCCGGGCCCGCTCGGAGGTCTCGGAGTGGGTCGCACGCAGCGTGGCTCGATCAGTCGCCAAGGCAAATCCGCCGGCGGTCATCATCCCGCCGAAATGGCCGAAGGTTACCGTGGTCTGAATCGCCTTGCTGGCGTTGTAAAAGTCCGCCCAGGGAGCGACCAGGGTAGTCAGCTGGTTCATGAGCGACATGAGTCAGTCCTTCCAGATGAGCATCATGAGATAACTCGACAGCGCCACGCTCATCGAGGCGATTGCCACGTTCCGGTGAGTCCGGGCGCCGGAGGAGTGGATCCCGCCTCCCCCACCGCCGCCGCCTTCGCCATCATCATCGCCCGGGGCCGTGGCACCGACCACCACGAAGCCCGCGTCCGCCGCGATCATCGTCAGGCTGTGGATCCAGCGTCGAGTGCGTCCGTTGGGATCCTTTCGGCTGTCCCACAGGTTCCAGACGCCGGTCACGGTATTCACGGCGAAGAGGCCGGCGATGGAGGCCGCCAGTGGACCGTGCGCATCCCGTGCCAAGCCATGTGAGTCGGGGTGATTCCACAGTTCCCTGCCCGAAAGGTACTGGGCAACGAACAGGGGCACTGTGAGGTAGCTCGCAAGCTGGTGGATACGTAACCTGGTGTAATACAAGTCACTATACTGTATGGCTTTAGGTCGTTTCGTCCTGGTCGTGTCCGAGGGGTCCTCGAGGCCCGCCGGCAGACCCGATGGCGGGGCGTCCCGCGCGACAGGTGAAGCGGCCAATGCGGCTCCAAGGAGCGACAGGTTGTCCACGGTCGGAGCCAAGCTGACCGGTCCAACCGAGTCGTCCAGTGCGAGGATTGGTGCAGGTGGAATCGTGTCCTGGACGCCGGTCACGAGTGCGAGCAGAAGGAGGGCCGCGGTCATGCGAGGAGGGTTTCCAGGTTTGGAGGCCGGCTGGCGTTGTGCGCCCCGAGACGAATGGGTGAACGCCGGCTGCGGGCGCGCTCGCCGATTATGAACGCCACCGCGAGGAGCAAGGAGTGGACCTTCCCCAATGCCTGGAGACTCCGGGCAAAGCCGGGCGGCCCGGAGCGCGGACGGAGAAGGGCTGCAACGCCCCGAGCCAGGCTGGCTCGGGGCGTTGCAGTGAAAGTGAAAGTGAAGCGGCTACATCGAGGCATTACGCGAACGTCGGTCGGCCTGGGCGGTGGCCGGGACATCGCCGATCATCGATCGGGTTCGACCACAACCGCCGTACCGTAGCACAGCACCTCCGTCACCCCCCGCATCAGCTCGTTGGCATCATAGCGTACGCCGATCACCGCATTGGCTCCGACCTCTTCGGCGTGGACCAGGAGGATATTGAACGCCTCTTCACGGGCATTCTCGCACAGGCGGGTGAACATGGTGATGTTCCCCCCGAGCAGGGTCTGCAGCGAGGCCCCCATGGTCCCGAATACTGAACGGGAACGCACGGTGATGCCGCGAACGACACCCAGCGACTGGATGATGCGGTAGCCATCGAGGGTGAAGGCGGTAGTGGTGAGGCGGGGGTCGACGGGAGCGCGGCGGACGACGTTGGACATGGGCTGTGGGCCAGGGCTGTGGGCAGTGAGTTGTCATCCCGAGCGCAGCGAGGGATCTCCGAGGTCCCTCGGCACGGGCGTGGGTCTTCTCGGAGATCCCTCGGGCACTCCGTGCCCTCGGGATGACACCGCTGGCGGCCAACGGCCAGCGGCCAACGCTACCCGAATCTAACCGCGTACACCGGCGGCAGATGCTCGCTGATCTCCGTCCAGTGGTCGCCCTGATCCTCGGAATAGTACAGCGAACCGGTGGTGGTGCCGAACGCGAGCTGGTCCCCGGTGTGGTCCACGACGAAGGCGTGCCGGTAGGTGATGTCATAGCCGTGCTGCTGGGGCAGACCCCGGCGTAGTATCTCAAAGCTCCGTCCCCCATCCCGGGTCCGGGTCACCACCACCTCTCCGGCCGGGGGAATCCGTCGCTCATCGCTGACACCGGGCACGAACCACGCCGTGTCCGGCTGGCGAGGATGCACCGCCACCGCGAAGCCGAACGCCGACGGAGTGTCGCAGGCCACCTCGGTCCACTGGCGCCCATCGTCGGTGGTGCGGAAGATCCCGTTGTGATGCTGGGCCCAGAGGGCGTCGGGCTGGGCGTTGCAACGGACGACCAGATGGGGATCCTGGATGTGGGGATCATAGCTCCGCTCGGGGGGCATGTAGGCGGCCCGCATCCCCTGGGCGCGGCACTCCCAGCTGGCACCGGCGTCCTCGGTGGCCCAGACCCCGCCGCAGGAGACCCCGACCGCGAGCTCAGGGTTGCGCGGATCGATCGCGATCGAATGGATCCCGGGCAGGTCAGCGCCGCCGCCGAACCACTCTCGCCGTTTGGGGTGGTCCCACAGCGGGCGCACCAGCTCCCAGGAGGCCCCGCGATCGGTGGAGCGGAACAGGCCGCCCGGTATCGTGCCGCACCAGAGTTCACCCGGCCGCACGGAGTGACCCGCTTCCAGTGCCCAGATCCGCTGGACGGTCCACGGGATCGGGGTGCGACGCATCGGGTCGAGGTCTTCCAGGTCCTCGGGCTTGGGGGGGTAGGCCGGCGCCGCCAGCTCCACCCAATCGCCACCGGCCGCATCCCGGCGGCGGAGTTTGGGACCGAAGTGGCCGAGGTCAAGGGCGGCATAGACCGCTCCATCGCGCGGATCGGTCAGCACCATCGAGAGATTGTCGCCCAGGAAATCGGTCCGGCTCACCGTCCACCCGTGCTGGGCTTTGGAGAAGGTGAAAAGGCCCTTGCGGGTGGCAACGAGGAGTTGGTCGGACATGCGAGTTTCTCCGAGCGAGGGGCGGAAAGGCGGGAAGGCGGGAGCTGTTTTCCGCCATTCCGCCCTTCCCGCCTTTTCCGCCGCGAGTTCACCCGCCTGAAAGCGCCTGCATCACCGTCACTTCCGCGTCCGCCGCGACCGAATCGGACTGACGCACACGGTCCGTGATCAGAGCGCCGTTGACGAACACGGCGACATGCTTACGAACTACCCCCTGCTCGTCCAAGACATAGCCGCGGGCTTGCGGACTCCGGGCGAATGCCGCCTCCAGCACCTCCCGCACGGTCCGACCGGGCACCTCGGCGTCGGGAAGCGGCACGTGCCGCTGGAGGCTGGTGGTGAAGGAGAGATGGGGCATCGAGGCCCTATTGGCCCTGGATCACATCATCCCGAGCGAGCCGAGCGAGCGAGGGATCCCTAGGCGCCCTCAAGGGATCCCTCGCTGTGCTCGGGATGACGAATTCACAGCCCGACAGCTCACTCCTCCTCCTTGTCGTCCTTCTTGTGCTCCGCGGCCACCTTGGCGGTCACCTCGGGCGGGGCCTCCGCGTAGCCGCGGTGTTCCTGGTGGAAGGTGCCCCGGCCATGGGTGATCGAGTGCAGGGTGGTGGCGTACTTGTACATCTCCGCCTCCGGCACAATCGCCTTGATCCGGGTGAGCCGGCCGTCGGACTCGGTGCCCAGGATCTGGCCGCGGCGGCTGGAGAGATCGCCCATCACGTCCCCCAGGATATCCGACGGTGCCCAGACGGTCACGTCCAGCAACGGCTCCAGCAGCACCGGCCGTGCCTTGGGGGCCACGGTCCGGAACCCCTGAATACCGGCCATCTTGAACGACATTTCGTTGGAGTCGACATCGTGGTAGGAGCCGTCATAGCACTCGGCCTGGAAATCGACGAGCGGGAAGCCGGCGATCACCCCACGGGCCGCTGCCTCCTGTACGCCCCGATCCACCGCGGGGATGAACTTGTTGGGGATCACGCCACCCACGATGTTATCGACGAACAGGTAGCCGGCGCCCCGAGGACGGGGCGCGAGTCGGATCCAGCAGTCGCCGTACTGGCCGCGGCCGCCGCTCTGCTTCTTGTGCTTGCCCTGTCCTTCGGCCCTGCCCCTGAGGGTCTCGCGGTAGGCAACCTTGGGCCGCACCAACTCGGCATGCACGCTGAACTTCTTCTCCAGCCGGCCCAGGATGATCTCGAAGTGCCGCTCTCCCATGCCGTGGATCAGGGTCTGGCCCAGCTCCGAGCTGTACTCGAAGTGGAAGGTGGGGTCCTCCTCGTGCAGCTTGTGCAGGCCGGCGGCCAGCTTGTCTTCCTCCCCCCGATTCTTCACCACCACGCCGGAGGTCGCTACCGCCTCCGGATAGGGAATGGGGTCCAGGTGAACCGCGTGGTCCTTGCGGCAGAAGGTGTCGTTGGTGTGGGTATCCCGGAGCTTGGCCACCGAGCCGATGTCTCCCGCACTCAGCTCCGGCACCTCGATCCGCTCCTTCCCCTGCTGCACCGAGAGATGGTTGAGCTTTTCGGCGACGTTGTGCTCGTTGTTCCAGACCTCTTCGCCGGTCTTGACCGACCCGCGGTACATCCGGAACAGGGTCACATCGCCGACATGGGGCTCGGAGATGGTCTTGAAGACGTGGCCCAGGAGCGGAGCGCCGTCAGAGGCGCCGGAAGGAGCCGCGGCTTCGGCGGGTGAAGGGAGGAGTTCCACCAGGTCGCTGAGGAGCGCCCGGGTGCCGTAGGTCAGCGTGGCGCTGCCCACCAGCATCGGCACGATTTCTCCCGCCAGTACCCCCTTCTTCAGCGCCTTGACGATCTCGGCACGGGAGAGCTCTTCGCCGCCCAGGTACTTCTCGAGCAGGGTGTCGTCGGTGGCGGCGATCGCCTCCACCAGCTGCTCGTGGTACTTGGCGTAGATCGCCTTGACGTCGTCGGGCAGCGGGACGGTCTCGTACTCGCCGGTCTTGGTGCCCTTCTTGTACAGCTGGGTCTCGTCGGTCAGCAGGTTGACGATGCCGTGAAAGTCGCTCCCGTTCCCGACGGGGATCTCGACCGGAACCACCTTGGGAGAAAGGTGCGCCTTCACGTCGTCGAACACCCGCTCGAAGTTGGCCCGCTCGCGGTCCATCTGGGTCACGAAGATCAGCCGGGGCAGGTGAATCCGGTCGCAGATCTCCCACACCTTTTCGGTGCCTACCTCGACGCCGCCAGTAGCATTGAGCACCACCACCGCGCTGTCGGCGGAGTAGAGCGCGGCGGTGGCCTCACCCAGAAAATCGAGGAAGCCCGGCGCGTCCAGCAGGTTGAGCTTGGTGTCCATCCACTCGGCGAAGCCGATGCCGAGGCTGATGGAGTGCTTGCGGTCGACTTCGTCAGCGGAGTAATCAGTGAGGGTGGTGCCTTCCAGGATGGTGCCGTGACGCCGGCTCGATCCGGAGACGAACGCGAGGGCGTCGACCAGAGTCGTTTTCCCAGCCGCCCCGTGACCGAC
>JBGQJV010000236.1:0-6936 GCA_041499215.1 Gemmatimonadota bacterium | reverse complement strand
GCCAGCAGGTCGTTCACTACCCGCCGAACCAGCGGCAGGGTGGCTTCCGCCTCGCGCACGGTGAAGATTCGCGGCGTGGGCATCGTCACCGCCAGACGATCTTGAGGCCCTCGACCTGCTCCGGACGGCTGATGAAGCCGATCACCCGGTGCTCCGAATCCACCACCGTGATGGTGGCGCGGAGATGCGCCTCGGTCGGGTCCTGGTTCATGTAGAGGGCAAAGCCCGTGAGCTCGGTATCCGGCCCGACGACCGCGCTGTCGGTCCGCATGATGGCATCGGCCCGGGTCTGGGTCGGATCGCTGCCGATGGCCAGGCAGCGGGTCACCAGGTCGCGGTCGCTCACCACCCCGAGGAAGCGGCGGGTGCGGTGGTCATCCACCACCGGCACGACCGAGATGTTGCGGGTCTTGAACATGATCGCCATCTCGCTGGCCGAGGCATTCGCGACGGCCACGAACGGATTGGGGACCATGGATTCGGAGGCTTTCATGTAGTCCGCGCGGTCAGGTGTTGAGGGGGCGATGAAGCGACACGGCGGCGAGGCGACCACTCATCTGTGCCCTGAGGTCCTTGCCGCCTTGTCGCCCTCATCGCCTCATCTCATTGTCGCATTGTCGCCTTGTCGCCAGTCAATCTGCTCACCCCGCCCCCGAATTCAAGCCCGCCAACGCCGTCCGGGTGGCCCGGTAGCCTTCTTCAGCATAGCGGCGCACCTGGTCCACTCTGAAGGTCGCGCCTTTTTCCACCCGCGGACGCACATAGATCAGCGGCGGACGGTTGGGGCTCGAGCGCCATAGTGCCAGCGCCGCCGCGGTCTGGCCGGCCATCAGGATGCCGATGGCTTCGTTGTGCACTTCCACCACCGGTGGCAGGCCGGGACCCCCGCCGCCCTGGCCCTCATCGAAGCCGGGGCCCACGTCCACCGCCAGCACCAGGCGGGCCGGGATGAGACTGGCGGGCTCGAGCGGCAACACCGCCCTGAGCCCGCCGTCGGCGTAGCGCCTTCCGTCGATCACCGCGGGTGGCAGGAACAGCGGCAGCGCCGCGGTGGCATACAATGCGTCGAGCAGGGGAATCGACCGGCCGCTCGCGCCGAACAGTGTCAGCTCCCCGGTATCCAGCGCCACCGAAGTGACGGTGAGGGGGATCTTGAGATCCTCGAACCGGCGGGCCGGAACCATCCGCTCGAGCGACCGGCGGAACGGCTCGGGCTTGAGCAGCGAATGTGCCCACAGGCCCTTGAGAAACGCGAACGGCTCGGCCTGCACGATCTCCCGCTCACCGATCGCTCCGACCCGCTCCAGGGCTTCGCTCGCGGACAGCCCCGAAGCAAACAGAGCGGAAAATACGCCGCCCATCGAGGTACCCACGATGTGAGTGGGGATGAGCCCGGCCTCCTCCAGCGCCCGGTAGGCTCCGACGTGAGCCGAGGCCTTGGCCCCGCCGCCGCTGAATACCGCGACGACTCCCGTTCCCCGTTCCGCGTTCCCCGTTCCGCGTTGATCGGCGCCAAGCCCCTCACGCGGAACGCGGAACGCGGAACCCGGAACGTCAGTCACTGCCCCCTCTTTTCCCGGTAGGTCCGCGCCCGCTCGTAGCGTTCCAGCTCCTCGGGCGTCTCGGGCACCAGTCGAGGTACCCGCCGAGGACGACCCTGCTCGTCGATGGCGACGAAGACCACCCGCGCGGTGTGGGTGTGCCGCCGCTGTCCGGTCGCGACATTCTCGGCGTACACCTCCACCGCCACGTCCATCGAGCTGTTGCCCACGTACTCCACCTGAGCCATGCAGGTGACCAGCGCGCCCGCCTCGATCCGCTCGCGGAAATCCACCTTGTCGAAACGGGCCGTCACCGCCGCTCCGCCGGCGTGCCGGATCGCCGCCACTGCCGCGGCCTGGTCCACCATCGACAGCAGGTGCCCGCCGAACAGGTTGTTGAGGACGTTCAGCATGTGCGGCATCACCAGGGTGGTGAGCTCGGCGCGGGAGAAGGACATCGGATGGGACTCAGGAGTCATCGGACGGGCGGGGCTCCGTGTGGGCGGACAGGCGGACAGGCGGACCGGCGGACCGGCGGACCGGCGGTCGGTGGTCGGTGGTTCCAGCACAGCACGCGATCCGGGACGACGACCACGGTCCGCTCGTCGGCCGGTCCGCCTGCCCGCTCAGAAATCCACCGGCCTCAGGTAATACTCCCCGATCGCCGTCTGGCTCACCATGGCGACGGTGGGGAGGCGGCGCTTCCAGTGGGTCGACTCGAGCCGCCCCCGCACCAGCTCGATCTCAGCGGGCGTGAAGCCCAGCGCTGCGATCTCGCTCGGGCCGTACCCCTGCAGCAGCCAGTGCAGGATGACATCCGCCCGGGGATAGGAGATCCCAAAGTCGCCCTCGTCGGTCTGCCCCTTGATCAGGTCGGCGCTGGCCGGCTTGGTGACGATCACGTCGGGCACACCAAGGTGCCGGGCGAGCGCCCAGACCTGGGTCTTAAACAGGTCGCCGATGGGATTGACCGGCGGCGAGTCGTCGGCATGCCAGGTGAAGTAGCCGAACAGCCGCTCGGTCTTGTTGCCGGTGCCGAGCGGCAGGGCGCCGAGCTCGGCGGAAAGGTCGAACAGCGTGATCATGCGCATCCGCGCCATCACGTTCCCCCGCCGGGCGGGAGTGGTCTCCCCGCCGATGGCGGCGACGATCCCGTCGACCCCCACGCTGATATCCACGGTGCGGCTGGCGATGCCGAGGCGGTCGATAACCAGCTGGGCGTGCTCCAGGCTTTCGGGACTCGAGCTCCGGTACGGCATCCGCACCCCGGTGACATTCTCCTTCCCCAGCGCCTCCACCGCCAGGAACGCCACCAGCGAGCTGTCCACTCCGCCCGACAGCCCGACGAGCGCCTTGGCGAACTTCCGCCGGCGCACCAGCTCGTCCCGCAGGAACTCCACCAGCCAGTGGCGGGTCAGCTCGGGGTCGATGGCGAGGGGGTCGGCGTTGCCGGGCGGAAAGGTGGAACGGGGGGAGGGCCCGCCGGGCGGGACGGCGGGAAGGCGGGACGGCGGGAGATTGATCGCGGACGGCTGATCTTCACCTGAGCCGCGGTCCTCCGGTCCGCCGGTCCGCCGGTCCGCCTGCCCGCCATCTTCCAGGCTCTTCAACAAATGCGGCAGCCGCACCTGCAGATCCGACAACAGCGGCGCTTCGGCCCGAGCCCGGGTGATCTCGATGAAGTCGAGATCGACCGGGACGGTGGCCGGCTGGAACAGCGGTGCCTGGAGCAGTACCGTGCCGCGGGGACCGGCGACGATCGATCCGCCGGCGAATCCCTTTCCTCCTTCGAAGCCCACCAGGTGAGCCACGATCACGTATACGCCGTGCTCCTCGGCGATCCCCTGTGCCAACCGGTCCCAGCGATCCAGGTTGGCGGGGCGCGACTGCCCGGGCCGGGGCATCAGCCCCCGCGCCGGCGTGGCGCTCGGCACCAGGATCACCTCGGCGCCGTCCAGCGCGGCGAGCGCCGGCATGATCGAGTGCCACGCGTCCTCGCAGATCAGCATGGCGCAGCGGCCCCAGCGGGTATCGAAGGCCCGGACGGTCCGGCCCGGCTCCACGAAGCGTTCCTCGTCGAACACCCCGTAGGTCGGCAGGAACACCTTGCGGTGCACGTGCCGGATCCCCGCCTCGCCGCCGCCCAGACTGGCGTACAGTCCCGAGTTGTGCAGGTGGTTCCGCCACAGCTCGTAGAAGCCGAGCGCGATGTCCATCGGCGGCGCGCCACTCTCCTTGTGCACCCGCGCCAGGTCTTCGAACAGCCGCTCCGCCGGGAGTGCCAGCTCCTGCACGCCTCCCTCGAGGAAGTAGCCGGTCAGCGCCGCCTCCGGCGCCACCATCAGTGCCGGTGGCTCGGGCCAGCCAGCCACCTCGCGGAACACCGTGCCGAGCCGGGCAAGATTGGCGGCGTACTCTCCCTTGTCGGGACGGAACTGGGCAATGGCGACTCGCAGCATGCGGGGAATCTACTCGACGGCCCTTCTACGTGGCGAGATGGCAAGCGGTCAGGAGTGAGGAGTGAGAAGTGAGAAGTGAGAAGTGAGAACGAAGGAGGGGGGAGGGAGGAGTAAGGAGTGGAGGAGGGAGGGAGGCGTTTGTCATTCCGAGGGCGCGTAGCGCCCGAGGAATAACTCATGGTGTGACGTGCCCATCCGGAGGGGTTCCTCGCCGCTTCGCGGCTCGGAATGACAACGCGACGCCTCCTGCCTTCTCACTTCTCACTTCTCACTTCTCACTTCTCACGGTTTCACTTCCGGCCGATAGGCAATCACGCGTACCTTCTCCAGCGTGATCAGCCCTCCACCGATCATCCCGTCCAGGTCGGGCAGGATGGCCTCGATCTTCTCCTCGCTCTCCACGCACTCCACCACCACCGGCAGGTCGACCGAGAGCCGCAGTACCTTGTCGGTGTGCAGCGTGGCGGTGGCCCCGAAACCCATGATCCCGCGGGTGACGGTCGCGCCCGCGTAGCCCCGCCGCCGGAGCAGCTGGACGATCGCCTCGTAGAGCGGCTTCCCCTCGTGCCGGTCGCGCTCGCCGATGTGGATGCGCATCAAGACGCGCTCTCCGGTCAGTCCGTGCATTCAGGCCTCCCGTGCGACTCGATGGTCCTGAGAGGGCGGGATGGCGGACGGGCGGGATGGCGGGACCGCTGCCGCGTCGTTCGGCCTTCCCACTCCCGCCCTCCCGCCCTTCCGCCTTACCGCCTTCTACGACCTCCTGAGTCCCACCAACTCCCGCCCTGCGACGATCCCCAAGAACGTGCCGCACAAACAGAGCCCCACGCTCAACAGCACGTACGCCAGCGCCCGGCCCGCCTGGCCATCCTCGATCAGCCGGACCGACTCGTAGCTGAAGCTGGAGAAGGTGGTGTAGCCGCCGCATACGCCGATGGTGAGCATCGCGCGCACCTCGGGGGTAATGGCGGCGGAATCGGCGGAGTAGCGGTAGATCAGGCCCAGCAGGAAGGAGCCGGTGATGTTGATGATCAGGGTGCCGATCGGGAATGTGCCGCCCGAGAGCCGATGGATGACGCCACCGAGGAGGTAGCGTCCGACCCCACCGATGGCGCTGCCGAGAGCGATGTACCAGAGCATGGGCGTGGCGAGAGGTTATGGGCCAACGTACGGCGGGAGGGCGGGAAGGCGGGAGGGCGGGAAACTCCTGGATGCTCCCGCCTTTCCGCCGTCCCGCCTTTCCGCCGCGATGATGGAGCTCGGGGCTGTGGCCCCGAGGTCCATCAGCGCCTGTGCCAGTACATCCGCATCTCCGTGATCCTGCTCCCGTCGGTCTCACAGAAGATCGCGCCGCGGGCCTCCACCCACTCGCCGGTGCGCCGGCGCCGGAAGGTGCACTTGAACTCGGTGGAGAACCACGGTCCCGCCGCGAAGACCTCCCCCGAGCTGAAGGTGATTTCCGACTGGTGCATCGGGACATCCGCCCAGTAGCCGCGGACCGCCTCGATCCCCTTGAGCGGCTCGGCGAAGGGGGTCTCGATGAACACCGGGTCGGCCGAAAACACCCCCATCATCAGATCGGGTTTGCCGCGTGCCCATCCCTGTCCGAATTCATCGATCAGCGTGCGACCCAGCGCCCGCGTGGTCTCCATCGTGGTCTCGCCCATGAAACCGGCTCGCTCCGTGGCTAAGATTGGGGCAACCCCATGGGACCGAATCTACATCAGCGGCTCCTCGCCTGCGCCTCGCTCGCCGTCCTCGCCCTCACCGGTGGGCGGTTCGCCGGAACTCCTCCCTGTCCGCCTGAGGCCGGCGAGCTGGTCGCCGCGGGCTGGCGCGCCTATCGAGCCGATTCGATCGCAGTGGCCGCGGAGCGATTCGCCCGCTCCGACCGGCTGTGCGAGGACAATCTCGACGCCAAGGTTGGCCTGGGCTACGCCCTGCTCCGGAGCGACCGGGTGGCGGCGGCCGATTCGCTGTTCGAGCTGGTGGCCGGCAAGGCCCCCGGGAACGGCGATGCCTGGGACGGCCTGACCCTCACCCGCTGGCGCCGCGGTGATCGTCCAGGAGCGCTGGCGGCCGCGCAGAAAGCGATCGCCCTCAACCCAGGCAACGCGACGACGCGGGGCATACTCGACCAGCTCAGTCCCGACTGGGACCGCAAGTCCGCCGGTCCGCCCGTCCGCCCGCCCGGTCTGAGGGTCGATGCCCGTGCCCGCGGCGACTTCTTCGAGATCCCCGGCAGGTCCGGGCTCTGGCGTCGGTTCTACGTGAACGGTGTGAACCTCGGCGTCGCCCTGCCGGGCAAGTTCCCCTCGGAGTTCCCGCCCGACTCCGCCACCTACGCCGGCTGGCTGGACACCCTGGCCGGAATGCACGCCAACACCCTCCGGCTCTACACCATCCTCCCGCCCACGTTCTACCGGGCGCTCAGAGGCTGGAACCTGTCGCACCCCGAGCAGGCGCTGTGGCTCATCCACGGTGTATGGACCGAGCTCCCGCCGGAACACGACTTCAACGACCCCGCCTGGCGCGACCAGTTCCGGCAGGAGATGCGCGCCGTGGTCGACCTGCTGCATGGCCGGGCGGAAATCCCGGTCCGACCCGGGCACGCGGGCGGGCGCTACGACGCCGATCTCTCCCGCTGGACCCTGGGGTACATCATCGGTCGGGAATGGGAGCCGTACGCGGTGAAGGACTTCGACGCGAAGCACCCGCGCCCGGCACCGTACCGCGGACGCTATCTCTCGACGCATCCCGGAGCGGGCGCCAGCGACATCTGGATGGCGGAGCAGTGCGACTACCTGCTGCGCTACGAAGTGGAGACCTACAACGCCATCCGGCCCATCGCCTACACCAACTGGCCGACCCTCGATCCGCTGACCCACATCACCGAGGCGACCGGCAAGGAAGAATCAGCCTGGCGCAGGAAAGTG
>JBGQJV010000235.1:0-6962 GCA_041499215.1 Gemmatimonadota bacterium | reverse complement strand
TCCCTTCGAGGCGAAGGGGATCACCGTGACGTCAGGCACGGTGAACAGCGCCACCGACGCCCCGGTCCCGGCGATGCTGTCGAGCAGCTCGGTGTATGCCGCCGCGAAGGTGGCCGGGGAGGTGACCTCGGTCGGCTCGCCTGGGTTGGCATCGTTGATGAGGGCCCCCAGCACGTCATTGGGGCCGATCTCCAGTGACACCAGGGTGGGCCGCGCGTCCTGCATGGCCCGGATCTCGGTACGGCCGCCCAGGAAGAAGGCGGAGAGCTGTTCGTAGATGCTGACCGGTGTGGCGAAGTTGCTGAACATGTCCTCAACCCCGGCGCCGGGCACGGAGACGTTGTTGATGGCGCCGGAGTTGGTTATCCGCCCGAAGCAGACGGACCGGTAGGTGGCGTCGGGCACGCCGCCGACGTGGGTCTTCGCCACGTTGTTCAGGTATGGCGAGGGACATCCCGGCATGATCAGGTCCGGGATGGCGAAATCGGCGCCCGCCGCGGCGCCGAGCAGCACCGGAAAGGCACGCTTCTGGGTGCTGTCGTTGATGCCGCCGGACTGGAATCCGGCGGAAATGCTGTTGCCCATCGCGACGTAGCGCTGGAACAGGGCCCCTTCGGTAGGTACCGGCGGCGTCGCGGGCGGGTTCAGAGAGTCGTCGCTGTAGCAGCCGGCGAACAGCGGGAGCGCCAGCAGGAGAGCGACCGCGTGATTGCGCTTCATGGCCGTTGGTCTCCCGGTCAGAACGAGTAGGTGAACGTCGCACCGAACAGATGCGCGTTAAACGTGAAGAGCCCGTTGGTGACGGTGGGATCCGACACGATCCGTCCGCGGCGCTCCTGCTGCTTGATGTACTGGTAGGCGAGGGCCAGCTGGAAATTCTGACCCAGTTTGGTGCCCAGGCCGCCGGTGAACTCGGAGCGGGGGCCTTCGGGCAGGTTGGGGACCACGGTCTGATCCGGGGCGGCCGCACCATGGTTGATGTAGCCCGCGCGGAGCGTCGTGCTCGGGCTCACCGCGTACTCACCGCCGATACGGAACGCCCAGGTGCGCTTGTCATCCTGGGGCAGCCGGATCGATCCCGCCTGGTCCAGGTTGATCACCAGGGTGTCGAACACCGTCCAGTTGGTGGTGACCACGTCCACCAGCGCACGGAACTTGGTGGTGACGTCCACCGCCGCGCCGAAGGAGAGCTGTTCCGGCAGTCGCAGCGCGGTATTGGCATCCTGCTTCCCGAGCGGGGCGCCTGCCCCGAACTGCGCTGCCAGCTGCGCGTCCAGCGGCAACCCGCCGAGCAGGATGTTGGTGTTGATCTGCTTGAACTCGGCCGTGGCGTTCTTGATCTTGGAGTGCTGCCGGCTCAGGTAGCGCACGCCCAGGGCCAGCCGGTCCACCGGGCGCACGATCAGGCCGAGATGGTACCCCACGCTGTGCCCGTTGCCCTGGAGATTGGCGTCGGCGAAATCGGTTCCCGACAGGATGCCGGCATCGGCGAAGGTCTGGACGTTGGCCGGAAAGAGACCCGGCGGGACTGCCTGCGAGGAGAGATCCAGGTGCTGCCGCAGCTGCACGTGCGAGAAGTTGTAGTCGAACCCGGCGCCGAAGTCGACGCGGGGATGCAGCCGGAAGGCCAGCGTCGGCTGAATGTAGATGTCGCGGATCACGCTCCGATAGCCGAGAAAGCGGCCCTGGGCGTCGGTATCCCAGTTGGTCTCGAGACCATACGGGGCGAACAGCCCGATACCGGCCGCCAGCTTGTTGCTGATGCCGTACCCGGCGTAGACGTGGGGAACCGGGATCAGCTTCTTGTGCAGGTCGTCCTTGGGACCCAGGTCATTGGTGAACCCGCCCGTCGCCAGGATCCCGGTGGCCCCGACGGAGATGACGCCGCGCCCCTTGCCGAGACCCGCCAGCCCGGCCGGGTTGTAGAAGATGGCCGAGCCATCGGCGCAGGGGCGTGCGGTCGCCGTGCCGCCCCGGGCCATGGCACATGTGCCGTGTTCATTGACGGCGTAGCCTTGGGCAAGAAGAGCGCCGGGGACGCTGACCAGGGCGGCCAGTCCTCCGACGGCCAACCAAACATGGAATCGCTGCATGGTTAGAGACTCCCAGGGAAGGATCGCTGTTGTGCGTGCTGTCGGAGCAGGGTGAGGCGGTGCGACCGCTAGTCTACGGAAGGCCGACAACTTTGTCAAAGGATGAGGGCCTGAAGATGAAGGGGGGCTGAGGCCTCAGTGAAGCGTCCCTCCTTCCGATCCGGTGGCCGGTCCCGGCATCTGGCCCACGCTCAGCGGCACGCGGTACTCGTCGCCCCCGTCGAGCGAGATCTCGAAGGCGTAGGTCCCGGGGCGGGGCAACGGCAGATCGAACACGAGCACGGCGCCCGCTTCCACATCGGTGACTCCAGCGGGGGGCTCGCCGAAATGCACCGACCCCTCGCCCTCGACCAGTTTCTCGCCCTCTTCGTCCACGAAGCGGATGCGCATGCGGTGCTCACCGATCTCGGTGCGCCGGCCGCGGAGCCGGAGCACCAGATGCGCGCGAGGATGCACCGCGGGGAAGTGGGGCACCCAGACATGCTGAAACAGTCCCAGGACCGAGAGCTTGCCCTGCTGGTCGATGAGGGCGTAGTCGGCGAGAACGGCGAAATCGAGGAACAGTCAGGCCACCCGGATGGACGTGATCTCGTCGTTCTTGCGGATCGCGTTCACCACGTCCTGACCCGAGGTCACCTGCCCGAAGACCGTGTGCTTGCCGTCGAGATGGCCCTGGGGCGAGTGACAGATGAAGAACTGGCTGCCCCCGGTGTCCTTGCCGGCGTGGGCCATCGATAGGGTGCCCGCCACGTGCTTGTGGACGTTGCGGCTGGTTTCGCACTTGATGGTATACCCCGGGCCGCCGGTGCCCACCCGCGGATCGTTCGCATCCTTGGAGAGCGGGTCGCCTCCCTGGACCATGAAATTGCTGATCACCCGGTGGAATCGGGTGCCGTCGTAGAACTTCGAGTTGGCGAGCTTCTCGAAATTGGCGACGGTGTTCGGGGCTTCGTCGTCGAACAGCTCGGCGACGATAGTCCCCCGGCTGGTCTCGATGGTAGCGGTCTTCATGGCGCGTACGGGAAAGAGGGAATCGGCAACCGGAAACCGGGACGGAGGATAAGGCAGCGGCCGTGGAACCTCAATTCCGCGACGGCCCCACCGGGGAGCGGCCCCGCGCCAGTGCGCCGAGGGTCTGCGTCCAGGCGTCGATCGAGGAGGCCGGCGCCTGGCAGGTGGCCCCGACGCAGGCGAAGGCCCGGGTACCCGCGCCCGCTGCCATCGCGGCCACCGCCGGCGGCAGCGCGGCAGTGGCACCGCGCCTCACCCGCTGCACCACCCGCCGGGGGAGGTACGTGCGGAGGGCCTGCCGATGGAGCTCGGCCGCGGTCTCCGCGTGGCCCGGCTCCTCGTCCTCGACGATCACGAGATGAGCGGCGGGATTGACCGTCCAGTCCACCGCCAGCAGAAAAGTCGCACCGAAGATGCCCAGTTCCGGCGCCGCCCTCGCGAACGCCCGTACCAGCCCATCCCTGCGCTCCCGCCACCGCAGGGCCTGCGTCAGCTCGGCGAGGCGCGCGGCGCACAGCGCCGCCACGCCGTTGGGGGATGGGGTAGGCGTGTCCTGCACCGGCCGGGCCCGGGTGGGGAGCAGACCCTCACCCGCCGCACCGGTCGACGTGTCCCACAGTCCACCCTGTGCCGGGTCGAGGTACTCCCGCCAGACCCGGTCGAGCAACCCCTCGCTCCACTCGAGCCAGCGCTGCTCTCCGGTCGCCTCGTGCGCCGCCAGCGCCGCCAGCGCGACCTGCACCTGGTCGTCCAGCAGCCCGCTGATTCCGCCCGGACTGTGATGCAATGCGGCCGGATCGCCGTGCTCGCGACGGATCCGCTCTAAGGTGGCAAGCCCATGTTCGAGGGCCCAGCCGTCCTCCAGCACGACCCCGGCCCGGATCAATGCGCCCGCCAGCATGCCGTTCCAGTTGGTGTAGCGGGTCCGGTCGACGAACGGGCTCCGGCGGGAAGCCCGGGCGGCGATGAGCCCTTCCCGCCCGCGGGCCAGCAGGCTTCCTGCGTCGACTTCAGCGATTCCCAGCCGGCGCGCGAGGGCAGGGAGCGTCTCGGCCACGAACAGCACGTTCTTGGCGGGATGGTGCTGCATCTCGCCGGCCGTGCCGATGTCATAGTAGGCGGCGGTCACCTCGGCCGCGCGAGGATCGACAATCGCCGCCTGGGCCTCGTCGAGGGTCCAGGTGAAGTAGTCGCCATCGTCCTCGAGGCCGACGTCGGCGTCCTGGCTGGCACCATAGCCTCCTTCCGGGTCGGCCAGGACCTCCCGGATCCAGCGGACGATTCCCCGCGCCACCTCGGCCCAACGCTCGTGTCCGAGGGCGCTGTATCCGTCGACGTAGGCCTTGAGCAGTTCGGCGTTGTCGTACGACATCTTCTCGAAGTGCGGCACCACCCAGCGGGCATCCACGCTGTAGCGGTGAAAGCCGCCCGCCAGCTGGTCGTGGATGCCGCCGCGGGCCATTCCATCCAGGGTGCGCTCGATCATCTCGGCCAGCGCGGCATCCCCGGTATCATGCCAGCGATGGAGCAGGAAGCCGATCGCCGCGGGATGCGGGAACTTGGGCTGGGTTCCGAAGCCGCCGTTTCTGAAATCGAACAGCCGCGCCATCCGCTCAGTCGCGTCCTCGAGCGCGGCCAGGCCAACCTCCCCCGGTGCGCCTTCATCCAGCTGCTCCGTGAGGACGCGACGGATGGCGACTGCCTGCTGGCCCACCCGGTCCCGCTGGTTGCGGTAAACGTTGAGCACCTGCTCCAGCACCGCGCGAAAGCCGGGGCGACCGTACTTCCCGTCAGGCGGGAAGTAGGTGCCGCCGTAGAAGACCTGGCCATCGGGCAGAAGGAAGGCGGTCAGCGGCCATCCGCCCTGTCCGGTCATGGCCTGCACGGCCCGCTGGTAGCGGGCATCCACATCGGGCCGCTCGTCGCGATCCACCTTGACGCACACGAAGTTCTGATTGAGGAACTGCGCCAGCGCCGGGTCCTCATAGGACTCGCCGTCCATCACGTGGCACCAGTGGCACCAGACGGCGCCGATGTCGAGCAGGACGGGTCGATCCTCCCGGACCGCGGCGGCGAACGCTTCAGTTCCCCAGGGATGCCAGTGGATCGGCTGGTGGGCCGCGGAGCGGAGGTAGGCGCTGGCGGCCGTGCCGAGACGGTTGCTCATGACAGGGAAGGTAGGGACGGCCGTCCAACGCCGCACGGCAACGGCCTGCCGGCCGGAGCGGCGCTCCCCACGCCGAGCGGGACCAGGGGATCGGGCCCCTGGCGGGGGATCATTTGTACCGGCTGCGTTCGCGCCTGAACCAACCGAAACCGGTGTGGCCCCGGGGGCCGTAGGTCCGGCACGCGCCGCCTTCTGAGCGGCGGTTTCCCTTTCGTGGAGGTTCTTGCGAATGTCAGCGCTACGAGCGTTGTCAGCCGGGCTGCTGCTTACGGTCGCGCCAGGTCTGGCGGCCCAGTCTGCGGCCCCGCAATTCGGCTGTCCCGGCCCCGAGTTTCACCAGTTCGACTTCTGGATCGGCAGCTGGGATGTGACGGTCCAGGGCAAGCCGGCGGGCAGCAACAATATCACCCAGGAGGAGGGGGGCTGCCTGATCCATGAGCACTGGACCGGAGCCCGGGGAGGAACCGGCCAGAGCCTCAACTTCTACGATCGCAACACCCGCCAGTGGAATCAGGTGTGGGTAGACAACTCGGCCACCGTTCTTCGGCTGGCGGGGAGTTACGGCGACAACCAGATGCGGTTCACCGGGGTCGCGCCGGGTCCCGACGGCAAACCGCAGCAGCAACGGCTCACCTTTTTCCGCAACCCGGATGGCACGGTGCGGCAGTTGTGGGAGACATCCGGGGACGGCGGATCGAGCTGGCAGGTGGCGTTCGACGGGCTGTATCGAAAGCAGTCTTGAAGCGGGGCTAGCCCCGCGCCCGGATGGGCGGGGGCGGATTGCATTATATGTGTGACGCACATATATTAACACCATGTCCAACGCGCGTACCGCCAACCTGCTGGGTGCCCTGGTCGTGGCCCTCCACGATGAGCTGGAAACCGCCACCACGGATGCGGCCGACCACGGGTCGGCCTGTCCGGCGGCCCTCACCACCATCCTGGGCGAGCCAGGGCTCAGCATCGAGCAGCTTCGCCAGATCCTCGGGCTCTCCCATAGCGGCACGGTCCGGTTGCTGGATGGGCTGGAAGGGGAGGGCAGCGTCGAGCGGCGGGCGGGTCGGGACGCCCGCTCGGTGGCGCTGCAGCTGACCCAACAGGGGAAGCGCCGCGCCCGCGCGGTACTGGACGCCCGGCAACAGGCGCTGGAGCCGGCGCTGGCGGCGCTCGCGCCGGCGGAGCGGGCTCAGCTGGTGCGGCTCAGCGAGAAGCTGCTGGCCGCACTCACCCGGGACCGGCGTCATTCCGACCATATCTGCCGATTGTGCGATCTGTCCGTCTGCCCCGACGCCACCTGCCCGGTGGGCTGTGCCGTGCAGGCCGCGGAGCAGGCCTGACCAGGACCTTTCGGCTGGGAGGTATTATATGTATGCCGCATACTTATATGTACTCCGCGCCACCCTGCGAGACGAGCCCGGGCTCCGGCAGGAGGGAACCGGGGAGCGGTTTCCCGAGTCCGGATCGGCGGAACCCCCGCCGTCCCGGCCACGGAGGACCCTCGCCCGGCTGTTCCGCGCCGCGCTCGCGCCCCTCCGGCGCCCGCACGGCCGCCCGCGGTCTATCCCAGTGGCTCGAACCGGGCGGTGAAGTGCCGCAGGAAGGGGGCCTGCTCCACGAAACGGTACCCGCCCACCCGGGCCCGGCGGGCGAAGACATTCAGGATGGCTTCCACCACGTAGTCCACGTGACTC
>JBGQJV010000234.1:0-6984 GCA_041499215.1 Gemmatimonadota bacterium | reverse complement strand
GGCACCGGGTGGTGAACCAGCGCGAGGTGCAGCAGCGCGCCGGCCCGGCGAGCGATTTCGACTGCGAGGGGAAGGGCCTGCTCGGCGAAGGGAGAGCCGTCGAGAGGTACGAAGATCGATCGATAGAGCGCGGTTGCCATAAGTCCACCCATGCTGGAGAGCAAAGATGAAGGTGGCTGGCGACACATGAAGAAGCCTTGAAGGTCCAGAGAAACTTCCCTCCCCGGATTCCTACTCCCGACTCATCAGCCGGCGCCAAGCCACAGGCCAGCCACGCTCGCAACGGCGAGCGCGACGAGCCAGAGTCCCGTCCTCCACCGGAACTCCCCCGCACCGACCGTGATAACGACACCCAGTTTCAGCACGGTGTTGGAGAGGACCCCCACGGCCATCGCCGTGGCGGCGAGGCCGATCAGGTCCGGAGCGGCGGCGAGATGGCTCATCGAGAGCGTGAGGGCATCCATGTCGGTAAACCCCAGAATCGCCGCCGAGGTGAGAATTCCTCTCTGGCCGAACCGCTGGTTCACAAAGGCCATGAGCATGAGAACCGCCTGGAACCCCATCGCAAGGAGGATGGCCGAACCGAGGCTCAAGGGGCTCTTCCTCGCCGGCAGGGCATCCTCGTTCGACCGGTCGGCCCGGCTCAGGCCGACGGCGAGAGCGAGCGCCCCCACCGCGAGAGGCGGCAGGAAGAAGGGAAGCAGCCGCGGGGTAAGGCCCGGCTGCAACACGAGAGTCAGCACGGCGAGCCTGGGCAGGAGCATGGTGCAGGCGGCAACGACCCCGAGCCCGAGCGACCTTCCATGATCGGGGTGTTCCCGGCTCTGGCGGGAGAAGGTGAGTGCCACCGCCGTGGAGGAGACCAGTCCGCCGAGCAGGCCGGTGAGCGTCGTCCCTGCCCTGGTGCCGCGAGCCCGGCGGGCGAGGTAACCGGCGAAGTTGAGCCCTGATACCAGGAGCACCACGACCCACAGCTCGCGAGGTCGTACTCCGCCGAGCGGACCGTAGGGTCCTTCAGGGAGGATGGGAAGCAGGACCAGCGCCAGCACTGCGAACTGCAGCGCTGCGCGGAGCTCCACCTCGTCGATGTCACGGACGAACCTCTGGATCGTGCTTTTTTCGCGGAGGGCAAGGACCAGGACGGCGCCGGTCGCCGCGGCGAGACGGAGCAGACCGAGCCCCGCGACGACGGCGAGAGACAGAACAGCCAGCGCGGCGGCCTCGGTGGTGCCGTCAACTCCTTCGGGGCCGCCGCGCCTTGCCGCGACGGCATACGCGGTTACGGCGAGGGCAGCCCCCCCGGCGAGAAGGACGGCGGCCACCGTCCCCCAGCCCAGCTCGAGCAACAGACCACCAACGCCGCCGAGCAGGCCCAGGAGGAGGAACGTGCGAGCGCCGGCGAACCGCGCGTGGGGCCCGCTGGCGTGCCCCGACCACTCGCGCTCGATTCCCACCGCCAGTCCGATGAGACCGGCGACTCCGAGCTTGACCGCGGTATCCAGTTCGGGTGTGATGGCAGTCTCGGTGTTTCGGCGGGTGCCAAGCCGATCAATCGGTCGACAGTACTTCTTCTACCCGGCGCCGGGGGGTGGAGCGGGTCGGCTTGCCATAGCCCAGGCGGAGAACCAGCTGCGGGGCTCCTTCCCGCCCGAGCAGGGCACCGACCCGGCCGCGGAGCTCGGGGACTTCCAGCGCCTGGTTCAGGTAGGACGAGGAGACACCGTCGGCCTGCAGGCTCAGAAGCGCCCCGGCGAGTCCCTGCCCCGCATCCAGCCAGGCCCGGGGGCTGTCCTCCTCGGTCCACAGGACGGCGAGCGCGGGAGAGCCAAGGACCAGCTGTTTGTCGCGCGCCGCCTTGCCGCCACCTATATCGAACGTCCGGATGATCAGCGGTCCGACCTCGGAGGCCAGATTCCCCACGCCGTGGGCGAATCCGGGCATGCCGTCGCGGCTGCTGCTGCGATTGGCGTGCACCCACGCCGCGAGCTCCCGGCGGAAGCGCCGGTCGGCCAGCTGCAACTTGTCACCTTCCGCAATCAGCTCAGCCAGCGCGCTGCGGTCGGCTTCACCGGTCAGGGTCTGGAACCAGACCCGGTCCTTCTCGGCCTGAGTGCGGGCCCGGCCGAGGACCGCCTCTGGAACCGGGTCGCTGGAGAACGGCAGCCGGTTGGTGCGGCGCGCGGGGATCGCCTGAAACAGCGCGTGATCGCGCTCGGTGGGGACCAGCGAGTCCGTCAGTTCGATCCGTGCGAGCAGGTCGGGATCCGACGCGTCCGGAAGCAACGTCACCCGGAAACCCTGGCCAAAGTGGGTCAGCGCGATCCGGAGAAACCTCAAGGCGGCGCCACAGCTGATGATCAGCTCCCGATCATCCGGGTCAACCACCGGAAGCGCGCGCGTCCGATCGGCCAGCAGGTCCAGCGCATTCCCGTGCTGGCGGAACAGCCATGGCTGAGAGTTGTGGCTGGAGGGTGCCAGCACGGTCGATCGGAGTACGGCGCGGAACTTCTGGGCCGCCGTGCCGGTCAACGGGAATTCATCCAGGGCCACGGCCCACGGATCGAGTGAGGTGTCGTTCATGAAATGGAGGCTACGACCCTGGGGCTGAGCCGCGGCTGAGGCATGAATGAAGATGGCCTCATGGACGGTGTCCGCAAGCCTCGAGCGAGGAATGCCTGCAGGCCGGTCGTCCTAGAGCGGTACGGTCAGCACCGAGGAGGGGCACTCGTGCATCAGTCGGCGGGTGATGCTCCCGGCCTCGATCATCCCTGCCGGACCCCCGCGGTGACACCCCAGGATCAGCACATCGGTCGCCGAGGCGTGCACCTCCCCGAGGATCTCGTCGACCACCCTTCCGCGGTGCACCACCAGCGTCTCGCCCGAGCGCCCCAGGACCGTGTCCCAGGCTTCCTGACCTGCCCCGCTGCGATTGCGGAGACTGTCGATGGCCTCGGCCAGTCGTTCGCTTCGGCCGGTATGGACCCAGGGCCCGTCCCGCTCGTTGTCAAACGCCGGCTCCACGGTGACGGCGCGGAGCCGGGAGTGTGCATCCCGGGCAAAGTCCATGGCCACCGGGAGTACGCTGAGCCCGCGCTCGGTGCCATCCAGCGCCACCAGGATCCTCCCGTACTCGTGGGCCCCAGCCTGGACGAAGAGACAGGGAACCCGGCTGCGCCGCGCGACGGCGTCGGCGGTATCGCCCATCAGCAGCCGCTGCATGGACGTGCGCCGCTTGCGTCCGAGTATGATCAGGTCCGCCCCGCGGGTCTCGGCGAACCTCGCGATTTCGATCCCCGGCAAACCGAACTCCACCGCGAGATCCACCGGCGGGCGTCCCTGATCCAGGTGGCGGAGCTGGCCCTCCACTGTATCACTCAACCGCTCGAGCAGACGGGCTGCGACTGCTTCAGTGGGCATTGCGGGTACGACAGTCACCACGCTGACCCGCGCTCCCGAGCGCTGGCCCAGGTGGGCCGCCGCCAGGATCGCGGCGCGGCCTTCCTCGGAATCATCTGCCGCAGCGAGGACATGCCGCAGAAGCATCAAGCGCCCACCCCGCTCCAGAGTTGCTGCTAGGGTACGGCACGCGCCATGAAGCAGGGATGAAACAGCCGGGAACCTGATGGGTCGACGCAAACACTTGTAGCGGCTAAAATTAGGACAGATGCCCGAATCACTCGTGACGCCGCTGCCGGTCGATGCGGCCCTCTCCACCAGGCTCGAGCGACTGGTGACGGGCGGCCCGGAACTGATCGCCGAGCTGTCCCTCGAAGGCGTGCTGCAGAGTGTCGCCGATCTTGCCGCGGAAGTGATCGGGGCCCGCTACGCCGCCGTCGGGATGCTGGCGGTGGATGGGCGCACGCTCGAGCGGTTCACCACCTTCGGCCTGACCGCGGAGGAGAAGGCGCGGATGGGACCTCCGCCGCGAGGTCATGGCATCCTCGGTCTGGTCATACGCGACAGGCGCACCCTGCGTCTGACCGACCTGACCAAGCACCCGGCGGGGTACGGCTTCCCACCCAACCATCCTCTGATGCGGTCGTTCCTGGGCGTACCGATCATCGGCAAGCGCGGAGTGCTGGGAGATCTGTACCTCACCGAGAAGATCGGCGGCAGCGAGTTTACCGCGCAGGACGAGCATCTGGCGACGCTCCTCGCCTCGAAGGCAGCCGCGGCGATCGAAAACGCCAAGTTGCACGAGGAGAGCGCCCGGCTGCTGGAGGAGGTGCAGCAGCTGCACCGGTCGCGCGAGCGGTTCTTCGCGATGGTGAATCACGAGCTCCGGAACTCGCTGGCCGCGGTCTTTGGCTGGGCCGAAATGCTGGTGCGGCGGAAGGATCCACAGTCGGTGCCGCGGGCGGCGTACGAGGTCCTCGATTCCGCGGAAGGCGCCATCAGCCTCATCAACGACTTGCTGGACCTGAGCCGGCTGGACGAGGACCGGCTCAAGCCGGTGATTGTAGAGGTGGATTGCGGAGGGGTGATCCGTCATGCCGTGAACCGGGTAACCCCGGCCGGGGATGCCAAGGGGGTTCGGCTGGTGATCGACATACCGGACCCCTCACCGATCTGCCGAACCGACCCCCACCGGGTGGAGCAGATCCTGGTGAATCTGCTCGGAAACGCCATCCGCCACTCCCCGGCCGGAGGCTCCGTGCGGGTGTCACTTCAGCAAGGCGATCCGGTTGTCACGTTCATGATAGAGGACGACGGACCCGGGGTCGCGACCGCCGACGTCGATAGCATTTTCGACATCTATCAGACCAAGGCGGTGGACGAAGGCCAGGGCGCCGGTCTGGGGCTACCTCTCTCACGCCGCCTGGCGCGGCTCCTCGGCGGAGAACTCCGGGTTATTCCTCGGCCGGGAGTCGGCGGGTGTTTCGTTCTGGAACTTCCAGTTGCTGGAAACTGAGAATCCCTTCATGATTGGTTCGAGGCGCATTCATCCAGTTCCTTTAACTTCGGAACCATGAAAGTCCTCGTCGTGGAAGACGACCGGAAGGTCGCGGGTTTCATCGAGCAGGGCCTGAAGGAAGAGGGCTACGTCGTGGATATCGCCGCCGATGGCGATGAGGCTACGACGCTGGCCCACGTCTACGAGTACGACGTGATTCTCCTCGACGTCGTTCTCCCCAAGAAAAACGGCTTCCAGATCGCCATGGAGCTCCGACGAGAGGGTCGGAACACCCCGATCATGATGCTGACATCCCGGGACGGGGTGGAAGACATCGTGCGGGGGCTGGATGCCGGCGCGGACGACTATCTGGCGAAGCCCTTCCGCTTCGACGAGTTGCTCGCCCGCATCCGGGCCCTGGCCCGGCGGGGCGGCGCCGAACGGCTGGAGGTGCTGCGGTACGGTCCGCTCACGCTGGACCGCCTGCGCCACGTGGTTCTGGTCGAGGAGAAGGCCCTCGATCTCACCCCGAAAGAGTTCCAGATCGTCGAGTTCTTCCTGCTCCACCCGGAGCAGGTAGTGCGCCGGACGACCCTGCTCGAGAAGGTCTGGGATATGCACTTCGACCCCGAGAGCAATGTGGTCGACGTGCACGTGGGGAACGTGCGCCGGAAGCTGCAGCGCGCGGCGGGAGAGAACCTGATCCAGACCGTCCGTGGCGTTGGCTTCTGCCTCCGCCGGGCACGAGCCGAAGACCAGGTGCCCGACGCCCAGGCCTCGTGACCTCCCGCTGGGGAGCGCCGGCAACGGCGCTCCTGGCGATCCTCTGCGGCCTCGCCCTCCAGGCGGGGCCGTATGCCATCTGGGGATCTCGCCTGTGGCTCGCCATCCTGCTGCTGCTGGGCGCACCGGTGGTCTGGCGGACCCTCAAGGGGATGTTCGCCGGCATCTTCGCGGCGGATCTGGTTGCCTCGCTGGCCATCGTCTGGGCGGTAGCGCTGCAGCAACCACTCCCGGGGCTGGTAGTCGTCCTGATGCAGACCGGTGGAGAAGCGCTGGAGCGCTACGCCGCCGGCCGCGCCTCGCGCGCAGTGGAGGAACTGGAGGCTGCCGCGCCGCGGCAGGCCACCAGGGTGCAGGAGCGGGGAGCCGAGGAGATTCCGGTCGAGCAGATCCAGGTCGGGGACCGGCTGCTGGTCCGGCCGGGGGAAATGATCCCCTGCGACTGCGTGGTGCTGGAGGGACACTCCCACGTGGATGCCTCCCGCCTCACCGGGGAGCCGGTCCCGGTGACCGCGCACCTGGGGGCAAGCCTGCTGAGTGGGGGCCTCAACCTGGAAGGCCCCATCACGGTGACGGCGACCGCGCCGGCACGGGAGAGCCAGTATGCCAGGATCGTCCAGCTGGTCCGGAGCGCCCAGGCGAGCAAGTCCCCGCTGCAGCGGATGGCGGACCGGTACGCGGTGGTGTTCACGCCGGTCACGCTCTGCGTCTGCCTGGCCACCTGGCTGATCTCGGGGGACCTGCCCCGCATCCTTGCGATTCTGGTGGTCGCGACACCATGCCCGCTCATTCTCGCGGCGCCGGTCGCGATGATCGGAGGACTGAACCGGGCCGCTCGGCGGGGTATCATTATCCGCCACGGCGAAGCACTTGAGCGGCTGGGCCAGATCACCGCGGCGCTGCTCGACAAGACCGGGACCCTGACGGTCGGCCGGCCGGAAGTGAGCGCGGTGCGGGCCCTTCCTCCCTTCAGTGAGGACGAAGTGCTCACCCTGGCCGCCGCGGTGGACGGCGGCTCGAGTCACCTGCTGGCCCGCCCGATCGTTGCCTTGGCAGCCCGTCGCGGGTTGGTGGTGCCGGCGGCAACGGGAGTAACCGAGAGCCCGGGCCAGGGGGTCGTCGGGCAGGCGGGAGGCCGCGACGTGGCAATCGGGGCGCGGTCCTTTCTGCTGAACCGCTTTCCCGGGCTGGCGGACGCGTGGTCGGACGGCGACGCACCTGGGCTCAGAGCCTGGCTGGTGATTGATGGCCAGCCTGGCGGAGTCATCGAGTTTGCCGACCAGCTCAGGCCCGAAGCACGGGGTCTC